>NZ_CP161812.1:5733316-6035070 GCF_040801775.1 Luteolibacter sp. Populi
GGCAGCCGCAGTGAGCTCCGGGAGGGCTGTCTCCACCGCAGCCAGGACTTGCTCCGCGGTCATGACGCCGTGGCGGAAGGCATGGCGTAGGTCGTGCCCGCTATTCATGGAGTTGTGGACGTCACAAAGGGCGAATAGCCCGAGTGCAGCCTCGCGATTTACGGCGGAGGGCTTGCTCAGTCCCCAAGCCCAGCCCCTTTCGGCAATACGCTCATCCAGGGGCATTTCCGGCCCCGCATGCAGACAGAGCCGCCGGCGCAGGCCGTGCTCGGTGTATGGGCCCTTCTCGGAGAGCGCTGGCAGGTAGCCCCGCGACTTCAGGAGCCGGAAGAGTTGATAGGCTTTCCTCCCGTTCTTCTCGTCCTCGAGAACGAGCATCACAAGAGCCGGGTCCTTGGCAGCTATGGCAAGATCGGCCAAGCCATCAAAGTCGTCCGATGGCCAAGCGCGGACCACGTCACGAATCGGGTCGCCTGGCGTGGAGGTGGAGAAGTTCCCCTGAATCAAGGCGGCGGCCTCCTTGGCATCGAGCGCCGCGAGACGCGGCGCGAGCAACTCGTAGAGTCTGGACAAGCCGCGGTAGAAGAGGGGGAACTTTTTAGCCAAGGCGATGTGCTCCTGCAGCGGGATCTGCTCCAGTGCTTGGGCGAGAAGCTCCTTCCGGACATGGTTGGTCCCGAGATACAAGTGCAGGGCGGCTTCCGGATTCTCGCGAAACCACGCAAGATAAGCCGCGGCGGATTTCGCGCCGGGGGGGATCCCGAGCACTCCGTCCTCCGTGAGGGCGCGGACTTGCTTTTCGCCCTCGCCGGGAGCCATTTGATTGGCGAGTCGGAGCGCCTCCACAGGGTCATACCCGGTGGGGGCTCCCCGGGCATAGGCGATCGCCTGGGTGGCCATTGCGGCGCTCTCGGCTGAGATGGGGTCCCTGATGACGATGGGAGCCTCGGCTTGGCGCTCTGCGCTTGCCGCGGGGGCTGTTCCAAGCGGAGGACGAAAGTAGAGGAAGATGCCGCCGCTGAGGAGGCAAAGCGCATGCGTGCCCAACAGTAGAGCCATTTTTGGCATGGGAACCGCCTATCTGAGCTGCACCACGATGCGAGGGAAAACGAAGTGGAGCTGATATTTAGGAAGAATCAACTGTTGGATCGCGGGCAGATGGCCTTGCTCGCGGGTAGGGGGAATGAACTTCTCACTTGGAACTTCCCCCGGCTCCCCCCAAAACCGCCCCGGAAATGAAAATCGTCGTCGTGGGCAAGGGAGGGCGCGAGCACGCGCTGGTGAGGGCGCTGGCGGAATCCCCGTCTGCTCCCTACTTGTACTGCTTCCCCGGCAGCGATGCGATTCACCTGCTCGCCCGCCCGGTGGCGGCGGAGGGCCTCGAATCCTTGGTCGAGTGGATGGAAGTCCACGAGATCGACCTCTGCATCGCCGGCGAGGAAAGCTACCTGGTGAAGGGCGAGGGCCTGGCCAATCTCTGCGAGAAGGCCGGGATCCCTTGCTGGGGCCCGCATTTCCAATCGGCCCAGCTCGAGGCCAGCAAGGAATTCGCCAAGCAATTCCTGCTCCGCCACGGCATCCCGACCGCCTCTGCGACTGCCGCGGCGACCCTTGAGGAAGCCCGCGCCGCGATCGCCGGGAATTACCCGACCGTCCTGAAGTTCGACGGCCTGGCCGCGGGCAAGGGCGTGGCCGTCTGCATGAACGAAGGGGAAGGGGCGGCCTTCCTCGACGAGGTTTTCACGCAGAACCGCTTCGGCCCCGGCCGGGTGCTGGTGGAGGAATTCCTCACCGGTCCGGAGGTCTCGATCTTCGCCGCGATCGTCGATGACCATTATCTGATCTTCACGCCCGCCCGCGACTACAAGCGCATCGGCGAGGGCGATGCCGGGGCGAATACCGGAGGCATGGGCGCGGTCGCGAGCCGCCAATTGATCCCCGCGGAATTGCTCGCGGAGATCGAGCGGGATGTCGTTGCTCCCACCGTCGCCGGGCTACGCCAGGAAGGCCTGCCCTACCGAGGCTTCCTCTACTTCGGCCTCATGCTTACGCCGCAGGGTCCGAAGGTCATCGAATACAATTGCCGCTTCGGCGATCCCGAGTGCCAGGCGGTGATGCCGCTGGTGAAGGGTGATCTTGCCGAGTTCTGTCTCGCGGGGGCGAAGGGCGAGCTGAAGCCCGAACTGATTTCTTTCGACGAAGGCTGGAGCGTCTGTGTGGTCCTGGCCTCCGCCGGGTATCCCGAAAGTTCCCGCAACGGCGATGTGATCCAAGGCCTCGATCATCCCGCGGAAAACCGCGTCTATCACGCTGGCACCCGCCTCAATCCGGCGGGGCGCTGGGAAACGAACGGCGGCCGGGTTCTCGCCGCCGTCGCCGGTGCCACCACCCGTGCGGAGGCCGTCGCCGCCGCCCATGCCGCGGCTGACAAAATCAGCTTTGCCGGCTCGCAACGCCGCCGTGACATCGGCATCCTCCACTTTGAAGGCTGAATCGTCTGTCTCGATCCGTCATTCACTGAGCCACACTTCATGAGCCGCATCCTCGGACCCGATGACATCGAGCAGGGCATCGCCGCCCTTGCCGCCGCGATCCGCGAGCGCACCGCTGGCGCACCCATCGCCCTCGTCGGCATCCGCAGCCGTGGCGATGAGGTGGCCGAACGCGTCTGCAACCGCCTCGCCGAGGAAGACCGTGAACTCGCCATGGGCGTGCTCGACATTTCGCTCTACCGGGACGACTACGAGCACCTCCACGAGAACCCCAAGCTTCAGGAGAGCGACATCCCGTTCACCGTCGATGGCGCGCACATCATCCTCGTCGATGACGTGCTCTTCACCGGTCGCACCATCCGCGCCGCTCTGGATGCGCTCTCCGACTACGGCCGCCCGGCCAAGGTCGAGCTGGCCACGCTGATCGACCGCGGCCACCGCGAGATGCCGATCCAGCCGGACTATACCGGCATCGTCCTGGAAACCGCGCGACACGATCACGTGCATGTTTCCTTGGAAGCGAGCGATGGAGAGGACAAGATCGAAGTCGTCGAACGAACCCCTGAGTAGCCCAGCCATGCTTCCCCAACGCCGGAAAACCGCCGAGGAAATCGCGAAACTCCGCGAGGCCATGGGCGTTCCCGGCGCGGCTGCCGCGGAAGGTGAAGTGGCAGAGGCCACCGAGGACCCTGAGATCTCAAATCTTGAATCTCAAATTTCAGATCCGAAACCTGAGATCTCAGATCCAAAATCTCAAATTTCAGAGCTGGAATCTTTCGGAAGGAAGGCCGCTAGCGGCCACGCCCCTCTCAAATCTGAAATCTCAGATCTGAAATCTGAAATTTCGGATCTCAAATCCCCCCCCGTCGGGGAAGACCTGCCGACCATCGTCCCTCGCCAGCCCAAGGCCGTCCGCTCGCTTCGCAAGTCCGAGCAAGGCATCATTGAGCCCAAGCCTCTGGACCCCGCCGTCGCCATCGTCCGCATTGACGCTCCTGCGCTGCCGCAGCGTCGTCACAATGACCGGGAGTTGATGGAGATGCGCCGCGTCCAAGCCGCGGCACCGGACCAGGCGATCAGCCACATTCTCGATCTCACGGCTCCCTGGTATTTTACCGCCCTCGGCTACCTGCTGCCTTTGTGCGGTGCCTTCTGTGGCTGGCTCGCCGCGTGGGCCCCGCAGATTCCTTCACCCGAGTTCCCGACCATCGCGATGGCCGAGTTTTCCCGCAAGCCTTGGCTCGGCACCCTCGGGTTCGGCCTGCTCGCCGGCTTCAGTGTCGTCGGCCTGCTCCTCGCCGGATGGTTCGCGTGGAAGAAGCCGCGCTCGCGCCACCACGCCGGCTTCATCGCCATCCTCGCGGTGCTCATTCTCGCCTTCGGTATCAACCACCAGTTCTCACCCACCTATGGCCCGTAAGGACCTGCTCGACATCGCCTCGCTCCAGCGGGAGGAGATCGACCTCCTGCTCGATCAAGCCGTTCCCTTCAAGGAACTCTTCACCCGCTCCGTCAAGAAAGTCCCCGCGCTCAAGGGCAAGTCGGTGCTCATGCTCTTCTACGAGCCGAGCACCCGCACCCACTCCTCTTTCGAGGTCGCTGCCAAGCGCCTCTCCGCGGATGTCACGAACTTCGACGTGCCGCATTCCTCCGTGGTCAAGGGCGAGTCGGTCCGCGAAACCATCGAGACCCTGCAGGCGATGCGCACCGACTTCATCGTCGTCCGCCACGGCCGCAGCGGCCTGCCCGGCATGATCGCCCGCATGACCAAGGCCAGCGTGATCAATGCCGGCGACGGGGCACATGCGCACCCGACGCAGGGTCTGTTAGACGCCTTCACCATCAAGGAAGTCTTCCCCGATTTGACCGGCAAGCGGGTCCTGATCATCGGGGATATCCTGCACAGCCGCGTCGCCCGCTCGACCAGCACCATCCTCAAGCGCCTCGGCGTGGAAGTCGCCTATCTCGGCCCCGGCTCGCTGGTCCCGAAGTGCGGTCCCGAGAACACCCGCCGCTTCACGGATTACGATGAGGCCATGAAGTGGAAGCCCGATGTGGTCTATCTGCTACGTGTCCAGATGGAGCGACAGGATGTCCAGTATTTCCCCAGCTTGCGCGAGTATCACAGGGTTTACGGCATCACCGAGGAGCGCCTCAAGCGACTCGACGGCGAAGGCCTCTGGCTCATGCACCCCGGTCCCGTGAACCGCGGCGTGGAACTCTGCGATGCCGCCATGGACTATTCCCGCAGCCTCATCAACCAGCAGGTCGAGAACGGCATCGCGGTGCGGATGGCGGTGCTCTACTGGCTGAAGCCGGGTGGGGAAGAGTGAGAATCTAGGTCGGACAGCTCCCGTTTGTCATACAGATCGGCATCTAACAGATTGGTCTGGTAGGTTCGACCTTGAGTAAGATTATCTAATGACGGGTCTGGTTCCCACGACCAGAATCGCGGCAGCGACGGCACTTCTGAGCCCCGAAGATGAGCGTTGCTCTAACATTCCACCGTATTGATTCGTGCGAATGCAATTCAATGAAACGAGTTCTTGGCAAAGGTCTCTTGCCCGGTAGGGTGCACGGCTAAACCCTGTTAATCGCACTGCTCCGAGTTTCTGTTGGCGTGCGCCCTATACGCTGCAAGCTCTTCGTGTCCTGCCTTTTTGGCCGGGGCATGAAGTGGCGTTGTGCAAGCTTCAGCGTTTGAACTTCTCCGGCCCTTGGAGCCACGTGGCCCTTGAGGCGGAGAAGAGGGAACAAACCCGATACAACCCAACCCACCCACCCAAAACCAAAAATCCAAACGCGTTTCATCATGAAAACCCTTGGGAGAATACAAATGGCGCTGCTCGCGCTGGTAGCAGGCACTGCGTCTGTTAGAGCGCAATCCTGGAACCTCGTCTGGGCGGACGAGTTCAACGGCAGCATCGGGCCCGACTGGGTGTTCGAAACCGGCACCGGCGGCAACGGCTGGGGCAATAACGAACTCCAGTATTACCGCGCCGAGAACGCCACGATCGAGAACAACAACCTGGCCATCACCGCCAAGCTCGAGAACTTCGGGGGCAAGGCTTACACCTCCGCCCGCTTGAAAACCCAAGGTAAGAAGTCGTGGAAGTATGGGAAGATCGAGGCGCGCATCAAGATGCCCAACTTCACCGGCTCCTGGCCGGCGTTCTGGATGCTCGGTGACAATATTCCCCAGGTCGGGTGGCCCGCCTGCGGTGAGATCGACGTCATGGAGCACATCAATACCGAGGGCATCGTCCATGGTACCGTACACTGGTCCGATCCCGCCAATGTTTACGCCAGCTACACGGGGAACACCGGAACGGCTGTCACCGACTACCACACCTACACCGTGGAGTGGGATGCGAACATGATCCGCTGGTACCGCGATGGCGCCCAATTCCACTCCGTGAACATCGCGGGCGGCGTCAATGGCACCAGCGAGTTCCACAACAACTTCTTCATCCTCCTGAACTTCGCGGTCGGCGGAAACTGGCCGGGCTTCGCGGTCGATAACAATGCCTTCCCCTCGAAGATGCTGGTCGACTGGGTGCGTGTCTATCAGTGGGGCTCGCCCCCGCCACCTTCGGGTGCCCAGGCGCAGTTCATGCTGGTGAACAAGAACAGCGGCAAGTCGGTCGACCTGATCGCCGGCAACCAGTCCAACGGCGCGCAGATCAACCAGTGGAGCTACGACTACAATGGTCCGAACCAGCGCTGGTTCCTACAGCCGACGCCCAACGGCCACTTCAAGCTGATCTCCGCGGTGAGCGGCAAGGCGGCTTGCATCGAAGGTGACTCGACGGCCAACGGTGCGCGCTTGCACGCGTGGGACTACAACGAAGGCAATACTTCGCAACAGTGGGACCTCATCGACGCCGGCAACAGTTGGTACATGCTGCGCAACGTCCGCAGCGGCAAGGTGCTGGACGTGGCGAACTGGAGCACGGCGAACAATGCCACGATCCTGCAGTTCGATCAGCTGGCCGGAGCCAACCAGCTCTGGCGCCTGCAACCCTGGGGTGACTACTTCATCAAGGCCTCGACCGGGAAATACATCTGCGTCCAAGGCGGGAATGGCAACAACGGCAACAACATCATCCAGTATCAATGGGAGAACAACCCGTGGTTCAAGTGGCGCTTCGAGGGCAGCGGTGAAGGCCGCCTGAAGGCAGCGAGCCTTGCGGCCCTGGGCCGGGCCATCTCGGTCAAGTATGGCTCCACGGCAGCCGGCGAGGATGGCCATCTTTGGGACTACAATGCCGCCGCCAATGACCAGAAGCTCTGGATCCGCCCGCAGCTGAACGGGAAGTTCAAGTTCAACTTCGTGCACTCCGGCCTGACCTGGGACATCCCGGGTGGCAATGGCGCCAACAACGTGCCGCTGGAGCAACACCCGGACAACGGCAACGCGTGGCAGCAGTTCGAGTTGGAGCGCGTGCAGTGACATGTTTCGCCGGGAACCGGAATTCCTCCGGTTCCCGGCCTTTCCCATTCATTCGAATTCGGATGCAACGGCTGACTCTGCTGGCTGCGGGCGCTGTCCTGCTTGGAACTGCCATTCTCCTCACCAGGCCTGCGGGGAATCCTCCGCGGGCCCGTGAGCCGGGCCGTGCCGGTCGCACCCACGGCGATCCCTTCCCCGCGGCTCTGTCCGGGGAAGGCGATCTTCGCTCGGGGGATCGCCACGCCTCGCGCGAGCCGGACACGCATGACCCTTTCCGGGATCAAGCGCGTTTGATTGCCGCGATGCCGCAAGACACCGCCCGGGAGAATGCGGTTCGCGAGTTGGCCCAAGGCTGGGCTAGCAAGGCACCGGCCGCGGCCGAACGCTGGGCTGCTTCCTTGGCCGATCCCTCCGAACGCGAGCGCGCGCTTACCCATGTCAGCCTCGGAGGGGCTGCGCTGGACCCGCGTGGAGCGATCCGCATCGCCCAAGTGAACCAGCTTCACCAGGGCATCGTGGAGGCGATTGCCACCCGATGGGCAGCCGCCGACTTCGAAGCGGCCCTCTCGTGGGCCGAAGAGTCACCCCGTGGCGCAGGCAGTGACCGCGTGTTTTCGCAGCTCGTCCAGGCACGCGCAGTCACGGCACCGGCCGAAGCCGCAGCGATGCTTTCGGAATCGGCTCTCTCCGGCGCGCCTCACGAGGAAGCTGCGGTGGCCATCGTCCATCAGTGGCTCCTGAAAGACCCGGAAGCCGTCCGCCAATGGGTGGACCGTTTTCCGGAAGGTCCCGTGAAAGATCGCGCCATGGGCGAGATCCAGGAAATGAAGTCCCTTGGCAATAGCTCCCGCTGAGAGCCGGTGACAAGTCCCCGCGGGCGACCGGCTACTCCACCTGCCCCAAGCTCTTGAACAGGGCCATCATCTGCGGGCTCAGCTCCTTCAATTCGGCGCGATGAACCAGGCTCAGCCGCTCCAACTTCTCCCCGCCCTCCGTGGTCAGGCGCAGCAGCACCGAGCGCCGGTCCACGGCGCTCGCTTCCCTTGAGATCAGTCCGCCAAGCTCGAGCCGCTGGGCCAGTCCGACGGCGGTATTGTGCCGGATCCGCAGCCGCTCGGCCAGTTGGCCTACCGACGCCACGGCATCCGGGCTGCCGCGGATCGCCAGCAGCGCCTGATGTTGCTGGGGAGTCAGTCCTTCCTGGGCGGCGGCGGTTTCGCTGAATTCCAGGAAGCAACGCAGCGCGTGACGGAAGTCCGCCAGCCGGGCGTAGTCGGTGTCTTTCAGACTTTTGTTTTGTGCTGGCATCAGCGGCGGCGGCGCAGCGCGAGGCTGATCGCGGCCATCGCCGAAAGCACGGCAGTGGAAGGCTCGGGCACCGGCACGAAATCGCCGAAGCCGTCGGTCCCGCCGCCGTTGACGCCGAGATTCCCATCCCAAGCTCCGAAGATCCCGCTATTTTGGGCGGGCAATTGCGGGCTCGTGGTCGAGAACATATCGAAGCGGATCGAGGAGGTATCGTGATAGTAGAGGATCATGCCGCCACCCGGGCCGGTCTCGGATTGTCCCACGCCGGCCGCGTCGAAACGCCAGCTATCGCCCTCGTCCTGCACGCCGATCCCGCTCGCGTCGTTGAGCTGATAGCCAGCGAAGCCATCGCTGCCGAAAGCGCGGATCGCTTCGGATTGGCCGGGCTCGCCGTCGTGATCGTAGATCAGGAAGCGAACGCCCGGCAAAGTGATCGGCGTCGTAAAGTCACTCCCGCCGGTGAAGAAAGAACAGGGTCCATGCGATGCCGCCCACGGCTTGGGCAGGGTTGCCATCATGCCGATAGTAGACACCCAGGTCGTCGTTATTGGCGGAGCCGTTGTAGTCGGGAATCCAGCCGACCCAGTTGTAGGTGCTGGCGCCGACAATGTTCGAGGACTCGCCTTGGGTCAGGCCGATCATCGTGGCCCGGACGTCGATGGAAGTGCCGTTGTAGTTGCCGGCACCGGTGAAATCCATCTGCAGGGCCGAACTGTAATAAGGCCCTAGCGTGGAGTTGTTCGGATACATTTCCAACGCCGGCTGGACGTTGTTCGAGAAGCTCAGATCGACGTATGACTGTCCGTGAGCCGCCGCAGAAAGCAGGGCAATCGGCAGCGCGAATCGGGGTATTTTGATTCGAAGCATGGTGGTGGGGGGATGAAACAGCACGGGGCGTCTAGCAGTTTCACCCGGAGCCCGCTATAAAAAATTCGCGCTCCGGCAAGGCTTTGGGGTGAATTTTACGCATTTCTACGGATGCGTGGGATTTCATGCTAATTTTCCCGCCAAGGCGGTGGCCAGGGAGCCGACATTCTCCTCGTCGAAGAGAGTCAGGTGTCGCCCTGGGACCGGCACGATCTCCAGCCCGTGGCCGGCGAAATCGGTCCAGCCATAGTCGTCCGGCCATTCAACCTTGTCGCTCGCGGTCATCGCCTTGAAGAGCGTGATCCGTCCTTCGAAGCGCCGCGGGCGGTAAGCCTGCATCGCCCGCCAGTTTTCCTCGCGGACCTGCACACGGCGCAGATCGCTGTGCGCCTCCGCAGGGCCGTTGCCGAGCGCGGCGGCGACTTCCGCCTTGACCCGGCGGTTGGTCGCGATGCCCTCGGCGATGCGCTCGCGGAGCCGTTCAAGACGGGCGGGCAGCGGCAGGTCATGCTGCTGCTGCCAAAAGGCATTGAAGCGCCCGCCCAGCGAGTAGCGCTTGGCGGGGGCGACGGGATTGTGGGTGTCGAAGAGCCCGAGGAAGTCGACCCGGTGGCCCTGCTCTTCAAGTATGCAGGCCATCTCGTGCGCGACCACGCCGCCGAAAGAGTAGCCCGCGAGGCGGAAGGGACCGCCGGGGTGAATGGCGAGCAAGGTCCGCACGTAGGCCGCGGCTGTTTCCTCCACGGAGGCCGGGGCGATCGGGCCGTTGCTGCTCAGGTCGAGGGACTCGATCGCGTGCAGTGGGAAATCCCGTGGCATCCGCTCGGCGAGCGCACGGTAGAAGAGCACTCCGCCATCGCCGCCATGCAGGCAGAAGAGCGGAGCACCGGCTCCGGCTTCGGAGAGCGTCACCAAGTGGCCCCTGCCCGCGGGGAGTTCGGCGGTCGCTGCCGTCTCCGGGCAAAGGAGCAGGGCCAGACGGGCGACCGTGGGATGATTGAGGAGAGCGGCCAGCGGCAGGGTGCGGCCGAATTCGCGGTTGATGCGGGAGAAGAGGCGCAGCGCCATCAGCGAGTGGCCGCCGAGCGCGAAGAAATCATCGTCGCGACCGATCTCCGGAACTTGTAGTAGTTCGCTCCAGAGAGAAGCGAGTTTCTGCTCGGTATCGCCGGTAGGCGCGGAGAAGGGTTTCGCCTCCGAGGCAGCGGCATGTGCGGGATCGGGCAGGGCCGCGAGGTCGATCTTGCCATTCGCGGTGACCGGGAAATTTTCCACCAGCATCACGCCATCCGGACGCAGATACGCGGGCAGGCGCTCGGCCAGCCATGCCGTCAGGGCGGAGGCATCCAGCAGGCTGCCCTGCTCCGGCATCGCCCAGGCGAGGATGCGCTTGGTCTCGGCGCTTTCGCCGCGCACCGCGACCTTCGATTGGCGGACTTCAGGGTGGGAGGCCAGCACCGACTCGATTTCTCCGAGCTCGATGCGGAAGCCACGGACCTTCACCTGATGGTCGCGGCGGCCGATGAACTCGATGCTTCCATCCGGCAGCCAGCGGCAGAGGTCGCCGGTGCGGTAGAGAGGGGAAATGCCGAATGCCGAATTTCCGAATGTCGAATGAAGTGCCTCCGGGGGGGCGGTGAATCTTTCCGAGGTAAGGGCGGGGTCGTTGTGGTAGCGGAGAGCGAGGCCGTCGCCGCCGGTCAGGAGTTCGCCGGGGATGCCTGCGGGAACTGGTCGGCCCTGTTCATCCACGATGAAGACGCTGGTATTCGCGATCGGACGACCGATCGGAATCGAGGGTCGCTCGCAATCGGCCGGCGTGATCCGGTGGCAGGTCGTGAAGGTGGTGTTCTCCGTGGGTCCGTAGCCGTTGATCAGCGTGGTGCCCGGAAGTTCTTCGAGCGCGCGGCGGACATGCGGGACCGAAAGCACGTCACCACCGGCGAGCAAGTAGCGCAGGCCCTTGAGGGAATCCGCGTGCTCTTCGATCATCACCTGGAAGAGCCCCGCGGTCAGCCATAGCGTGGTCACTCCCTTGTCGCGGACCGCACTCGCGATATCCTGGAGACCGGTGCCGGAGGACGGAATCACCAGCTTGCCGCCATTGAGCAGCGGGCCCCAGATTTCCAAGGTGGAAGCATCGAAGGATAGTGGTGCCGCTTGGAGGAAAACGTCGTCCGGCGTGATCTCGATGAAGTCGCAGCCGCGCACCAGGCGGGCCACTCCGCGGTGCGGCACCAGCACGCCCTTCGGCTTCCCGGTCGAGCCGGAGGTGAAGAGCAAGTAGGCCGGAGACTCCGCGGTGATCGCGACTTCCGGGATGCCATTGAAGGGCGAGGCGCTGCCGACCACCGGCAACTGCATGACGCTGCCGCCTTGCCATGGGACAAAGGCCGCAAGGCAATCCCCGGCGGCCAGGACGAGCCTGGCACCGCTCTCTTCCAACAGGAGCGTGAGGCGCTCGGCAGGGTAGGAGGGGTCAAGCGGAACGTAGGCACCGCCGGCCATGAGGATACCGAGCAGGCCGGCGATCATCTCCGGGGCGGGCTTGGTGCAGAGCGCGACCATGTCGCCGGGCTTGAGGCCGAGCGTGGTCAGGTCGGTCGCGATGGCCGAAGCCTCGGCGAGCAGCTGCTCGTAGCTGAAGGAATACTCGCCGAATTCGATCGCCGTGCGCTGCGGGTGGGCATGGGCGGTTTCGATGAAGAGCGCCGCGATGTTCGAGTCGCGCGGATAGTCGGTGCGAATGCCCGACCACTCGTTGGCGATCGTCGTCGTCTCCGCGGGCGTCAGGATATCGAGCTGCGAGAGCGGCTTGGCCGGATCGTCCGCGATGTTCTCGAGCAGTTGCCGGTAGTGCCCGAGCATGCGCTCCGCGGTCGCGCGGTCGAAGAGATCGCTGCTGTAGTCGCAGGTCACGCGCCAGCCTTCGGCGCGCTCGACCATGAAGAAGTGCAGGTCGAAGATCGCGCCCGGCGAACGCGAGGGAATCGGGATCAGCTCGACGCCGCCGAATCGTCCCGCCTTCGCGAAGGAGCGCTGGTGGGTGAAGTTGACTTGGAAGAGCGGGTTGCGGCTCGGGTCGCGCTCCGGCTTGAGCGCCCGGACCAGGCACTCGAAGGGCAGGTCCTGGTTCTCGACCGCCTCTAACGCGGTATCCCGCACCTGCCGGATCAGCGATTCGAAGGAAGGATCGCCGGAAAGGTCGCTACGCAGGATCAGCGAATTGATGAAGACGCCGATCAGCGGTTCCAACTCGGCGCGGGTCCGGCCCGTGATCGGCGAGCCGATTGCGATGTCCGTGCTACCGCTGTAGCGGTGCAGCAGGACTTTGTAAGCCGCCAACAGCAGATGATAGAGCGTGGCGCCATGGCCCGCGGCGATCGTTTGCAGGCGCTGGGTCAGTTCCCGCGGCAAGAGGGCCGAGATCAGTTCGCCGTTCCAGGTCTTGGCCGCCGGGCGCGGGTGATCCGTCGGTAGATCGAGCTCGGCCATACCGGCGAGACGGCTCTTCCAAAAGGCCAGTTGCTTCGCGATCTCCGGACCGGCGAGGAAGTCCTTCTGCCACACGCTGAAGTCACCGTATTGGATCGGCGGCGGATCGAGCGGGCAGTCCTTTCCTTCGAAATAGGCTTGGTAAACCGCGGCCAGTTCCTCGGTCAGCACCGTCATCGAGGATCCGTCGAAGAGCGCGTGATGAACCGTGACATGCAGGATGTGCAGCGTCGGGGAAAGCCGCACCAGTTCGGCGCGGAACACCGGTCCGGTGGCAAGGTGGAAAGGCCGTTGCGCCTCGATGCTGCCGAGCCGGTCCGCTTCCGTCTGGCGCTCCTCTTCGGGCAGGCCGGTGAGATCGTGGACCTCCAGGGTGAAATCCGCATCCGGCCTCACGACTTGCAGCAGCTCGCCGTCGTCCTCCTCGAAATGCGTGCGCAGGGCCTCGTGGCGATCGATGATCGTGCAGAGGCTCCGCTCTAACAGGCGCAGGTCCAGCGGTCCCTCGAGCCGGAAGCGCATCGGGATGTTGAAGGCCGTGACTCCGGGCTGGAGCAGCTCCAGATACCAGAAGACCTGCTGGGCGATCGACGCCGGGAAGGCAAGCAACTCCGCGCCGTCGTCCGGAGGGGCGGCGGTAGCGTCTTGGGTTTGCGGGGCTTGGCTCATCAGGGTGGGGGGAGGATGAACACGGGTGGATGAACTTGAAATCTCGGAATTCAGGGAGCCTAGAGCTTCCGCCGATAGGCATCGCGGTTGACACGCTGGATGGTGGTCGCTGCGGCGGTGGCGGTCTCGGGTGCCGCCATCAGATCCGCGGCCAGCGCGGCGATATTCCGGTGGCGGAAGACCTGCGCCGGACTCAGCGCCAGCCCGGCGCGGGTGGCACGGGTGCTGATCTGGAAGATCAGGATCGAATCACCGCCGAGCTCGAAGATGTCATCGCCGGTGCCGATCTCACGCAGACCGAGGACCTGCTTCCAGATCTCGACCAATTGGCGCTCGGTCTCGTTCTTCGGGGCGGCGATGTCGCGGGCGGGTTTTTCCTCGCTGCCGGGAGCGGGCAGGGCCTTGCGGTCCACCTTGCCATTCGGCGTCAGTGGGAAGGCATCGAGTACGACGAATGACGTAGGCACCATGTAGTCCGGCAGCTTGCCGGCCAGGTGCTTGCGCAGCGCGCCGGGCAATTCACCGCCGGGAGCGGAGGGCGTGTCGTGATGAGGCACATTTGCCAGCGGCGCGGGCGTCGCCTGGATCGGCCATAGCGGCAGGCAGCCGCTGCCTGCGGGTAGGAAGATCGCATCGATCAGGCCCGCGCTGCCATTGCCGCGCCAGCGGACGTGAGCCCGGTAGCCGGTGGCCTCCGCGACCGCGAAGAGAGCCTCCGCGGACAGGGCGTTTCCGGGAACCCCGGGAGCGAAGGGCAGGGGACCACTCTCGGGCGAATGCTCGAGTGCCCGCAGGAAGCCGAGCGGCGAGTTCAAGCGGAAATCGGGAATTCCGGCGATCGCGAGTTCGTCCGGACCCTCGGCAAGGATCGCTTCAAGTTGCTCCAAATTCAGACGCTCCCATTGGCGCCACTTGGTGACCAATTGCACCGGCGGCTTCTCACCGACATGGAGGATGACGTCGTAGTGATAGGTCGTGGTCTCGTTCGCCATCTTGCCGCGGCGGAGCTGGATCTCGACATGGGCGAGGCCGGGCACGTCGAGGCGGTCGAACCACGCCGGATCGAGCGAGAGCTCGGTCTCGCGGGCCAGGCGCTGCGCGATCTTCTCGCGGAGTTGGGCGCAGGTGGTGCCATCGGGAGCGCGCTCGCGCAGGATCTCCGCGTGATGGGCGGCGAGCAAGGCATTGCCCTGGATGTCGCCGAGGAAGATGCGTCCACCGGGCTTCAGGCTGCGCGCGGCACCTTGCAGCACTCGGGTGAGGTAAGCGGCATCGGGGAAATACTGCGCCACCGAGTTGATCACCACGGTATCGAAATACTGCTCCGGGATCTCGCTGAAGTCATCCGCCGGGCGGTGGAGGAACTTCAAGTGCGGATGCGGCAGGCTCTTGCGCAGGGCATCGATGGCGACCTGCGAGATGTCCGCGGCCCAGTAAATTTCGGTCTCGCTGGCGAAGCGCGAGAGGATCTGGCCGGTGCCGCAGCCGATTTCGAAAATGCGGCGCGGGCCGTATTGCCGCAGCCGCGCCGCGGTCATGTCGATCCACTCGGTCACCTGCGCGTCGATGTCCGTGGCACCCGCCCAACCGGCGATCACGGAATCCAGGCGGTCGAGCTTGTCGCTGCCGGATTGGTCGATCGCGGACTTGTAGAGCAGATCCCACTGGTCCTGCCAGATCGCGGTGCCGTCGCCGCCTCCACTGCTGCCGGCCTTCACGTAGGCGATGAGGCGGCCGTCGTGGACATGGGCCACGGCCTGCGCCACGGCAGGGTGCTGTTCGAGATGCGTTTCGATATCGCCCAGCTCGATGCGGAAGCCGCGAACCTTCACCTGGTGGTCCATCCGGCCGAGGCACTCGACCGAGCCATCCGGCAGCCAGCGTGCAAGGTCACCGGTGCGGTAGAGTGGGGAAATGCCGGATGAAGAATTTCCGGATGACGAATGAAGTGCCTTCGGGAGAGGAATGAAGCGGTCGGCGGTCAGGTCGGGACGCTCGTGGTAGCCTTGTGCGAGGCCGTCGCCGCCGATCAGCAATTCGCCGGCGATGCCGACCGGTTGCGGCTGCATCGCGGCGTTCACGATGTAGACCTGCGTGTTGTCGATCGGGCGGCCGATGAGGACCGGACCTTCACCGGCGAAGACCTGCGTGGTGGTGGACCAGATCGTCGTCTCGGTCGGGCCATACACGTTCCAGACCTCGCCGCAGAGCGGGGCCAGACGGTTGACCAGATCGCGCGGCACGGCTTCACCACCGACGAGGGCCTTGAAGCCCGGCTTGCCGGTCCAGCCGCCTTCTAACAAGAGCCGCCAGGTCGAGGGCGTGGCCTGTAGCACGGTGATCCCGCGCTTCATGATGGTCTCCGCGAGGCGGTGTCCGTCGATGGTCATCTCGCGGGTCGCGATCAGGGTCTCCGCCCCGGTCGTCAATGGCAGGAAAATCTCCAGCCCGGCGATGTCGAAGGACAGCGTGGTCACGGCGAGCAGCACGTCGTCCGGCGAGAGGCCCGGCTCGCGACGCATCGAGTTCAGGAAGTTCACCACCGCGCGGTGCGGGATGCGCACGCCCTTTGGCCGACCGGTCGAGCCGGAGGTGAAGATCACATAGGCGGTGTCTTCCGGAAACGCCTCGACCGCGGTGAAGCCCGAGGCATCGCCGGGAATCTCATCTGCCAGCAGCACGACCGCGAGCGAAGACGGCAGTTCGCGGTGAAGCGTGGTCTGCGAGAGGATCACCGGCATGTGCGCATCTTCCACCATGAAGGCCAGTCGTTCCGCGGGGAAAGTCGGATCCATCGGCACGTAGGCCGCGCCGCACTTCAGGATCGCCAGCAAGCCTGCGACCATTTCGGTCGAGCGCTCGAGGTGGATGCCCACCAGGTCGCCGCGCTTCACGCCCGCAGTCTGCAGGCGGGCGGCGATGGCGTTCGAGCGCTGGTCGAGTTGGGAGTAGGTCAGCGAGACATTGCCACAGCTCACCGCCGCTTTGTCCGGCACCCGGGCCGCCACACCCGCAATCAGGCAGGGCAGGGTGGCTGTGCGCGGGTAGTCGCGCTGCGTGGCGTTCCACTCGCCGAGGATGCGGGCGCTTTCATCCGGCGTGAGGATCGGCAGCGATTGCAGGGCAGCGTCGCCATCGGCGATCGTGCTCTCGATCAGCTGCTCGAAGCAACCGAGCCAGCGGCGGATGGTGGCCGCGTCGTGGAGGTCGGTGTTATATTCGCACTCCACGATCATCCTCTCGTCGGTCTGGACGAGGTTGAAGAAGAGGTCGAAATTGACGTGGCGCTTCGGATTCGTTTCGACGTCGAAGCTGAGGCCATCGAACGCGATCTGGTCGCTGCCCGATTTGTCGATGTTGAACATCACCGTCACCAGCGGGAGGCGGCTGGTATCGCGCGGCAGGGTCAGCTTCTTCAGCAAACTGCCGAAGGTGTAGTCCTGGTAATCGTAAGCCTCCAGCACCTGCTCCTTCACCTCGGCGGCGAAAGCGCGGAAAGGGCGATCCGCGGCGGCGTTCAAGCGCAACGGCAGGAAGTTCAGGCAGTGGCCCACGAGTTCGTCGCGGCCGATCCGCGTTTGTCCGGCGGCAGGCACGCCGATCACGAGGTCCTCTTGGCCGGTCAGGCGATGCAGCAGCGTCGCGAAAGTGCCGAGCAAGGTGGCGAACAGCGTTCCGCCCAGCTTCGGTGAAGCCTTCCTCAGTCGGGCATAGCGGTCCGCATCCAGCGTGATCGCCTCCATCGCGCCCGCATAAGTCTTCAACTGCGGGCGGGCCCGGTCGGTCGGCAGTTCCAGCACCGGCGCACCGGTCGAGAACTTGGCGACCCAGAAGCTCTCGGCGGCAACACGGTCGGCGGAGTCCTTGTTAGAGACTTCCAGGCGGGCATAGTCGGCGAAGGACATCGCCGGCGGCAGCATCGGCAGGCGGTCGGCCTTGCGGGCATTGTAGGCCTGCGCCAGCTCCATCAGGATCATCCCGAAGGACCAGCCGTCGCAGACCAGGTGGTGCGCGGTGAAGAGCAGTTCATGCGTATCCGCGGACAGCCGTGCGAGTTGCAAGCGAAGCAGCGGACCGTGAACCAGATCGAAGGGCGTGCGCGCCTCGTCCTCGCGGGCATGCGACCAGTGGAGGTCGCGGGCATCCGCGGTCAGGGCGGAGAAATCGTGCGTGGCGACTTCCACCTCGCGCGGAGCGGCGTGGAAGATCTGCTGCTGGCCATCCTCGCTGAAGCTGCTGCGCAGCGCCGGGTGACGCACCACGAGATCGGCCAGCGCCTTTTGCAGCGCGGCGGCATCCAGCGTGCCCTCGAAGCGGATCACGTTCGACTCGTTGTAAGAGCAGTTCGCATCGTCGCCCATCATCAGCGAGTGGAAGATCTCGCGCTGGGCCTCGGTGGTTGGCGCTACATCGCGGCGCGGGAAGACCGTCGGAGCCTCGTGGCCCACGGTGGATACCGGCAGGAAGCCCGCGGCCTGCATGTCGGTAACCGCTCCGGTGAAGCCGCGCACCACGCGGTCCAGATCCTCGTCCGTATGCGCGGTGGTGAAGTAGAGCGGACGCCCTTCCCAGATATGCACCCCGCGCTCGCGCAGGAAGTACCAGAGCAAGCTGGCATACTTCAGTTCCGGCGCGTGCTCGATCACCGCGTAGGCGCTGAAGTGCGGCAGGCGGATCGGCACGCCGATCTCGGCGAAATAGTCATTGAGCGTGCGGCACAAACGGCTCACCCGCTCGCTCACCTCGATCTGCAAGCGTGGGCCCTCGCCCTTCAAATGCTCCACCACGCGCCAAGCCGCGGCCAATGCCAGCGGATGCCGCACGAAGGTGCCGGCGAAGAAGGTTACGCCGACCTCTGGGAAACTATCATCGCCGTAGTTCCAGGCACCGCCATCGAGCGCATCCATGTATTCGCGCTTGCCGGCCAAGACACCGATCGGCATGCCGCCGCCGATGACCTTGCCGTAGGTGGCCAGGTCGGCTTCGACGCCGAAGTAGGCTTGCGCGCCGCCGGGGTGGCAGCGGAAACCGGTCACCACTTCGTCGAAGATCAGCGCCGTGCCGGAGGCTTTGGTGATCGCGCGGACTTCCTGCATGAACTCACGCGGCTGCAGGCCGGGAGCCCGGCTTTGCACCGGCTCGACCATCACCGCGGCCAGTTCGTGGGCGTGGGCCCTGAGAATCTCCAGTGAAGCCGGATCCGCGTAGTCGAGCACCAGCATGTTCTCAACGAGTGATTGCGGGATTCCGGGCGCGATCGGCTGCGCCTTGTAAACGCCATCGATCCAGGCACCGCGCACCAGCACTTCCTCGAACATGCCGTGGTAGTCGCCGGTGAAATACGCGATGCGGGTGCGACCCGTGATCGTGCGGGAGAGGCGCATCGCCGCCATCACCGCTTCGGAGCCGGTGTTGCAGAAGGTCGCGCGCTCCATGTTGGTCAGCTCGCAGATCGCCTTGGCGAGCTTGCCCGCGATCGGCGATTGCGGCCCGATCTCGATGCCGGTCTTGAGCTGCTTCTCGACCGCCTCGATCAACCAGTCCGGCGAGTGGCCGAAGAAGTAGGTGCCGAAGCCCATCGTGATATCGACGTATTCGTTGCCATCGAGATCCCAGATCTTCGCACCCTTCGAGCGGGAGGACACGATCGGATAGACCATTTCCTTCCACAGCGACTTGAAGCCGGAAACGGCGCGCGGATCGGCGTAGTGTTCGCGGTGCTCGGCGGTGTAGGCCTTCGAGGAAGCGGTCTTGCGGACGTAGCGGGCGATCAGTTCGTCGAGCGCCTTCTGCTGGGTCGCGGTGAGGCCGCCGTTCTCGCCCTTGTCGATCGGCTTGTAGGGACCGAAGCGGGCGTTGGCGGAAACGTTGCGGGCGTGACCGGCGGGCCACGCCACCGTAGCAAGTCCATTGGTTGGGGGTGCCGGAGCGGCAGCCGCCGGAACTCCACCGCGCTGGGATTCCAGCAGCGCCTGCATGAGCTGAATCTGATTCGCCATCAGTTGCTCGATGGCGGTGCCGCTGTTGGAGACCGCAGCAGGCAAGGTGACGGGTGCCGCCGTAACTACGGCAAGTGTCGTAGGCGCGGGGGCCGCAGCGGGCATCTGCTCGTCGAGATAGGCAGCCAATGCCGCGACCGAAGCCAGATCGCCGAGCATCTGGCGGAAGGTCACCTTCACGCCGAAGCGCGATTGCACCGCCTGGCTGGCTTGCGTGAGGAAAAGAGAATCGAAACCGAGTTCGGTGAAGCTCGCGCTGTCGTCCTCCACGACCACGCCGGAGAGTTCCATGACAATGGCGCGGAGTTTCGCAGCGAGATCGGGAAGGCGGTCGGCGGGGGCGGACATGGCAGGGGGGGTGGGGGGAGGAAGGGACGGGTGCTGCGGCGATAGGAGCCGATGCAGCGATGGCTGGGACTTCGGCTTCAGCCGATTTGTCGATCCAGTAGCTCTGGCGCTCGAAGGGGTAAGTCGGCAGGTGAAGGCGGGCTCGCTCCTGGCCGGCGAAGAACGCGGACCAATCGAGCGCTGCACCGGCCTTCCACAGCTCGCCTGCGGCATTGAGCAGATCGGCGAGGTCGTTGGCAGAGGAGGGGAGTGTTGAAATGACGACCGCCTTGCCCTTCGCCGGATGCTGCCGGGCGAAAGGTGCGAGAGCTTGCCCGGGACCAACCTCTAACAAGATCAGGCCGTCATCCGCGAAAGCAGTGGCCAGCGCATCGGTGAAGCGCACCTCATGGCGGAGCTGCCGTGCCCAGTAGCCGGGATCGGCAAGCGTAGCGGCATCCATCGCCTTGCCGGTGCAGGTGGAGATCCAAGGAATCGCCGGGGCATTCGCGCGGACCTTCGCGGCCTCTTCCGTGAAGGGCTCGACGATCGGCTCCATCATCGAGGAGTGGAAGGCGTGCGAAGTCTTGAGCGCGCGGCAGGCGATCTTCTTCTCCTCAAGCTCGCTCTGGTAAGCTGCGATAGCCTCGTGTGCGCCGGAGACCGTGCAAAGCTTCGGGCTGTTGATCGCGGCGAGGTGAATGCCTTCTGGCAGAACCAGTTCATCGGCACCCTGGCGGACCGCCAGCATCGCACCGGAGGGCAGATCCTGCATCAAGCGCGCCCGCGTGGCGAGCAGCGCCAAGGCATCCGTGAGCGAGAAGGTCCCCGCCAGCACCGCGGCGACATATTCGCCGATGCTATGACCGATCAGCAATGAAGGCTGGATGCCCCAAGACATCCACAGCCTCGCCAATGCATACTCGGTGACGAAGATGCAGGGCTGCGTCAGCCATGTCTGGTGGATGCGTTGCTCGGCCTCGGGGCGGTCGGCCTCGGAAGGATAGAGCGTCTCGCGAATATCCAGATCGAGATGGCGCTGGAGGATGGTCGCGCACTCGTCCACGGCTTCCCGGAAGGCGGGCTCGGCCAGGAGCTCGCGGCCCATGTCGGGATACTGCGAGCCTTGGCCCGGGAAGAGGAAAGCGATCTTCGAGGCACACTTCGGAGCGGCCGAAGATTTTGAAGACTCCCGGAGTTTCGCGATAGCCTCCGCGGCATCCGCCGCAACGATGTGGCGGCGGAAGGGAAAGACGCGGCGGCCGGTCGCCAGCGTGTAGGACACGTCAGGCAGGGACCGTTCTCCGAACGGTCCCTGCCCGAGATGGTCTGCCAGATTGTTCGCCATCGCCTCCAGCGCCGTCGCCGTCTTCGCCGAAAGCACGATCAACTGTTGCTTCCTTCCCGCGGTCGTCTCCGAAAGCAAAGGAGCTTCCTCCATCACCACGTGGGCATTCGTGCCGCCTACTCCAAAAGCGCTCACTCCCGCGATCCGCGGCGTGCCATTGCGCTCCCATGCCATCTCCTCCGCCACCGGCTTCAGAGGGCTATTGGCAAAATCAATCCGCGGATTCGGCGCGGTGAAATGCAGCAGCGCCGGGATCTTCCCGTGGCGGAACTGCTGGATCGTCTTGATCAATCCCGTCACGCCCGCCGCCACATCGAGGTGCCCGATGTGGGTCTTGCCGGTGCCGAGTGCGCAGAAGCCGTTGCCCGTCGCGCCGCCCTCGCGGAACGCTTTGGTAAGAGCCGCCACCTCGATCGGATCACCCAGCGGCGTGCCGGTACCATGCGCCTCGATATAAGAAACATCCTGCGGGCTTACCCCCGCTGCGGCTTGCGCCAGCGCGATCACATCCGCCTGCGCATTCAGCCCGGGCGCGGCGAAGCCGATCTTGTCCGAGCCGTCGTTGTTCACCGCCCAGCCCTTGATCACGGCCAGGATCGGATCGCGATCCGCCACTGCTTCACTGAGACGCTTCAAAAGAACCACGCCGCAGCCATGGCCGAAGACCGTGCCGTTCGCCTTCTCATCGAAGGCGCGCACCGTCCCGTCTCCGGAGACCATGCCCTCTTCCGTGTAGAGATACTCGCGCTGCTGCGGGAAGCTGATCGAAACCCCGCCCGCCAGAGCCATGTCGCACTGATACGTGAGCAGCGAAGTGGCCGCCTGACAGATCGCGACCAGCGAGGTCGAGCAAGCCGTCTGGATCGTCATGCTCGGCCCGCGCAGGTTGAGCTTGTAGCTCACGCGCACCGGCATGAAGTCCTTGTCGTTGCCGAGCATCGTCTGGTACTCGGCCACCTGGTAGTTCTTCGCCATCTCCTTCGCCTTGCCGAGATTGTGCAGAAGATAGGTATTCAGGCTCACCCCGGCGTAGACGCCGATCATGCCCGGATAAGCGTGCGGATCGTAGCCGCCGTGCTCGATGGCTTCCCACGCGCACTCCAGGAAAACCCGGTGCTGCGGGTCCATCAGCTCCGCTTCCCGCGGATAGATTCCGAAGAACGAGGCATCGAACATGTCCGGCTTCTCGAACATGCTACGGGCTCCGACGTACTTCGAGCCGTCGCTCTCGACGCGGCTCTCGAAGCGCGTGATGCCATCCTTGCCTGCGATCAGGTTCTGCCAGAATTCATCCGGATTCGTGGCACCGGGAAAGCGACCGGACATGCCGATCACCGCGATCGCTTCGGGTGGGGGAAGTTCTTCGTTCATCAATCAGCGGGGGGAAGGACGGCGGAAACGGGCCAGCCCGGCCTGTTGCAGACGGGCACGGTCTTGGGCGGTGGAAGTGGTGGTTGCAGCCTGCGGCGAAAGGAAGTCCGCCAGCGATTTCGCGCTGGGCCGGGCGAAGAGATCGGTGATCGCCAGATCGCGGCCGGTCATCTCGCGCAGCCGCACGTGCATCACCGCGAGGTGAATGGAAGTCCCGCCGAGGTCGAAAAAGTTGGCCTCGGGGTCCGTGACTTCCTTGTCTAGCAGCTCGCCCCACAGCGCGAGGATGCGTTCGAGAATCGTTCCATCCGCAGACCTGGATGAAGCATGGGGCCGGTGCTCCTCAGCCAGCGCCAGCCGGTCCACCTTGCCATTCGGAGTCAGAGGAAAGCCGTCCCGGTAAACGAATTCCCCGGGGATCATATACGCTGGCAGTTTCGTCGCGAGATGCGCCTTCAGATCTGCCGCCGTGCCCTGCACGTGCGCGATCAGCCTGCCGTCCTTCGAAATCACCACCGCCTCGCGCACCGACTCGTGGCTGCCGAGCGCGATCTCGATCTCGCCCAGTTCGATCCGGAAGCCGTTGACCTTCACCTGATGGTCGGCCCGTCCGCGGAACTCCAAAGTCCCGCAAGGCAAGCGCCGCGCCAGATCGCCGGTGCGGTAGATCCCGCCGGCCAAGGCAAAGGACCGCGCGCTTCGTTCCGGATCGTTCAGATACCCGCCGCCCAATCCGGCCCCGGCGATGCAAAGCTCACCGAGTTCCCCATCGGGAATCGTCGCCAGATCCTCGTCGCGGATCGTCACGCTGACATTCGGGATCTCGCGGCCCAGTGGCACGAAACCGAAGTCATCCAGATTCCCGCGGTGCAGTCTATGGAAGGCGCAGATGTCCGTGCACTCCGTCGGCCCGTAAGTATTCACCACTTCCGCTATTCCGGACTCCAGCCAGCCACGCAGCCGCGGGATCGAGATCGGCTCGCCGCCCAGCACCGCGAAGCGAATGCTCGCCAGCGCCGCCGCATCCGCATCCACCAGCGGGTAGAAGGCGCTCGGCGTGCAATTCACCAGCGTGATGCCGTGGCTGCGGATCAGCCCGTTGATACGGGAGATATCGTAGGTCGTGCCTTCGTCCAGCACCAGCAAGCCGCCGCCCAGCAGCGGGGCGAAGAAATTCTTCTGCGTCAGGTCGAAGCTCGGCGAACTGATCACCAGGCTCCGGTTGTCCGCGCCGAGCTCCGCAAGATACCAATCGAGCAAGTTCGCGAATCCCTTCCGGAAGACCGAGGCCGCTTTCGGCTGGCCCGTCGATCCGGAGGTGAAGATCGCATACAGCGGGTCGTCCGGCGTCGCGAAGCTGGTCACCGGTGCTGCAGGAAGCTCGTCCAGCGCGGCATCCGTCACATCCACCGCCGTGGCGGCGAAGTGTCCGGCGAGTTCCGGCCGCGTCAGCACCAGCTTCAGCCCGGCTGCGGAAATCATGTGGTCCAGCCGTTCGCGCGGATACGCCGGATCGAGCGGCACATACGCACCGCCCGCCTTCACCACCGCCAGCAACGCCACGATCAATTCCACCGAGCGGCCCAGGCCGATCCCCACATAGACCCCCGGGCAGACCCCGAGACTCTGGAGATGGCGGGCCAAGCGGTTGGCGCGGGCGTCCAAGTCCCCGGCACTTATGGTCCGCTCGCCGGCGACGATCACGGTCTCGCCGGGCGTGCGGGTGGCACGGGTCTCAAAGTTCGCGAGAAGTCGGTCGAGCAGAAGCGGTGTTTCCTGCGGCTGGGGGGCAGCGGTCATTGGGCTGGGCGACGGGGGGTAGGGGGTGCAGCGAAAATATTGAAAAATCGCGGCGATGGCAATCCGCACGATTTCGGGGGCTTCGCATTCGTCTGCCGGAGAGGAGAGGCGTCGGAGCGCCCTGAACTCACCGATGGAACGTGCTAACTCTCTTGTATCAGAAAGTCCGGCCAGCGGCATTACGCGATCTCGTAAGGTTTGGTATTACAAAATTTCTTGTCACCGGCCTGTAAATTTTTTAGGATTCGCCCGCTGTTTCCTGTCCGCATGTCCCGCCGCACGCCCCAAACCCCCCGGGTGGTGCCATTGATCCTTGCTGTCTACACGGCAGGGTCGCTGGCTTCCTCATCCGGCGAGGAAGTATTGTCCACGGCCCCGGGCCGTCTGGACGGGCAACTCGACAGCCGGATCGTGCCACGCGGCGGCTACCGCTTTGACCCTCAGGCAGGCGAGGTGCGGAAGGACGAACTGGAAATGGGCGTCGTCGTCTCCGCCACCTACGAGAGCAATATCTACCTTAGCTCGACCCGTCCCGAGTCGGACCTGGTCGTCCGGGTCGCTCCTGCCATCGCCTACCGCCACGGCGACAAGGCGACCGGCGAAGGTGGCTATTTGAATGTCGCCTACAAGCCCGTCGGCGTGGCCTACATGGATCACTCCAGCAACGACCGCATCGACCAGACCGCCGAATGGGACATCGGCTGGCGTGGCCAAAAGACCCTCGCCTCGTGGAAGGGCAGCGCCGCCCAGCTCGGCGATGCCACCGCCGACACCGGCGCGCTCACCGACCGCACCGAACTCGCCACCGAGGTCCGCATGGCCTGGGCCGTCCGCGAGAAGATCAGCGTGGAAGCCGCCGGCGGCTACGCGGCCACCTCCTACGACTCCGGCAAATACGCCGATTCCCGCCTCGGCTTCGGCGAGGTTGCCCTGCGTTACACCTATTCTCCGAAAACCCGGATCGGCCTCGCCTACAAGGGCGGCAATTTCAAAGTCGATGGCGCGGGCGCCCAGACCGTCCACCGCGTCACCGGTCGCCTGGAATGGACGCCCACCCAGAAGATCGCCGTGGATCTCGAGCTCGGCGGCGAGCACCGCAGCTTCGACAATGGCTCCGACACCACCCCCGTCGTGGAAGCCCGCGTCGGCTGGACCCCGAAGGAAGGAACCGAGCTTTACCTGAACGGCTACCGCCGCGAGCAGGCCTCCGCCTACACCCCAGGCCAAAATTACACCCAGAGCGGTGCTGCCCTCGGCATCGTCCAGCGCCTCGGCGAGAAATGGAGCGCGCGCTTGGAAGGCGGTCTGGAACATGCTAGCTACACCCAAGTCTCCGGCTCCGCCCCCGCCGGTCGGGAAGACAAGATCCGTTTCATCCGCCCCGCGCTGGAATACCGTTTCACCGACGACTTCAGCATGGGCCTCTTTTACCGCTACTCGGAAAACAGCTCGAATCGCCCCGGTCTCGGCTACGACAGCCACGCCACCGGCGTCGAGATGGGCTACCGATTCTAAACCCCCCTATGAATGTGAAGATCCTTCTGATCCTCGCGGCGCTGGCCGGCCTGCTCGCCGCATTGACCGGCGGCGCTGCCGGGCAAACGGCCCCCACCCGCGCTTCCGGCGTCATCGGCCGTCTCGATAATGTCGAGATCCGCGTCTTCCGCGAGGACGAGCTCACCACCAGCGGCCAGCTTTCGCCGAATGGCACCATCTCCATGCCCCTGATCGGCTCGGTCAAGATGGCCGGCCTCACCACCGACCAGGCCGCCGCCGCGATCACCGCGAAGCTCAAGGACGGCTACCTTGTCAATCCGCAGGTCAACGTCTCGATCGAGGCCCGCCTCCGCCGCACCGTCACCGTGCTCGGCCAAGTCCAGAGCCCCGGCGTCTTCGAGATCACCCCGAACCGCCAGCTCACCTTGGTCGAGGCCGTCGGCATGGCCGGCGGTGCCACCCGCATCGCCAATACCAAGAAAATCACCCTCAAGCGCGGCGGCGGCAAGGGCCAGGTCCTGACCCTCAACCTCAAGGACATCACCGCCGGCAAAACCGCCGATATCCCGCTTCGCGATGGCGACGTGCTGAACGTCCCCGAAGGCATCTTCTGATTTTTCCTCCCCCTTGCCCATGTCGTCCCCCCGCAAACCGGATCACTTCCTGACCCATTCCCCGCCCAAGGCGGAACTGGCCAGCCCCAATCCCACGCTCTACCTGCCGAAGGTCGAGGCCGGCCGCATCATCGGCGTGCTCGTCCGCCGCGGCTGGATCGTCGTGCTGTCGACGGCCCTCGCCATCGCGGCGATGTATCTCTACGTCAAGAAGGCGCCGAAAATCTACGTCTCCACCGGCTCCGTGGAAGTCTTCAGCAGCACTCCCGATCCTCTCAGGGTCGACGGCCTGACCCAGCAGGACAACAAGGACCTCGAACAACTCCGCACCATCGAGCGCAACATGGCCTCGAATGCCGTGCTGCTGCGGGTGGTGAAGGCGAACCAGCTCCAGCAGGCCACCGACTTCGCCCCGCCCGGCACCAGCGAGCAAGGCGTCGCGACCCTGCTCTCCCGGCGCATGCGCGTGGAACTCGACCGCGGCACCCGCGTGGTTGAAATCAGCGTGGAGGACACCGTTCCCGCCCGCGCCAAGCGCCTCGTCGAATCCGTGGTCTCGGAATACCAGCTCTGGAGCAAGGAACGCCGGGAGACCGTCGCCCGCGAGGCCAGCGAAGGCCTGGCCTTGAAGGAGCAGGAACTGCGCCTCTCCATGGAGACCGCGGACAACGCCCTGCAGACCTTCCGCGAAGGCCACCCCGTCCCCGGCTTGGATGGCCGCGACGGTGCCAGCACCCCGGGCGATCCCTTGGGCAATCTCAATACCCAGCTCACCCAGGCGAAGTCCGAGCGCCTGCGCCTCGAGGCCGAATACGAAGCCTTCAAGAAGTTCGATCCCGAGGACCGCGACGCCATTGCCGGCATCGGCCGCACGGTCCAGGCGGATGAAGTCCTCGCCCGGGTCCGCTCCCTGCAGGCCAAGGAGCTGGAATTCGCCAAGCTCAAGGAGCGCTACCTCCACAAGCACCCGGTTTACAAGGAGACCGCCCAAGAGGTGGAAAGCCTGAAGAAGGATCTCGCCGACGCCGCCCGCTCGGCGGGCGAGGCACTGGAAAAGAGCTACCACGTCGCCCTCGAAAACGAGAGCAAGCTCTCCAGCGAGGTCGATCACGCCCGCACCGCCGCCGTCGGCGTCGAAGGCATCCGCGCGCGCTTCGATTCCCTCAAGCGCACCGCCGAGGCTGCCCGCGAGATGCACGCCTCCGTGGACAAGCGCCTGCGCGAGGCCACCATGGCGGGCACCTTGGCCGCCTCCGCCATCCGTTGGGGAAATGCCCCCTTCATCCCGGAAAAGGCCAGCCGGCCCGCGAAAATGGTGCTCTTTCCCGTGGCCGCCCTCGCCGGGATGCTCGGCGGCCTGGTCCTGATGGTCGGCAGCGAGCTCCGCGATGGCCGCGTCCGCGATGCCGCCGCCGCCACCCGCGCTACCGGTGCGCCCCTGCTGACCAGCCTGCCGATGATGCAGGACGGCCGGGAAGGGGACATGATCCTACTTTCCGATCCCGGCTCCCCGGTCGCGGAATCCTTCCGCCGCCTGCGCGCCGTGCTCCTGCCGCCCCCGGCCAAGCCGAATGCCCGCACCGTCCTCTTCGCCAGCGCCGTGCCCGGCGAGGGGCGTTCGCTCTGCGCCATGAATTACGCCGCCTCCCTGGCGATGCAGGGCCAGCGCACCCTTCTGCTGGATGCGGACATGCGCCGCCCGGGCCTGAGCCGCCAGCACGTCAATGGCGAGCCCAGCGGCCTCGGCGCTTACCTCGCCGGCGAGGCCGAGCCCGCCAGCGCCTGCTTCCCCACCGCGCTGCCGAATCTCTACCTGATGTCCTCCGGGCCCATGCGTACCGACGCCGCGGAACTGCTCTCGGGCACCCGCCTGCCGGTCTTGCTGGAGGACGCCTACCGCTGGTTCGATGCCGTGGTGATCGACAGCCCGCCGGTCCTGGCGGTCAGCGATGCGCTGGCGATTTCCCGCTATGCCGACCGCGTCTGCCTCGTGGTCCGCCAGAATGCCAGCGAGCGCCGGAATCTCAAGAAGGCCTCTGAACTGGTCCGCTCGTCGGGCGGAAATTTGATCGGATTTGTCTGGAATGAATGCCCGTTCCGCGGCAAAGGAAATGGCGCACCCGAGCCTGTTGTCCCCCTCAGCCATCCGGCCTTGTCCGGCTCCGGCGTGACGGTGGCGCCCGGCTCGTCTGCTGCTCAGGGAGGTTCCGGCGAAAGCCCCTCCTCCCCGATCACGTAATGGACGCCCTGGTCCGTAACTGTTAATTTCCGCCCTAGTTGTGACTTCCCCGGTCGCGGCAGGATCCCCCCGATCCGAAAAATTCCCCCCTATCCCCCCGAACCATGAACTGTGCTCCCCCCGCACCTTCCGTGGAGTCGTCTGCCCCCAAGACGCTCACCGCGGACCCGCCGGATGAAAGTCCGGCCAATTTCGAGCTGCGCCATCGCCACCGCCCCTGGGTGGCTCACCAGAAGCTGGTCGTCACCAGTTTCGTGGGAGACGCTGCGGTGATTTTCGCCGCGATGATGCTGGCGTACATCCTGCGTTTCGAGTCCTCGCTCCAGAGTTTCGGCGTGGATGACCCGGCCATCAGCCTGCGCGGCTACCTCGGCCACGTGATCTTCGGCGGCCTGATGATGCTCGTCATGCTCGCGAACTTCCGCGTCCACGACCCGCGCAATTACCTCGCGATCCGCCGCACCGTCACCGTGATCGTGAAGACCTGCGCGATCTGGCTGGTCGGCTTCCTCGGCCTGACCCTGATCCTCAAGATTGATCCCGCCATCAGCCGCGTCTACTGCGTGCTCGGTGCCGCGATCGCCTGCGTGATGCTCTGCGCCTGGCGCTGGTTCCTCTACTGCGTGCTGCGCCGGGATAACTTTGCCAGCGCGCTGCGCCAGCGGGCCGTCTTCGTCGGCTGGAACGACGAGTGCACCCGCGCCATCGAGCGCTTCGGCGCCGGCCGTGCCAACCAGATCAATGTCCACGGCGTGATCCGGCCCCCGGATGGCAAGCTCGACGCCGAGCCGCCGTCCGACGTGCCGGTGCTCGGCGGTTACGACACCCTCCGCGAGCTGACCCGCAGCTCGGGTGCCGACCTGATCATGGCGGTGGACGGCTGCATGGACCGCCACCAGATGCTCCTCCTCGCCGAAACCTGCGGTAAGGAATTCGTGGACTTCAAGCTGGTCCCGAGCTGCTTCCAGATCCTCGTCTCCGGCCTGCAGATCGAAAGCTTCCACGGCATGCCCGTGCTCGGCATCGGCAAGCTGCCGCTCCACCACACCCTCAACAACGCCCTCAAGCGCGGCATCGATATCTTCGGCGCGCTGCTCGGCATGGTGCTCTTCGGCCCGATGATCGCGGTCTTCTGCCTGCTGGTCCGCATGGAGTCCCGCGGCCCGGTCTTCTACCAGCAGCGCCGCATCGGTCTCAACGGCCGCCCCTTCAACATCCTCAAGATCCGCTCGATGAAGGTCGACGCGGAAGCCGCCGGCAGCCCCGGCTGGACGGTGAAGGACGACCCGCGCCGCCTCAAGATCGGGGCCTTCATGCGCGAGTGGAATATCGACGAACTGCCGCAGTTCCTCAACGTCCTGCGCGGCGATATGAGCCTCGTCGGTCCCCGCCCCGAGCGCCCGGAACTCATCGAAGGCTTCAAGGAGGAAATCCCGCACTACAACGTGCGCCACAACATCAAGCCCGGCGTCACCGGCTGGGCCCAGGTCAACGGCCTGCGCGGCGATACCTGCCTGCGCGAGCGCGTGAAGTTCGACCTCGATTACATCGAGAACTGGAACTTCTTCCTCGATCTCCAGATCCTGGTGATGACCTTCTTCAGCCGCAAGGGTGCCTGTTAGACCACCAGCCATTTGAGCCAAGCACCTCCAGCACCAAGGGCCGACGACACGGCGGGACACGGCGCCCGCCGCGACCGCTCGATCCGCCTCGCGATCGCCACTTCCTTCCTCTCGAAGGCGGGCACCGCGCTCTTCCAGTTGCTCTCGATCCCGCTGGCGATCCGGGTGCTGGGCCGCGCCGAGTTCGGCCTCTACACCACCGTCAATTTCACCCTCGCCACCGTGGCGCTGCTCCAGATCGGGGTCGGCCCGGCGCTGGCTCACGGACTTTCCCGCGCGAAGGCGCAGGATGACGAGCGAGGCTCGCGCGAACTGTCCTCCACCGCCTTCTTCATGATGGCGGGGATGGCCGCTCTCGCCGGCCTTTTGCTCGCCGCCGTCCTGCTGTGGGTGCCGCTGCCCCTGATCTTCGGGGATGACTTCGCGGGCAGCGAGAGCTCGCTCCGCCCGGCGCTGTGGACCGGCCTCGCGCTGTTCCTGCTGCTCTTTGTCCTTAATCTCACCGACCGCGTCCGCGAGGGCATGCTCGAGTCCGCCACCAACAATGTCTGGGGTGCCGCGGGCAATGTCCTCGCCGCGATCGCCGTGGGCGTCGGCGTCTTCTTCATCCCGCAGGTCTGGTTCCTGGTCCTCGCCGTCCACGGCTCGATGGTCATCGCCAAGCTCTGCAACACCTTCGCCCTCTGGCGCGCGCATCCCGAGGTGCGCCCGTCGTTTGCGAAATTCCGCCTGCCCGTCGCCCGCAACATGTTCAGCGATGGCCTGGCCTTCTCCGCTTGCACCCTGATCGCGGTGATCGTGGAGTATAACTTCTGCGGCTGGCTGATCGGTCGCACCGAGGGCCGCGCCGCCACCGCGCTCTACGGCATCTTCGTCTCGATGACCATCATGCAGCTCGGCTTCGTGATGATGCTCAGCACGCCGACCTGGCCCGCCGTCGCGGAAGCCCTGGCCCGCGGCGACAACCACTGGGCCAAGCGCGCCGCGCGCCGCCTCTACCTCTACGGCAGCGGCTTCGGCATCTGCTCCTTCGGCGGCCTGGTCCTGTTCGGCCCGCTGCTGCTCCCGCTGTGGCTGGGCAAGGACTTCGCGGACACCCCGCGGTCCCTCATCGCCTGCTACGCCACCTACTTCGTCGCCCACGTCTGGCGGCACCTGAATCACGCCATGATGATCGGCAGCGGCCAGGTCAGCCGGCTCGCGCGCATCCAGTTCGCGGAGTCCGCCCTCGTCGCCATCGCCGCCATCGTCGGCCTGCGTTACGGCGGCATGGGCACCATGCTCCTGAGCATGGCCACCGTGATCTTCGCCGTCACCGGCTGCATCCTGCCCCGCCTCGTCGGCCACGGCCTGCGCGTTCCCGCCCGCGATCCCTCCCCGGACCTCGGTGTCGTCGCGAAGGCGGGGTAAAGTCGCGCGGCGACCTTCGACCGCAGCAGCCCGATCCGCCCCTTAGCCAGATCGTTGGTTATCCCCACAATCCCGACGCCGCCGGCCACGGACGGCCCCACTGGGAGCGCCGCGGCACCGCCCGGCAGAACGGTCCCTCCAAGCCAGTCACACCTCGTGATCGGCGCGGGGACTGCCGTGGCCTTGCTGCCATCCTTCAATGGCTCACCACCTTGTGCCCCACTGGGAGCGCCGTGGCACCGCCCGGCAGAACGGTCCCTCCAAGCATCTCACACCTCGTGATCGGCGCGGAGACTGCCGTGGCCTTGCAGCCATCCTTTAATGGCTCATCACCTTGTGCCCCACTGGGAGCGCCGCGGCACCGCCCGGCAGAACGGTCCCTTGGTGCAGGGGGCACGCCGCGGTCGGGATTGATACCGCCGTTGCCATGCTGCCTGCCTTTTCCGTGTCGCGGTATCGGGGAACCATTCTGCCGGGCGGTGCCGCGGCGCTCCCAGTGGGCGCGCCCCGTAATCGAAAACGAAAAGCTGCGCCGCACCTAACCAATCAAATCCCCCGCCCCACAAAAAAGCCTCCGGGTTTCCCCGGAGGCATACCAAATCACATGCTTCAAAGCTCCCTTCAGGGGGTCACTTCCCGGCGTATTTCACGCCGCAGCCGTAAGGCTGGGTCTTGGCCTTGTCCACGGTCTTGCCGGCCAGAACGGAGTCCAAGGCCAGCGAGATGTAGCTGTCGGCGGTGGCGATGTCCCCGGCTTCGGTGGTTGCCTTGGAGTCGATCGCCCCATGGTAGGCGATCTTGCCTTCCTTATCGATGACGACGAGTTCCGGGGTGGTCTTGGCACCGTAGGCCTTGCCGACCTTGCCGTCGGTATCGAGCACGATCTGGCTGGCCTTGTTGCCTTCCTTTTCGGAGCGCTCGCTCAAGCCGCTGGCTTCTGCCAAGGGGCCTTCACCGGCGGAACTCACGGTGATCCAGACCACATCCTTGGCGGTATACTTCTCCTGCAGCTTCGGGATATTGCCGCTGCCGTAGTGCTTCTTCACGAAGGGGCAGTCGTAGTTGACCCACTCGAGAACGACGACCTTGCCCTTTTGCTTGGCCAGGGAGATTTCTTCACCCTTCGTATTCTTCACGGTGAAGGCGGGGGCGGCATCGCCCGGTTCAGCGGCATAGGCGGTGGCGCTGCAGATCATGGCACCGATCACGGCGCCGAGGAATGTGTTATGCTTCATGGTTTCTGAATTGGGTAGGGATTACCGGAATCGTCGATGACGGTCGCGAGGTGACTCGCCTTGTCCAACGGAATCCGGTCACTTTTTCGCCTGCCAGGAGATCACCAGAGGTTTTTCCAGCTTCCCACCGGCAAGGACGATATCGAGTAGAGTCGGCGCTCCCTCGGCATATTCATTCTTTTTCACCTTCGCGGTCCAAGCGGTCTTGGTGCGCACGAATTGGATCGGATCCGCAGCATCAATGACCTGCGGCGTGGCCGGGAAGGCCTTGGTTCCTTCGAGGTCAAGGCCCTCCGGAGCATTCAGCGTGAGGGTCAAGGTATCACCTTCCGGTTCGACCTGAAGCACCACCCCTTCGGCAGGGCGGGGGATTTTCTTGGAAGCGGCGGCAATGGTCACGGCGTCCTTACCCGCGGCGGCATCGCCGGCGGAAAGTTTCACGGAAAGTTCCACATCGCCCGGCACACAGGCACTCTCGTCACAGGTCAGCCAGGAAAGCTTCACCTTGCACAGGGCCTCGCCGCTGGCGATCGCGGGCGGCGTGAGATCGACCAGGAAGACCGCCTTGCCCTCGTAGCCGAAGCCGGGGAGTTCGCCGGTCATGAAGCGCTTCGGCACCGGTTGCTGGAGTTCACCGGCGGTCCAACCTTCCGGCAGGGTCCACTTCGCCTTCAGCGGCATGCCACCCTCGCCGGGGTTGATCCAGTAGCTGTGCCATCCCGGCTCCACCGTCAGGCGGATGCCGAAGGTCAAAGTCTTGCCCGCTTGATAAGACGCGCTGCCGTTCAGCAATTCGGCATCCGCGTGGCCCGACTTCACGCCCGCTGCCATCAAGGGCGAAACCAGCGGGATACCCGCCGCCATCAGAATCGAGAATTTCATCGCCGCCATCTAAGACGGGGGAGGGGAAGGGTGCCACTTCTATTCCCGAAGGCTATTCCCGGCGCGCCGCCGCTGGGAATCCGCCGGTCCTGCTCCCAGCGCCGGAGGTGGGTCGGATCTTAGCCGGTGGTGGAGTGCAACGGAACCACCGGTTGGGATCACAGAATCATCCCGCCCCGGAGGACCGGCGGAGGTGCCCGGATCACCCGAGGGCATTAATGAATAAGCCGGTTATTCCCGGCGCGCGCTATGGGAACGATACGCCTTGAGCGCCACATGGATTTGCCGCTGCTCGGAAAGCGTGAGCAAGGGGAGCTCTCCGGAGCCCCATGAAAACAGGCCGCAGAGGAAGCGCTGCCATGCGACGCGTTTCGCGGTTGGCAACTCAAAACGGGCCTCGCACCACTGCAGGAAGCCATCGATCTGCGTCGTCGCATGTTCACGATCGGCAAGCAGAGTCCGGATCCTCCGCTGCACACCGCGCGCCAAAACTTTGCCGAGAGGTTGGTCGGGCCACTTCGTCTTCTGGCATGGGTGACGACGTAATCCGGCAGCACATTTGTCATCTTCCACATCGGCGGCCCCTTGGATCACTGACAGCAGACGCCCGTCATCGCGACGCGCCCCGCGGGCGGTGACCCGCTTCTTCCGTCGCACTCCTCTACGGGCTGCCTTGTCGCTATTCCCGTAGGTGTTGCGGCAGTGGCTGGAGAGGTCTCTCTCCTTCTCTCGCCGGGGATCTGGAATTCGGGGTGTCATCGCCGGTCGCTCTACTGTTATGGCATCATGGTAACGACTTTCGGCCATTCCGACCAGCTTGCGTGGTGAAAATCGAGCCGTCAGAGGATGAAACCGTAGTGGATCTCGCCCTGCGTCGCGCGCTTCCCTTGCCCGTCTCACAAAATTGGAAGTAATTCACCGGTGAACGCCTTCGAGATCAATCCGCCACGCCATGCAGGGGCAGACCTCTGCGGAGTGCCATCGAGAAGACGGCGGAAATCATGTAGAGTACCGCCCGTTCCCGGGACTCCTTTTCCTCCAGCAATAACTGATCGAGCAACTCGGCTCCCAGTGCCAGTTCCTCCATGCCGTAGTACTGATCGTCGAACACTTGGAGTAGCCTGTCGATAAGCCACGACGGGTGGCGTTTGGCGATGCCCGCGAGCACATGGTATTCTTCGATGTCGATACTGCCGACGATCAATGGGGAATCGCGTACCAGCGGGCTCTTGCCAATCATCAGGTCGTAGCTCATCGCATCATCATTTCAAGGTTTGGCCAAGCCCGAGCACCCACGCCGACGGATGCTGCTGGAACCCGATCTTCGGGTAGTAGTCCATGGCGTCCGGGGCCGCGAGAAGCATGACCCAGGTCTTCGGCCCGAGCCGCGAGCGGGTGTGGCGGATCAGTTCGCGGCCGATGCCCTGCTTCTGGTAGTCGCGGTCCACCGCCAGGTCCGAGAGGTAGCAGCAGTAGTGGAAGTCCGTGACGGAGCGGGCCGCGCCGACCAGCTTGGTCCCGTCCCATGCCGTGCAGAGGAGGTTGGCATGGCGGAGCATTCCCTCCATGCATTCGCGGTCGTCCACCGGTCGTCGCGCGGCGAAGTCCGCACGGCGAAGGAGGTCGATGTAATCGTCTGCCGTGAGGACGTCGTCGGTCGAGTAGCGGAGGTTCATGATGTGGGGTGTTTGCCCTTAGCGAAGGAGAACCGCCACCAGGCCCATCACCATCAGTAGCGTGGGGATGAGCACGACAATCAGGATCACCAGGCAGATCCGGGCCAGCGTGCTGCGGAGGCCGAAATCCTTCCCGCATTTCCCACAGCGGCAGATCGTAGCCGAGGAACTCTGGTGAAGGATCGCGAGGGGCAGTCCCAGCAACACCACCAGGCCGGCGGGATAGAGCGGATACCTTTTGCCACGGGAGGTGAGCGAACTGCCATCGTGGCAGCGCGGGCATTGGATGGGATCGCGGGTGCCCATGGCGTTTACTTCCTTCCGCCGCCCCGCTTCTCCCGGCGGTAAACCGTCGGAGCCTGGCCCATGTGCTTGCGGAATTGCCGCGAGAAATCGCTGTGGTCGTAGAAGCCGGATTCCAGCGCGACCTCGGTGATCGGCAGGTTGGTCCCGGCCAGAAGCTCGCAGGCCTTGATCACGCGCATCCGCATCAGGTAGCTGCGCGGCGTGGTCTGGAAGGTCTTGCGGAACTTGCGCTCGAATTGCCGCACGGAGAGCCCGGCGATCTGCGCGAGTTCCGAGACTTCCAGACGCTCGCGGAAGTTCGCCTTGAGGTGCTCCGCCACATCCGCGAGTTCGAGGTAGGGCTGGATCGCCGCGCGCTGCTCCTCGTAGCTGCGGACCGTGCCGCAGAGCCCGCAGACACCGCCATGCTTGTCGAAGAGCGGCAGCTTGTCGGTGATGAACCATTCCGGCCGGCCCTGGGAATTCGGGAACAGCTCGATGATCCCCAGCAGCGGCTGGCGGGTCGTCATCACGCGCTCGTCGTCGCGATGGAATTTCTCCGCCATCCGCGGTGCGAAGATCTGTTTGTCGGTCAGCCCCACGATCTGATCTTCCCGCTGGAAGCCGCAGCGTCGGATGAAGGCGGGGTTGCCCGCCATCAGTCGGCCCTGCCGGTCCTTGGTAAAAAAGAGCGTCCCGGGAAGGTGGTCGAAAAGGTGGCGGAACTGTCCGGGAGGGAGCTCTTCCAACCATTTACGGTGATCGCTTTGGGTTTCCACTGGCGGAATCATACCAGTGTCTCCCGCAAACTTACAAGCGATCTCCGCGATTCTAAGTCAGCTTGAAAGCCCGGCCCGATCATGCAGGTTGTAAGCCGCATCGGGACCGACCGAAATCCACGTTCATGCACGCGCTCCGTCTTTCCATCCTCCTGCCACTGCTCGCGCTCGGCGCGCTGCTGGCGAAACCCCTGATCACGCCGAAACCGGAGGCCCGGCGTCTGGAAATCCTATTTTTTGGTGCCCCGACCAAGAGTCACCCCGGCCACGATCCGGTCACCCGCTACCGCTCCATCAAGAAACAGCTCGGCGTCGAGGGGATCGACTTCACCTACAGCGAGGACCCGGAGGAAGTCTTCAATCCCGGCACCCTCGCGAAGTATGACGGCGTGCTGATGTATGGGAACTGGGAGCAGAACGGCGCGATGCCTGCCGATCAGCTCAAGGCCCTCACCGATTACGTCAATGGCGGCGGGGCCTTCCTGCCGATCCACTGCGCCTCCGCCTGCTACGGCGGCTCGCCGGAGTTCATCAATCTCGTGGGCGGGCGCTTCAAGGAGCACCAGACCGGAACCTTCAAGGTCACCAACGTCAACAAGAGCCACCCGATCATGAAGGGCCTCGAAGGCTTCGAGGCATGGGATGAAACCTACGTCCACGACCGCCTGACCGATGACCGCGTGCTGCTTGAGAAGCGCGATCAGGAGCCTTGGACCTGGGTCCGCGAGCAGGGCAAGGGCCGCGTCTTCTACACCGCCGCCGGCCACGACCACCGCGTCTGGGACCAGGCCCAATTCGGCAGCCTGATCCGCAATGCGATCTACTGGAGCGTCGGGCCGGAGAAATACAAACTGCTGCAGAACCTCAAGCTGCCGAAGCTGGAGGAAGAAGAAGTGAAGCTGCCGGGCTACCTCAAGCGCGAGCTGATCACCAAGGCCCAGAAGCCGCTCTCGCCGGAAGAATCGATGAAGCTGGCGCAGGTCCCCGTGGGCTTCGAGCTCTCGCTGTTCGCCGCCGAGCCGGACATCGTGAACCCGATCTTCGTGAGCTGGGACTACAAGGGCCGTGCCTTCATCATCCAGACCACCGACTACCCGAACGAGCTCCACGCCAACAACACCGGCAGCGACAAGATCATCATCGCCGAGGACACCGACAAGGATGGCCGCGCGGACAAGTTCACGACCTTCGCCGACAAGCTCTCGATCCCGACCTCGCTGGTCTTCGCCCGCGGCGGCGTGATCTGCACCAACGGCGGCGACATGCTGTTCCTGAAGGACACCAATGGCGACGACAAGGCCGACGTCCGCGAGGTCCTCTTCACCGGTTTCGGCACGGGCGACACCCATGCGGGTGTGTCGAACCTCCGCTACGGCCACGACAACTGGATCTACGCCACCGTCGGCTACTCCGGCTTCAAGGGCGAGGTCGGCGGCGAGCGCCTGGAATTCTCGCAGCAGGTATTCCGCTTCAAGCCGGACGGCTCGAAGATGGAAGTGCTCCAAGGCACCACCAACAACACCTGGGGCCTCGGCACCACGGCGGACTTCGACATCATGGGCTCGACCGCGAATGGCAACCCCTCCTTCTTCCTGACCCAGTCGCGCGCCGATTACCAGGCGGCCGGGATCAACCAGCCGCGCACCCCGCGGGCGGATGACAATCCGATCTTCAACCCCAGCTCGATGGACATCCGGCAGGTCGATCAGTTCGACAAATACACGGCGGGTGCCGGCCACGCCTTCTACACCTCGGACCGCTTCCCGGCTCCGTGGCGGGAGAAGATGGCCTTCGTCACGGAAGCCACGGGCAAGCTGGTCGGCGTCTTCGAGATCGCCCGCGAGGGTGCGGGCTACAAGGCGACCCAGCACTACAACAACATCTACAACAGCGCCGATGCCTGGTCTGGTCCGGTCTGCGCCGAGACGGGCCCCGATGGCGCGGTGTGGGTCTGCGATTGGTACAACCTCATCATCCAGCACAACCCGACGCCGAGCAAACGCTCGTCCGGTCTCGACGCCACGAACGGCAAGGGCAATGCCTACGAAACCCCGCTGCGCGACAAGAACCTCGGCCGCGTCTACCGGATCTATCCGACCGGCAGCAAGGACGACGCGAACCCGAACCTCGATCCGAACAGGGGCGAGTCGCTCATCGCCGCGCTGAGCCACCCGAACCTCTTCTGGCGTCTCGAAGCCCAGCGCCTGATCGTGGAAAGCGGGAACAAGGCCTACGTGCCGAAGCTCGCCGAGCTGCTGGCTTCCCGCGGCCGCGAGTCCGCGCACGCCATCTACGCGCTCGCCGGTCTCGGTGCGCTTGAGGATTCGCATGTCGCTGCCGCCCTCGGCTCCGGTGTCCGCGCCACCGTCCGTGCCGCTATTGAAATGGGCACGCCGAAGCAGCTGCGCACCACGCTGCTCGCCGGTGGCAAGATTGGCATCCAAGACCCGCGCGACCTCGCCGACGCGATGGTGGCGATGTCCCGCGGCGATATCGACGTGGAGTATGGCAAGGCGCTCTTCGCACTGCTGCAGGCCGACGAGGCGAAGATCTCCGGCGACACCACCTTGAAGGATTCCTGGCAGATCGCCGCCAACCGCCAGGCCCCCGGCGTCCTGCTGGCTGCCGCCGCCGCTGGCTTCGGGGGTGAGCAGGTCGCGGAGACGAAGCCGAACCTGATGCCGAACCCCGACTTCTCCGAGGTCGCCGGTGGCAAACCCTCCGGCTGGACCGATCACCGCTTCTACGGCGGCGACCGGGATGGCGTGAAGCTCATGGCTTCACCCGATGGTCGGGAAGGCAGCATGTGCCTCGTGATCTCCTCGTCGAAGAATTCCGACAGCGGGGCGGCGGTGACGGTGCCGGTCAAGAAGCGCACCAGCTACGTCCTCTCCGCTTGGATCAAGACGAAGGACCTCAAGCCCGCCGGCAATGGCCCGGGCGCGCTGCTGAACATCCACGGCGGCGAGCAGACCAAGGGTGTGAAGGGCGACTCCGATTGGACCAACGTGACGATCAACGTCGATTCCGGCGACCGCAGCGAACTGCTGATACACTGCCTCTTCGGCGGCTATGGCGGTGCCACCGGCACGGCTTGGTTCGACGATGTGTCGCTGACCGAAATCGCGGGTGGCTCCGGCACCGGCGGGATGATTTCCCAGGTCGCCTCACGCTTCGCCGCGCAGGGCGATCCGGCAGCCAAGCAGGCGCTCGCGGATGAACTTGGCAAGCTCGACACCGCCTACGCCAAGAAGCTGCTCGCCGACCTCAACGCCAAGCCGGCCGCTCCGGTGGCGATGAAGGAGAAGAAGTTCAAGCCCGACACCGCGGTTCACGAGCGCGGCAAGGCGATCTACAACATGACCTGCATCGCCTGCCACCAGCCGGAAGGCCAGGGCTTGGTCGGGGTCTTCCCGCCGCTCGACGCTTCCGACTGGGTCACGGGTGACCCGAGCCTGCCGATCCGCATCGTCATCGCCGGCCTCCAGGGCCCGGTGAAGGTCAACGGCCAGGACTACAACAACGTCATGCCGCCGGTCGCCGAGATGACGGACGAGAAGATCGCCGATGTGGTGACCTTCGTCCGCCAGAGCTGGTCGAACGACGCTTCACCAGTGACCGCAGTGGAGGTCAAGCAGGTCCGGGACAAATACCAGAGCCAAGCCACCATGTGGACGGCGAAGGAACTCGGTCGCTAAGGCGATCGTTCCGGAGCGCCCAAGGAGATTCTTCCTGATTTCGAGGCCTATTCCGATCCATAAGCCCCCTTACCCCCATGCGGCTTTGGAAGAGCAGCGTGAGGAAGTGAGGGGGCATCGCCCAGGACCGTATTGACCGCCCGGTCCATCTTTTCAAGGCGGAGTGTATCCGTCCGTGCTGTTGCAATGGTGCCGGAGCTTGGAACCACCCGGTAGCCGCAGAAAAGGGCCGCCGGACCGGAGGGGCGAAAGAGCCCGTCTGGACTTCCAAGGATTAGCAGAAATCGGGGGTTTCGTCAATCGGGGGGAGCGATAAGGAGCAGGGACCTTATTGTGCCTGTGCGCCGGTCCTGTGCCAGCGACAATAAGGCCGCTGCTCCTTATGCTTTGCGTTGCTCCGCACTTTCCGGATTGACCTGTCCATTCCGATCTAACACGGTCGCAGCCCTCTCATGATTCCGGCTTCCACCGCTTCCTCCATGTCCCCGGCTTACGCCGGCGCGGAGCCAGGCATGTGGAATACCACCGGCCATGTCCTCCGCGGCTTTGCGTTTGTCCGCAAAGAGTGGCTGGCGCGGCGGGACGAAATCGTGATGGAATAACCCTTTCCTTTCCCCTTTTTCGCCCCGTCCGCCGATCCCGGTGGACGGGGCTTTTTTTGCGCCCCATGCCATGACATGAACCCGGAAACACCCCCCACCACACTCTGGCAGGACCTGCGGTCGCTGCCCGGGGAATACTGGATCCTTTTCAGCGGCACCCTGGTGAACCGCTTCGGGCACTTCGTGATTCCCTTCCTGGCGATCTACCTCAGCCGGCAGGGCTACGATGCCAGGGTCATCAGTTTCACCATGGCGGCTTACGGCGCGGGTGCGCTGATCGCGGGCGCGATCGGCGGCTACCTGGCGGACCGCATCGGGAGACGGTCGACGATGTTGCTTGCCTGCGTCGGGTCCGCGCTCTCCATGCTATTGCTGTCGCAGGCCCATAGCGTCCCCGAGTTTGTGGGCGCCACCTTCATGAACGGCTTGCTGTCGGCGATCTACGGTCCCGCTTCGGGAGCTTTGATCGCGGACCTGATTCCGCCGCACCTACGGGTCCGGGCTTATTCGTGCCAGCGCTTTGCGATCAATCTCGGCTTTGCCGCCGGCATGGCCACCGCGGGCTTCATGGCGGAGCGGTCCTTCTTCGCACTCTTCGTGGCCGATGCTGCGACGACGCTGATCCTCGGTGCGCTGGTGTTCTTCGGAGTGAAAGCGCGGCCACGGATTGCCAGGGAACTGAGCGGCTGGGGGATTGCGCTGCGGCACATGAAAACCAACGTGCCCTTCCTGCTGGCAAACGGCGCGGGTTTCCTGATCGGGGTCGTGTTCTGGCAGATGAGCAGCAGCTACGCCTTGCAAGCCACCAAGGGCGCGGGGCTGGACGAGCGGGCCTACGGCTTGCTGATGGCCCTGAACGGGATTCTCATCGTGTTCCTCGAATTGCCGCTGACCAGTTACACCAAGCGCTTCCCGCCGGTGCTGACGATGGCGGTCGGCTATGGGATCGTGGGCCTCGGGATGGGCATGAACGCGTTCGGTCCCACCATCTTCATGCTGATCACGAGCATGCTGGTCTTCACCCTTGGCGAAATGATCGCCCTGCCAGTGAACAGCAGCTACATGGCCGCGCTGGCACCGGACGAGATGCGCGGGCGCTACCAGGGTGTGATGTCGATCTCGTGGAGCAGCGCGACGATGGTCGGCCCCTCGCTCGGGATCACGATGTATGGATACAACCCGCCGCTGCTGTGGGGGGCGATCTTCGTGCTGTGCTTGGTCGCTGCCGGGCTGACGCTTGCCAGCGGGCGGAAGCGCTATAACCCCGTGACCGATTGAGTGGGCGGGTGACGCTATATGGAGTGCGGCGGCACGACCTGTCCGTTAGCCACATTCCGTCCCGTCTGACGCGCCAGCGCCCGGGACCGCGGAGGCTCCGCCCCGCAGAAGCTACCAAATCAGCGCTATCCATCACGCGGTGGTGGTGGAAAGCGCCGTTGATTGGCTGCCTACCTGTCCGTGTCGCGGACAGCGAGGGACCATTCTGCGGGCCGGTGGCTCCGCGCTCCCAGCGGTAGAGCCGTCCGTGAAGCATCACGAAGATGTGGGTAAGGGGCAGGCCGTACCGCCGCACTCCATAGAACGCCCCCGAAAGCGGCGATCAAGCGTAGCTCCGGATCGACAGGTGCACCGCATCGAAGGTCAGCGGTTCCTTGTGCAATTCCGGAGCAGCACCTTCGCCCTTGTACTCCCATGCGGAGACGTGGCAGAAGGTTTCGTCGTGACGCTTGGCCTCGCCGGCCTGGGTCTTGCCGGACTGCACTTCGGGGTCGGCTTCGGTGAATTGGTGCTCGGTGCGGAAGTGGCCGCCGCAGGATTCCTCGCGGTCGCGGGCGTCGTAGCACATCATTTCGCCGAATTCGAGGAAGTCGGCAACGCGGCCGGCCTTCTCGAGTTCCATGTTGGTGATGTCGCCGGAGCCGGGAACGCGGACGTTCTGCCAGAATTCCTCGCGGATCTTCGGGATCTCGGCGATGGCCTCGGTCAGGCCTTCGCGGGAGCGGGCCATGCCGCATTTGTTCCACATGATCTCGCCAAGCTGCTTGTGGAAGCTGTCCACGGTCCGCTTGCCATTGATCGAGAGCAGGCGGTTGGTCCGCGCGGTGACCTCTTCTTCCACCCGCTTGAATTCCGGGTGATCGGTCTTCACCGCGCCCGGCTTTTGCGAGGCGAGGTAGATCGCGATCGTGGTCGGGATCACGAAGTAGCCGTCGGCCAGGCCCTGCATCAGGGCCGAGGCCCCGAGGCGGTTCGCGCCGTGGTCGGAAAAATTCGCCTCGCCCAGCACGTGCAGGCCGGGGATGTTCGACATCAGGTTGTAGTCCACCCAGAGGCCGCCCATGGTGTAGTGCACCGCGGGGTAGATCATCATCGGGCGCTTGTAGGGATCTTCGCCGGCGATCTTCTCATACATCTGGAAGAGGTTGCCGTAGCGGGCGCGGATGGTCGGCTCGCCGAGGCGGCCGATGGCATCGCGGAAATCCAGGTAAACGCCGAGGCCGGTCTTGGCGATGCCGCGGCCGTCGTCGCAGGCTTCCTTCGCGGCCCGCGATGAGATGTCGCGCGGGGCTAGGTTGCCGTAAGAAGGATACTTGCGCTCGAGATAGTAGTCGCGGGCATCCTCCGGGACATCGGCGGGGTTCAACTCACCCTTGCGGACCTTCGCGGCGATCTCCTGGGTCTTCGGGGCCCAAACGCGGCCGTCGTTGCGGAGCGACTCAGACATCAGGGTGAGCTTCGACTGGTAGTCGCCGCTGACCGGGATGCAGGTCGGGTGAATCTGGGTGTAGCAAGGGTTCGCGAAGTAGGCCCCGCGCTTCGCCGCCCGCCACGTCGAGGTGACGTTGCAGCCCATCGCATTGGTCGAGAGGAAGAAGACATTGCCGTAGCCGCCGGTGGCCATGATCACGGCATCGCCGGCATGGGAGCTGATCTTGCCGGTGGTCATGTCGCGCACGACGATGCCCTTGGCGTGGCCGTCCACGAGCACGAGATCGAGCATCTCGGTGCGCGGATACATCTTCACGCCGCCCTTGTGGATCTCCTTCTCCAGCGCCTGGTAGCAACCGATGAGAAGCTGCTGCCCGGTCTGGCCGCGGGCGTAGAAGGTGCGGGAAACTTGGGCACCGCCGAAGGAGCGGTTGTCGAGCAGGCCGCCGTATTCGCGGGCGAAGGGCACGCCCTGCGCCACGCACTGGTCGATGATATTGACCGAGACCTCGGCGAGGCGATGGACGTTCGCCTCGCGGGCGCGGAAGTCGCCACCCTTCACCGTGTCGTAGAAGAGGCGCTGCACCGAGTCGCCGTCATTCTGGTAGTTCTTCGCGGCATTGATCCCACCCTGGGCTGCGATCGAGTGCGCGCGGCGCGGGCTGTCCTGATAGCAGAAGCACTTCACCTGATAGCCGAGCTCGGCAAGCGTCGCCGCGGCGGAGCCACCTGCGAGTCCGGAACCGACCACGATGATGGTGAACTTCCGCTTGTTCGCCGGATTGATCAGCTTCGAGTCGAACTTGTGCTTGGACCACTTCTGGTCCATCGGACCGTCCGGAATTTTGCTATCAAGAGCCATCTGAATGAAAAATGAAGAGTGAAAAATGAAAAGTGCTTGAATCAGCTCTTCTGGTTGCGGCGAGCGGTTTGGAGGGAAGCCAAGAAGATCGCGAGCAGTTCGTTGGCCTCCTTCAGAAGTGGTGAGACTTTGGTTGCGGGCAGGATTTTGTCTTCGATGATGAGTTCCATCCAGAGGGCCGACTCGTCAGCTTCTTCAATGGCGGTTCCGATTTTTGAAATGAAGTCGGCCCTGGATTTTCCTAAACAAGCTGCGCGGTAGTTGGCGGCGACCGATGTCCCGGAGCGGATGAGTTGGTTGGCGATTGGATTGGCAACCCGGTCATTCGGCAAAGCGCGTACCAAACGCATCACCCGAAGGGCGAATTGTTTGCAACGGGCTTTGAGCTCGATGTTTTCCATGGCTCCCAATTTTCATTTTCCATTTTTCACTTTTCCATTTCTCACTTCCCTTTGCCGAAGCCGAAGACGAGAATGGCGATCGGGATCGAAATGAATCCGAGGTAAATCACCAGCGCGTAGCCCTTGGAAATGGCTGTCACCATCGGCGCGGACTTCTTCGAGCGGAAGCCGAGGGTCTGGAACATCGAGCCGACGCCGTGGCTGAGGTGCGAGCAGAGCATCGTCATCGCGATCAGGTAGAAGAGCACGACGTACCACACCGAGAAGCCGTCGATGACCATCTTCCACGCGTCGATGCGGGCTTCCTTCTCCTCGTAGAGATGCTCCGAATCAACGTAGCTGCCGTAGGTGTTCCCCACGTGCAGGGTGAAGTGCATCAGGTGGTAGACGATGAAGGCGAGGATGGTCAGGCCGGTGTAGATCATCCCCTTGGCCGACTTGGTGGTCTGGATGGTGGTGGGATGCGCGTAGGCGGTGCGGGCGGCACGGTTCTCGCGGGTCAGCGAGATCGTCGCGGCGATGTGCAGGACGACCGCCACCAGCAATCCGGCGCGGGCGATCCAGACGCCGACGCCGTGGAAGAGCTCGTGGAGCTGCTGGGCGTAGTCGTTGAAGTGGTCGCGACCGGCGAAGACCAGCAGGTTCCCCGCGAGGTGCCCGGCTAGGAAGCCGACAAGCACCAAGCCGGTGACGGCTACGATCATCTTGCGTCCGATGGAAGACTTCCAGACGCGGGAAACGATTGGGAATGAAGAAACTGCGACGGCGCTCATGAACGGTGATCTCGAATCGGCCCGCGGGAGAATTACGGCCCGCTCCGCTGGCATGCAAGGGGAGACTCCCCTCCGCGCAGGATCAGGCGTGAAAAAAGCAGATGGGTGGGATTAAAACGGTTTGGCGAGGGCCATGTAGGCGGCCACGGCTCCCAGGAGCACGCAGATGCCGAGCAGGGCGGCGGCGGGCAGCACCTTCCGCTTGGCCAGTGCCGGGGCGGCACCGAGGAAGAGCCAGATCACCAGCTTCACCTGCCACCAGTGCTGGTCCATCGGCGGCTTTTTCAGCATCGCGAATCCCAGAAGCAGCAGCAGGAGCAGCGAAATCCCGTGGAGGGCGCTGGCCAGCTTGCGGTTTTTCTCATCCGCGGCGGCGATGATCGCGCCGATGGCGGCGAATGCGCCGAGGGCTCCGGCGATGTGGAGCGTTTTGAGGAGGAAAGGATCCATGCCCGAGTCTTGGGCCGAGGGGTCGGGCCGGGCAAGGGAAACCTCCGGCCGAGCTGCCTGAAGCCGGTCAGCTTAAACCGTCGCGGCCAGCTTTGGGATCGCGGCGAGCAGCTTCTGCGTGTAGGCATTCTGCGGATTGGCGAAGAGAGCCTCGGCCTCGCCTTCTTCCACGATCTTGCCCTTGTACATGACCACGATCCGGTCGGCGAGGTAGCGCACGACGCCGAGATCGTGGGTGATGAAGATCATGGTCAGGCCCAGCTCCGCGCGCAGCTTTTTGAGCAGATTGAGGATCTGGGACTGGATCGAGACGTCGAGGGCGGAAACAGGCTCGTCCGCGATGATCAGCTTTGGCTCCGGGGCGAGGGCCCGGGCGATCGCGATGCGCTGGCGCTGGCCGCCGGAGAATTCGTGCGGGTATTTCTTCTGGAAGCGGGGATCGAGGCCGACGGTCTCCAACAGGCGGACCACGCGGCTCTCCATATCGGCGCGGGAGATGCCGCGGTGGCGCTGGCGGATCGCCTCGGAGAGGGTGGAGAAGACGGTCATCCGCGGGTTGAGCGAGGCGTAGGGGTCTTGGAAGACCATCTGGAAGTCGAGGCGGCGCTTGCGGACTTCCCCGGCCGGGAGTTGGGCCAGGTCCTCGCCATTGAGGATGATCGAGCCGGCAGTGGGACGGATCAACTGCATGACCGTGCGCGAGAGCGTGGACTTCCCGCAGCCGGACTCGCCGACCAGACCGAGGATTTCGCCGCGTTCGATCGACAGGCTGACCCCGTCCACGGCCCGGATCGTTTCGACGGTCGGAGCGAGGAGCGAGCCGGAGCGCTTCTTGAAATGGGTCTGGAGGTCGCGAATTTCGAGGTAAGCCACGGGCCTTTCAAAGCAGGCCCGGGACCGGGCGGCACGGAAAAAAAGGTGGTCCGCACAGTCCTCTGTGCGGTTGAAGCAGTTCTTGCGGTGGTCGGAGACCGGGTGACCCCGGAGATGGCCGCCGGAGCAGTGAGGGTTTCCATGCGCTACCAGAGCGGCTTCGACCGCACAGAGGATTGCCCGGCTCCGGGAAATTAAAGTGCGGGGCTATCTCCGGCTGCGCCTCCGGTTGTGCGAACCACCTTTCGGGGATGGTGGCCGGGGCAGTCGGGGTTTCCATGCGCTACGAGAGCGGCTTCGGCCGCACAGAGGACTGTGCGGACCACCTTTTTAAAACCCCTCTTTACCTTCCACTGCTCCTTGCCTCAGGATGATCTGATAGGAATGGGAACCGAGTTGGCCCGTGCCCTGCTAATCCGATCTCCACCCCAAGAATGCGCATGTTTGAGGCCTACGAGGCAGATGGATTTTTCGATGAGATGTTCGCCCCGGGCGGCGAGGTGCGGCCACACTACCGCGCCCTGCTGAACCGTTTCTCCGGCCTTCCCTTGGCGGATTTCGAGGCGAGGCGCGCTTCCTGCGACCAGCATTTCCTCCGCCAGGGAGTCACTTTCAACGTCTATCACGACGACCAGGGGACCGAGCGGATCTTCCCCTTCGATCCTGTGCCGCGGGTGATCCCGGCGGACGAGTGGGAGCATCTGGAGGCGGGGCTGACCCAGCGGATCATCGCGCTGAATCTCTTCCTTCACGACATCTACCACGAGCAGCACATCCTGCGCGACGGGATCATCCCGCGCTTCTACATCGAGGAGGCGAAGCACTATCGGCCCGAGTTCCGCGGCATGAACGTGCCGAAGGATATCTACATCCACATCTGCGGCAGCGACCTGATCCGCGGCGCGGACGGCACCTACTACGTGCTGGAGGACAATGGCCGCTGCCCTTCCGGTGCTTCCTATCTGCTGGAGAACCGGAATGCGCTGAAGCGGGCATTCCCCGCTCTTTTCGAGTCGCTGGGCGTCCGCTCGGTGGATGCTTACCCGCGCGAGCTGCTGGACATGCTCCACCACGTCTCGCCGCACCGCGAGGGCGAGCCGGTCTGCGTGCTGCTGACCCCGGGCTGTTACAACAGCGCCTACTTCGAGCACTGCTACCTGGCCCGCGAGATGGGCATCGAGATCGTGGAGGGCCGCGACCTGGTGGTGATGGACGATTTCGTTTACATGCGCACGACCAAGGGCCTCGTCCGCGTGGACGTGATCTACCGCCGGATCGATGACGACTTCCTCGACCCGCAGGTTTTCCGCAAGGACTCCTGCCTCGGCGTTCCCGGCATCATGCGGGCCTATCAGGCCGGGCATGTGGCGCTGGCGAATGCCGTCGGCACCGGCGTGGCGGATGACAAGGTGATCTACTACTTCGTCCCGAAGATCATCGAATACTACCTCGGCCAGGATCCGATCCTGCCGAACGTGCCGACCTTCCTGGCCTCGGAAGAGAGCGACCGGAAATACATCCTCGAGCACTTGCCGGAACTGGTCGTGAAGGCCGCCAATGAATCGGGCGGCTACGGGATGCTGATGGGGCCTACCGCGAGCAAGGAAGAACTCGCCCTGTTCAGGGACAAGATCATCGAGGATCCGCGCAATTTCATCGCCCAACCGGTGGTGGCCCTGTCCCGCTCGCCGACCTGGTGCGGGGACGATGGCATGGAAGGCCGCCACATCGACCTGCGGCCCTACATCATCTACGGCAGCGACGTGAAGATCGTTCCCGGCGGCTTGACCCGCGTGGCCCTGCGCAAGAACTCGCTGGTGGTCAATTCCTCCCAGGGTGGCGGCAGCAAGGACACCTGGGTCTTGAAATAACTTACCTCATGCTCTCCCGCGTTGCCAATAGCCTCTACTGGATGGTCCGCTACATCGAGCGGGCCGATAACCTTGCCCGCCTGATCGAAGTCAACGGCCAGCTCCTGCTCGACCACGAGCGCCTCGACAGCGAACGCCTGCGCGCCTTCTGGAAGCCGATCATCCTCAGCACCGGCGACGAGGCGCTGTTCGCCGAGCACTACAGCGAGGCGGGCAGCGTGGAGGTGATCCGCTTCCTGACCGACGACCGGAAGAACCCCAGCAGCATCGTCTCCTCGATCGCCCAGGCGCGGGAGAACGCGCGCATGGTCCGCGACCAGCTTTCGGAGGAACTGTGGGAAGAGCTGAACTCGCTCTATCTCTTCATCAACTCCCGCGACGGCGAGATGCTGCTGGCGGCCGATCCCACGCGCTACTACGAGACGATCCGGCGTGCCACCTTCGCCTTCCATGGCATCGCTGCGGCCTCGATCGCGCGCACCGAGGCTTGGGAATTCATGGACCTGGGCCGGCATCTGGAGCGGGCGGACAAAACCACCCGCTTCCTGGACATCACCAGTTTCCTGCCGGAATCCGAGGTGCCGGGGAACGGTGCCGTCACCTTCCATTGGACGGCGATCCTGCGCTCGTGCGGAGCGCTCGGGGCCTTCCGGGCAGCGCACCGTGGCGAGCCGACCGCCGAAACGGTGGTGGGCTTCCTGATCTTCTCCCACCAGTTCCCGCGCTCCGTCCGCTTCTGCGTGGACCGCATCGACCGCAATCTTCACAGCATCTCCGGAGGACCGCGCGGCACTTATACGAACGATGCGGAACGCGTCGCGGGCCGGCTGTTAGGCGAATTGGCTTACGGCTCGCCCGGCGAGGTTCTCGCGAGCGGCCTGCACGAATACCTCGACCAGACGCAGGAGAAGTTCAACTCGATCGGTGAAGAGCTCTTCCGCACCTATGTGCTGCTGCCCGACGCCAACAACAACCGCCCGCCGATTCCCGCGGCCAACATGAGCGCAGTGGTGGCTTGGCAGATGGCCCAGCAGCAGCAATAGCGCCGTAGCAATTTCCCGCGTTTTGAATCAGGAACCTCCCGAACTTGGCGCACGTCCTGCGCCCACACCCGGACCGCTCATGGCACAGCCCTTGCAGCCAGGCCCCGTTTTCCGTGTGCTCCACCGGACCGTCTTCGACTATGATGCGCCGGTGCGGGACAGCATGAACACGCTTCACCTGGAGCCGCGCACCTTCCCTTTCCAGCGCACCTTGTCGGCGGTGGTCAGGGTGCTGCCCGCCACCCGGGTCCGGCGCTTCAACGACCTTTTCCAGAACGTCACCCATCACTTCGAGATCCCCGGCGACCATCGCCGGCTTGAGATCGAGAGCCGCATCCGGATCCAGAATCTGCCGCTTGAGTTGTCGGAAGCCGACCAGCATGTGATGCTCCATGATTATCGCGGCGGGGACATTCCGGAGCGGACCTGGGCCTACCTTCAGGACAGCCCTTTCGTGTCGCGGAATCCTCACGTTTGGAAGCACGCCATCGACATCACCAGCGGCATCGGTCCGGTTTTCGAACAGGCGGTGGCGATCATGCACTGGATCCACCGGAATTTCCGTTACGAGACCGGCTCGACCAGCGTCAGCACGCGGATCGAGGAAGCCTTTGCGCTGCGCCGCGGGGTCTGCCAGGACTTCACGCACGTGATGCTCGGGCTGTGCCGGTCGATTGGTATTCCGGCGCGCTATGCATCCGGCTATCTCTACAATGGCCCCAAAGACCATTTGGTAGGTGCCCAGGCCTCGCATGCGTGGGCGGAGGTCTTTTTCCCGGGCACCGGCTGGATCGGTTTCGATCCCACCAACGAGACGCTGGCGGACGAGCGCTACATCAAGATCGCCGTCGGGCGGGACTATGATGACGTGGCACCTGTCCGCGGCACTTACCACGGCAGCGGGCATTGCAAGATGTCCGTGTATGTGGAGGTGGAGAAGGTGGAGTGACGGGGGCAGCCCCTCCACGTATCACCCATCTCCCGCCACCGGGATCAGCTTCACCGATCTCAGATTCATCAAGCCGATCCCTTTGATCTTGAGCGGGCGGACGTGAAGCGCCATCAGGCCCGGCTGGGAAATGGTGACGGTCCCCGCGCTCACTTCCCGGAACTCCCGCCAATGCGAGGTCGAGCTGAGGCTGCAATGCAAGGTCTGGTCTAACAGGCGGATCTCGACCTCTCCGCCCGACTCGCTGCCGACGGCGGCGTCCAGCATCACCTCGAAACGGCCGGGGAGTTTGGCTTCGCTGCCATCGGCGTTGCGGGGGGTGAAGGGATAGCGCATCATGAAGGGGAACCACACGCTCTCACCGGTGTCAGACCAGAAGCCGATGTGGCTTTCCTCCATGCGCATCGGGTTGGTGGCGGTGACCGAGGGTGAGAGCACCGCCTGCGTGGCGAGGAGGGTGATCGAGCGGTCCGGTGCCTGGCGCGGGTAAGGCGAAAAATCGAAGACCGGCGGGCCGTTCAAGCGCACTGCGACGACCGGCAGGGGATCGGACGGATCGGGCGGATTCGCGGGCAGGCGGATGGTGGGCGGCCCGTTTCCGGATTGCTCGATATCCACGAAGCCGGTGCCTAACAGGGTGGCCGAGCTGCAAGGCGTGTCGAGGCCTTCCAAGGACAGCAGCCCGCCCTCCGGCCACTCGCGGATGTGGCAATACAAGGTGGGATCGCGGTCGTCGGCGGAGAGGGTGATCCAGCCCTTGAAGGGGGGATAGAGCAGGGGCGAGCCGGTGGTGCCGTAGATCGCCTCGCCATGGGTGCCGAGCCATTTGCCGACCTCACGCAGGGTGCGCGCCGCCGGATCGGGAATGCGGCCGTGCGCGTCGGGGCCCACGTTGAGCAGCAGGTTGCCGCCCTTGCTCGCGACTTCGGCGAGCAGGCGGATCACGTCGGCCGGGCCCTTCCACGAGTTGTCGTGATGGCTGAAACCGAAGCTCTCGTTCAAGGTGTGGCAGGCTTCGAAGATCCGGCCATTGTAGCCTGCGGGCGGGACGTATTTCTCCGGCGTGAAGAAGTCGCCGTAGGGATTCTCAAGCCCGCTCCAGAAGCGGTTGTTGACGATCGCCGCGGGTTGGTGGGTGCGCCAGATGTCTAGGATCGAGCGGGTGCCCCAGTGGGCTCCCTCGCTGCCGGCGGAGGAGTAGTCGACCCACAGGATGCCCAGGGGGCCGTAGCCCGAGGCCAGTTCGGTGAGGTGCTGGTGCAGGTAGCGCCGGTAGCGCGCGGCATCCGGATACTGCCAATCGATGAGCGAGTAGTAGGCTCCGGGTACGAGACCTTCGCTGCGGAAGCTATCGGTGAACTCGCGGAAGAGATCTCGCCCGGCGGGCGAGATATTGGTGCTGCCCGTGACCGGATTGTGCACCGAGTATTCCGACTTGCTGTTGAAGAGCGTGTAGCCCTCGTGGTGCTTGGCGGTGAAGACGGCATATCTCATGCCGGCTTCCCTCGCCAGCTTCGCCCACTCCGCGGTGCAGCCTGGTTCGGGTTTGAAGAGCGGCTTGAGCGCCGTCCCGTATTCCGGTTCGCCGACCGATGCCCAGGTGCGGATGCGCTCCGCCTGCTGCTGCTCGTAGCGGATGCCTTTCGCGGGATCGGGAGGCCAGTAACCGCCCGCCGCGGAGTAGAGGCCGAGGTGAATGAACATTCCGAAGCGCGCCTCGCGGAACCACTTCACGCGCTGCTCGTGGTCGGCCTTCCACTCCTCGCTGCCGGCGAAGGCCATGATCTCGGGATCGCCGGTCGAAGCTTCATCGGCGGCGAGCGCTTGCGCTGCCAGGAGCGCGCAGCAGAGCGAGGATCGGAAAAGGAATCGGCTCATCGCCCGATGCTAGCGGAATGCGGCGGGGAAACACATGGAAAGTTCCGGCACCACCGCCCCCACGACGGCGGTGCCGGATGAGCCAGGATGATCAGAAGGTGGTCGCTTGCAGCCGTGCAAAGAGGCTCTGCCCGTTTGCCGGAACCGGGATGCTGACCGTGACACGGTTGATGCCGGTGGCGATGGCGTCGTCTTCTTCAAGGATGGTGATTCCGTTGGTTCCATTGACGGCGGTGTTCCAGCCGCTCAGGTCGCTGCCGTATTGTACGAAGGGAGCGAAGGCGGCGGACTCGTCGGCGCGGCGATAGATGAATACCAGATGCGTGGCAGTCGTGGTCGCGGTGGGCCTGAGCGCATTGGAATCCGAGCCCGGACCGCTCGGATCGCTGCCGATCACGAATTCGATGCCGTTGCTGATGCCGTCATTATCGGAATCCTCCGCGGAGCCGGCTCCACCGATGCCACTGGCGCTCGCCCAAAGCTGGTAGGGCGTGCCCACCGGTCCGGTGCTTACGGTCAGGCTGCCGGTGCCGGCCAGGCGACCGCTGTCGTGGCTGGCGTTATAGACCCCGGGCGCCAGTTGAATGCCGTTGATGAACATGGCGGATACGGTATCCGTGCCGCTGAAGCCGAGGTTCAAGGTCGCAGCCTTGCCCACGGTCACCGTGGAGGTGTCCGCGAGGCCGCTGGCAGCGAACGACAAGGTGCCTAGGGCAACCGTCGTGTCCCCGGCCCAGGAGTGGGCTCCGGTCAGAATCGCGGTGCCGAAGTCATCCTTCACCAGGGAGCCGGAACCGGTAAAGGCTCCGTTGTAGGTGAGGGTGGTTCCGCTCCAGGTCTGGATGGTGGCGGTGTCTTCGAGTTGGACCGGCGAATCGATGATCGCGCTGCCATTGGCATCCTGCGAGGTGGTGGTCATCCGGCCGCCGCTCATGAGAATCGGCTTGGTGCAAACAATCGGGATCCCGAAGTCACCGAAGCCGAGCACGGTCCCATTGACGGTGATCGTGCCGGGGCTGCTGTTGTCGACGTTCGCGCCGCGCTCCAGCGATAGCATGCCGCCGTCGATCACGATATTCGGCACCGAGACATCGGCGTTCACGATGCTGACCTGACCGGTTCCGATCTTTGTAAGCGTGAATCCTCCGGTGATGGTCGCGTCGTCACCGCGGACGTCCCAGCGGTTGGCACCGCCGATACTGGAGTCGCTGCCGAGGATGAGGAACTTCACGCCGTCGAGCTGGTTTGCGGCCCCGGTATTGATGATCGCGCCCTCGGCATTCACGCCGGTGCCGTTGATGGTGATCGGTTCGTTGCCGAAGCCGCCGCTGAAAGCATCGAGCGTGGCTCCCGCGGCCACGGTTGTTCCGGTGCCGGGGCTGCCCAGGCAGTTTGCGTGCCCGGAGGCGATCACGCCTGAAGTGAGCGTTACGGTGCCCTCGAAGCTGCTGCTGCCGCTCATCACCAAGCGCCCGTCGCCGAGCTTTTCGATACTGCCGGACCCGCCGATGCTATTCGGCATGTTCAGAGTGCCGCTGCGGTTCACGATCAGATTGCCTTCGAGGCCCATGGGTCCGGTGCCCAGCGAGCCGGTGCTGCCGCCATCGCCGACGCGGACGGTGCCGGCATCGATGTAGATCTCGCCGCTGTGGGTGTTCGGGTTGGTGAAGGTCAGGGTTCCCGTGCCGCTCTTCTCGAGCGTGGCCGAGCCGCCGATGCCCCCCGCGCCGTTGAAGCTGTAATCCTCGTTCGCGGGGATGTAGATGGCGCCGGGGGTCACGGTCTGGGCAATCGTGACCGCGTTGGTCGCGGCGGTGTCGTTGAAGCGGACCACGTCTCCGGGGAAGAACTTCGTCGGCGTGGTGGTATTGGTGAAGACCCAGTTGCTATTGCCCTCTACATTCCAGATGTCGCCGCCGCTGCCGGTCCAGGTGATGTCTCCGGCTTCGGAGCCGCTGATCACCAGATCAATGGTCGAATCCACGGTGTTGTTCACCAGCGAGCCGGTGATGCGGCCGGGCAGGGGAGCGAGTTGCAGCCCGTCGAAACCAAGGCCGCCGATACTGCCGGTATAGTAGATCAGTGGGTAGCTCCCGGTGGGAATCCCGCCCTCCTGCGAAATATGGATGATGTGCTTGGGGGCAGATCCCGCCGCCACCGACAGTCCGCCGTCTCCGGTAATGACGACGGAATCCTGGATCGCACCGCCGAGCCGGAAGGTCGATTCTTCGTCGGTGGAAAGGTTTGCGGCATTGTAGGTAGCCCCCACTCCCAATTCGAAGAACGCTGTCGGCACGACTCCGCCTTGAAGGGCCGCGATAACGCTCTCGGGCGATTGGCCAGGAGTGAAGGTCACGATTCTCGCTTCGTCCAATTGCCCGTCGAAAAAGCCAAACTCGCCGCCGCCCGGCTGCACCGAGATGTGCGGCGCGGCATGGACCGCGTCACCGCTGAAGGTTCCGTGAGCTACACCGTCGATGTAGAAGGTGGACACGCCAGCGCTGCGGACGATGGCCAGGTGGACCCAGGTGTTCGGCGTGAAAGACCCGGGCACGCCTCCCGCCGGTGCGATCCAGTCCACATTGTGCGCGCTGGACGACCAGCCGGTGCCTTCCAAGCTGAGCTTGTGGGAACCGGCGACATCGCCGAGCGTGAAGACGTCGCCACGGGTGGGGTTTCCGATGGCCGCCGCGCGGGCGAAGACACCGAAGGCGAAATTGTCCGTAGGCAGGGTCGCGTAGGTATTGGGTTCCCCGTACCAGCCCTCGTTGGCGGGGTTGGAAGTATCCAGGCAGGCGGTGGAGCCGGTTGCATTCGGTGACAAGCCGGTGGTGGCGACCGTGGCCGATTCGCCGCCTGCGACGTTCGGAATGTGGTGGTTGTTGCCGGTGGAGTCCTGCGGCTTGTTGCTGGCACCGAGGCTGCCCGCTTCGCCGAGATGATATTCGGCATAGGGAAAGATGGTGGCCCGGGACGCTGTCGCAAGCAGACAGGCTACGAGGGAGGTGGAAAGGAAATGGCGGGGTTTCATGGGTCGGATTCTCGTCGGGGTTTTTCAGGAAATGCGGCGGCGCACCGGAATTGCCGGTACGCCGCCGCGACCTCCTGGAAATCGAATCAGAGATGCCGCCCGGAGCATGCTGCCGCCGGACCGCAAGGCCGGAGCGCGAAGCGGAGCTTCGGCTGCGGGGCGGGGCTGGCGGGGATTGGCTGCATGACCTTGGGCGGATCAGTCAGTCCGTTGGGTTTTGGACTGGCTACACAGAAGCCCATTGCCGCGGGTTGCGGCAGTCGCATGCTTGGGTGATACGGCAGGGGGCCGGAAAAGGTGGTCCGCACAGTCCTCTGTGCGGTCGAAGCCACCCCTGTAGCGCGCCTCACCCGGGGGCCCTCGGGTGGATGCCGCCACCAGAACTGCTTCGACCGCACAGAGGACTGTGCGGACCACCTTTCTGAGCGGACTAGCGCTTATGCCCCAGGAACTTCACGACCGCCTCCGTCCGCGTATGCACGTGGAGTTTTTCGTAGATCCGGCGCAGGTGCGTCCGCACCGTGTCGAGGCTGATTCCCAGGTCGCCGGCGATCTCCTTGTAAAGCGCGCCATTGGCCAAGAGTCCGAGGATCTCCTGCTCGCGCGGCGAGAGGCGCGGGCCTTCCGGCTCGGGGAGGGTGGGCGCACGGAAGGAATCCACCACCTTCCGCGCGATGCTCGGCGACATCGGCGAGCCGCCGCGCTGGATCTGCCGCACGGCGTCGCAGAGTTCCTCGCCCGCCACGCGCTTCAGCAGGTAACCGGAGGCACCGGCCTTGAGGGCATCGAAGATCAGGTCGCTTTCCTCATACATGGTGAGGACCAGGATCGGCAGTTCGCGGAAGCGCGGCTTGAGCGTGGCGATCAACTCCACGCCGCTCATCCCCGGCAGGCGGATGTCCACCACCAGCACGTCGGGCATGCGCGCGGGCAAGGCGCGGAGCGCTGCCTCCGCCGAGGCGAAGGCATCCAGGACCTGCATGTCCGGTTGGCTCTCGAAGAGCGCTTGCAATTCCTCTGCCAGGGGCAGGTTGTCCTCCACGATGCTAATGGAACAAGGTTTCATGCGTGTGCGGTCCATGGGACCGAAAGGGTGACGCGGGTGCCTCCCGCGGGGGAGGGGCCGATGATGCAAGTGCCGCCGACCTCGGCGAGACGGCCGCGCATGTTGTCGAGGCCGTCGCCATCGCCCGGGTCTTGCTCGGGGCGGGTGATGCCCCGGCCATCGTCGCTCACCGCGAGTTCGATCGCGTCGTTTTTCGATTGCAGGGAGATCGTCACGCGGCTGGCACCGGCGTGCTTGACCACGTTTTGCAGGGCCTCCTTCACCGCCATCAGCAGGGGATGGCGGATTGCGAAGGGCAGCACCGATTCACGGCCGGAGGGCGGCGACTCGAAGTGGCAGGACAGCCCGGCATCGGCCAGATAGCCGGTGGCGTGATTGCACAGATAATCCGAGAGGCTGCCCAGGGTATCGTGGCGCGGATTCACCGCCCACACGATCTGGTCGAGCGCGCCGACCGTGCCGCGGGCCTCGCCGGCCAGTTTTGTTAGAAGCGCGGGATCGTGCCCCGGCGAGCGCTTCAGGCGGTCTGCCAGCAGCGCCATGTGGGTCAGCCGCGCGCCGATGTCGTCGTGCATGTCGCGTGCGATCCGCAGGCGGTCCTGCTCGATCGCGCGGGCCGCTTGGGCGAGTTGCAGCTTGTTCCGCAGGCGGCGGACGGAGGCCCACCAGGCCAGGCCCGCTGCGCCCACCAGCACGCTGACCGCGATCGCCCCGAGCCGCACCGGGCTTTGCCACCACTTGATGGGCAAGGTGAAGGTATGCGTTTGGATCTGCCGGCTCCAGCGGCCATCCGTATGGCGGGCTTGGAATTCGAAGGGATAGCTGCCCGGCTTCTCGCACGCGACCTTCACCGGCTCGCCGCTCTTGCACTCGGTCCAGGACTGGTTCTCGGCTTTCGCGCGCCGCCAGCGGAAGACCAGCAGCTCGGGAGCCGGATCGTCCTTGCCCGCTGCCAGGGTGAAACCGAGCGTCCGCGTGCCCGGCGGCAAATCTTCCGGCTGGCCGATCTCCCGGCCATCCGCGCTCACCATCTCGATCCGCGGGTGCAGTTGCGGATAGACTTCCACCTCGCCGACCTGCGGGCGGCACTGCGCGTCGATCGGATTGACGATGCGCACGAAGCGTCCGGAGAAGCTGCCACCGGTTCCGTCCTCCGCCTGAATGACATCGCGACCGCCGGGCGGCACGTGCGAGCCGTCCTGTCGCAATCTTGCCCGCCACCGGATCTCGCCGGGCGTCCCGCTGCCGTCGTCGGCCAGCACTTGCACCTCGTAGTCGCCCAGGCGCTCCGGCGCGGTGCCATCGAGGCGGCTGCGCAGGACGATGTAATCGAGCGGCCGCGAACTGCCGAGATCCACCTCGTAGTGGAAATCGCGTGCCGGATGCAATTCCGCCGGATGGGAAAAGGAGGCCGCGAAACCATCGGTCAGGAAATGCGGGTAGAGGCCTTCGTAAACCGGCCCCGAGGCGCGCACCGGTCGTCCCAGCGCCACATTGGAAGATCGCAGCGGATCGGGCTGGATCTGGAATTCGTTGATCACGCAATTGCCATTGCGGCTGCGGCCGATCACCCGCTGCCCGCTGATGTGGCTGGCATCGACCGGGATGAAGCGCAGGCGGAAGCCGGTCACGCCCGTGAGAGGGGAGGGTGCGCGGACCGTCAGCACGGTTTGTTCGAGCCCTTCGGAAAAATAAATCGAATCACCCTCCGCCCGCACCAGCCCCGGATTGCGGGGGAAGGAGTCGGTCATCACCAGGTTCGGTTTGAGCGGCTTCCAATTGATGCTGTGGCGGTCCGGTTTGGCGTCGGAGGTCACGGCCAGTTCCATCTGCGCCGGATACGCTCCGTGCTCCTTCGAGATGTGCCAGGTGGTGAATTGGAAAACCTGCGCCGAGACCGGCTGCTCGGTGGCGAAGACGATCACCTGCTCCTGGAACTGGGCGCGGTCCATGTCCACGCCGTTGCCGGGATTCACGTCCCCATCCAGAAGCTCGGACAGCGGGTGCCCGAAATTCATCTGGGTCGATTCCACGACCCGCAGCGGCAGCAGCGGCGCCGCGCCGAGGCTGCCGGCCAGGAGCAGGCTGAAAAAAATGGCCGTTCGTGAAAACATCGCCGGACCCGGCGGAGGGTTGCCGCCCGATGTCTCAATCTGACAGCCGCCGCCGGGGGTGCAAGAGTCGCATGATCATGCGATGCCTTTCAACTGCCGGGCTTCTCCAGATTTGCGGCCTTGCGCTTCGCCATCGCCGCGAACTGCTGCTGGAAGGCATCGCTGCGCTTGCGGGTCGCGGGTAGGGCATCCATCAGGGCCAGCGCGGAATCGCAGGCGTCGGCGGCTTCCTTGAAGCGCTCCGCCTTCTCCAAAATATCGGCCCGCTTCAGCGAGAGATCGACCGATGGCCGGAAGCGCGCTGCCAGAGCGTCGATGCGGCGCAGCGCGGAATCGTAGTGCCCCAGACCCAGCTCGATTTCGATGGCCTTGTGATGCAGGCCGCTGAGGCAGCCGGCCTTGGCCAGCCCGCCATCGAGCACCGCGACGGCCGTCTCCAAATCACCCGTGGCACCGCGTCCCTGCAGCCACCCGGCGCAGGTCAGCACTTCGCCCGGTTCCGGGTGAGCGCTGATCTCCAGGTAGCGGAGCATGGCAGCGAGCGCCGCGTCCCTGCGACCAACGGACTCCTCCGCCTGTGCCAGGAATTTCCAGCCCCGGTCGAACCGGGCGTGCCTTGCCACCAGCGCCCGCGCCTTGGCCGCGGAGGATTCCCGCTCGTCCTTGGCGAGGGCGACCCGGGCATCCAGCAAAAGGTTCGCGGGTTCATCGGGGCCGAGCTTTTGCAGCGCCAGGAAGATCGCCGCCGCCTCGCCAGGATTGCCGGTGGAGAGATACACTTGGGCCTTTTGCCTCAGCAGCTCCTGATCCTCGGGGGTTTGGGCGAGGTGTGAATTGATCTCCTCCAGCGTGTGCCGCGGGTCGGGATGCGCCGCCAAGGGCAGCACCAAAGCTGCAAACAGTGGGGCGATCTTCATGAACGGGTAAGGGCGGAAGCCGCGGCCCCTTCGCAAAGGGACCGCGACCGGCTATCGACGCGGGAAATCTTCCCGGAGAAGTTCTAGTGCCCCGGCGGATGCTTGAATCCTCGTTGTGTGATGAAATCGTCATCGCTGCGCCCTTACGGACAGCTCTTCCGCCGGGAGCGCGGAGCCACCGGCCCGCAGAATGGTCCCCAACTGCGCCGATCACGAAAAGGCCGTAAACAAGCCCCCTCGATCCCCCCACATGCACGAACAAGCCCTACGCTTGTCCCTCCCCGCCAAGGCATGCATACCCCGCCCATGGATTCGCCCGACCTCACCCGCATCCCCGCCGCCGATCCCTCCCGCGCCTACCGCTACCGCGATGGCCTCTACGCCGCCGATCTCGTCACCGCAGCCTTGGTCCATCTCGATTTCTTCACCTGGCTCGCCGCCAATCCCTCCGGCCTCGCAGCCATCTGCTCGCACTTCAAATTCGCGGAGCGTCCCACCGATGTGATGATGACGCTCTTCACGGCGAATGGTTTCGTCCGCCGCGAGGGCGAGGTTTTCCAGCTCAGCGATTCCGGCAGGGAGTTCCTGACGGCGGAGTCGGCTTGGTCGCTCGCGCCTTACTACCGCTCCCTCAAGGACCGCCCGGTGACCAAGGACTACCTCAAGGTCCTCAGCACCGGGAAACCGGCGAATTGGGGCGGCTACGACGAGGATGATGCCGCCGATTGGCACCGGTCCATGGAAGATGAGACCTTCGCTCGTCAATTCACCGCGGCGATGGATTGCCGCGGCGTGCTGTTAGGCCCGGCGATGGCCAAGGCGCTGGACCTTTCCGGTTCCTCCCGGCTTCTGGATATCGGTGGCGGCTCGGGGATCTACGCCTGCTCGCTGGTGGCGAACCACCCGCATCTGACCGCGACCGTTTTTGACCAAGCCTCCGTGGAAAAGATCGCCACCAAGCGCATCGTGGAGCTGGGCTTTGCGGACCGCGTGGCCGTCAGGGCAGGGGACATGCTGAAGGAAGATCTGCCAGCGGGATACGACCTCCACCTCTTCTCCAATGTCCTGCACGACTGGGATCTGCCGGAAGTCCGCCAGCTCCTCGCCGCGTCTTTCAACGCCTTGGAAGCGGGCGGAATGCTGGTCATCCACGATGCCTTCATCGACGCCGACAAGACCGGTCCGCTGCCGGTGGCCGAGTATTCCGCGCTGCTGATGCACTCGACCCAGGGCAAGTGCTACTCCACCGGGGAATATGAGACGTTGTTGACGGAGGCTGGTTTCCGCGGCTTCTCCTTCCAGACGACCGCCGCCGACCGGGGCGTCATGACGGCGGGAAAACCCTGAAATCTGCGGACAAGACGCTGATTTTTAGCCGGGAGCGCCTGAAATGAGAGTTCGCTGACACTTCGCGCCCGAATTTCCAGAGACAAGTTGCGCCCCCGCCGGTTTTAAAGGAAAAGACCGCCAGCAGAACGACCCAGCCGCATGACCGACTTGTTGATCGACCCCGCCCGCCGTAGCGGTTGCCCGGATTTGGAAAAACTCGGTGAAGTGCTGGAAAGCGCGGCCCAGCGGCAGCGCTCTCCCATCGACGACGTGCTGGATGCCGGCGTGGTGGATGAGGAAGCCTACATGCGTGAACTCGCCGCCGAGGTCGACATGGAATGGCTGGAGAATATCCCGCAGGCCGAAGCCCCGTTGCCGCTCCGCGAGGCCTGTGGTCCCCGGATCGCCCTACGCCACCGCCTGCTGCCCGTGGCCATCACCAACGGAGCGGAGGGCGAGATGCCCCACCTCAAGCTGGCTACTTTCGACCCCTTCAATCTCGTCGCCCGCCAGGCCGTCGCCCAGGAAATCGCGATGCCGGTGGAGTGGTGCATGGCCTCGCGCCGCCGCATTCACGAATCCCTGCGCAAGCTCTACGGGGTCGGTGCTGATACCTTCGAGCAGATCCTCGAAGGCCGCGATCTCGACTACGAAAACCTCGAAGGCCACGACGAGGCCAACGTCATCGACGCCGATGAGGACGAGGAGGCCAGCGTCGTCAAATTCGTGAACCAGATCATCCGGGAAGCGCTCGACCAGCGCGCGACGGATATTCACGTCGAGCCTCTCGCCAGTAACCTGCGGATCCGCTACCGGATCGACGGCAGGCTGCTGGAAGTGACGGTGCCGGAGAACATCAAGGCGCTGCAAAGTTCCGTGATCGCCCGTCTCAAGATCATGTCGCGGCTCGATATCGCGGAGCGCCGCTTGCCGCAGGACGGACGTATCAACCTCCAGTTCGAAGGCCGCACCATCGACGTCCGCGTCGCCACCGTGCCAACGGTCGAGGGCGAGAGCGTGGCCCTGCGTCTCCTCAACCAGGAGAAGTTCAATTTGGACAAGCTCGGGATGGAGCAGCACATCCGCGGCAAGATCGAGGCCCTGCTGCACATCTCGAACGGGATCATCCTGATCACCGGTCCCACCGGTTCGGGTAAGTCGACCAGCCTCTACTCCTTCCTCAGCGAGATCAACCACCCGGACCGCCGCATCGTCACGATCGAGGACCCGGTGGAAAACAAACTCTCCGGGGTCATGCAGATCGCGGTGAAGTCGGACATCGGCCTGACCTTCGCTGCCGGCCTGCGCTCGATCCTGCGCGCCGACCCGAACGTGGTCATGATCGGGGAAATTCGCGACCTTGAGACCGCGGAAATCGCCATCCGCGCCTCGCTCACCGGTCACTTGGTGTTCTCCACCCTGCACACGAACGACGCGCTCGGCGGCATCAGCCGTCTGATCGACATGGGCGTGGAGCCCTTCCTGGTCTCCGCCGCCGTCCGCGCCTTCCTCGCCCAGCGCCTGGTCCGGAAACTCTGCCCGCACTGCCGCGTGCCGCGCACGGTCACCATGGACGACCGCCGCGAGCTCGGCATCCCGATGAATCTCGAAGGCCAGGCCTACATCGGCAAGGGCTGCGACCGCTGCCGCAATACCGGCTTCCAAGGCCGTCTCGCCATTTACGAAGTCGTGGTCCTCAGCCAGACCATGCAAGACATGATCGCCCACGGTGCCTCGGCACCGGACATCCGCGCCCAGTCGGTGAAGGAAGGCTTCGTGCCGATGCGCGGCTACGGCTGGATCAAGGTGATGCAAGGCATGACCACCATCGAGGAAGTCATCTCCGTCACCGCCACCGACATCGCCACGGAATGAAGCGCCTGCTGCCCATTTCAAATCTGAAATCTGAGATCTGAAATTTCAAATCTCTTATCTCATCGCTCTTCTCTCTTATCTCACCCTTCCGTGCCCAAGTTCGCATACAAAGCCCTGAGTGCCTCCGGCGGCGTGCAGACCGGTGAGGTGGATGCCGCGGATCGCCCCGAGGCTCTGCGCGTGCTCGACCGCCGCGGCTTGCAGCCGGTCAGCCTGAAGGAGTCGGCAGCCGGATCCACGCCTGCGGCCGCCGCTACCGCGAAGAAGAATGAAGCCGCCGCCAAGCAGCCTGCGCCGAAGGCGGCAGCTCAAGGCAAGGGTGCGAAAGAGGGGGAAGAGAAAATCCCCGACGGCCCGCTCAAGATCAAGCGCGCCGAGGTGATCATGTTCACGGAGGAACTTTCCGACATGCTCGGAGCCGGCCTTCAGCTTGAGCCGGCCCTCCAGTCGATGGAGAACCGCCAGGAACTCGGCGGCCTCAAGGCGGTCGCCGGCCGCATCCGCCAATTGGTGCGGGACGGCATGAACTTCTCCACCGCGCTCAAGCGGGTAAGCCCCAGCTTCGGGCCGCTCTATTGCTCGCTGGCAGCCGCGGGCGAGGCCTCCGGCGCGCTGGACACGATCCTCAAGCGCCAAGCGCATTACCTCAAGACCCTGGCCGATTTGCAGAGCCGCCTGATCCTGGCGCTGATCTACCCCGCCTTCCTGATCCTGGCGGGCATCGGCGTGGCGGTGGTGTTCGTCACCATCCTCATCCCGCAGCTCACCAAGCTGATCACCAGCACCCCCGGCGGCAAGCTGCCCGGGCCGATCCACGCGATGATGGTCGTGACGGACGGGGTCAAATCCTACTGGTACGTGATCCTGATCCTGATCATCGCCGCCGCCCTTTTCTTCAAGGCTTGGAAGGACAATCCCGACAACCGCCTGACCTGGGACAGCTTCAAGCTCCGCGCGCCGCTCATCGGTCCGGTCGTTGCCAGCCGCTTCTACGTGCAGTTCCTCGAAACCATGGCGAACCTCGCCGGCAACGGCCTGCCGCTGCTGCGCGCCTTGGAGCTCTCCCGCGATGCCACGCAGAATCTCGCGCTGCGGAACAATCTCAACATCGTGATCGGCCAGGTCGGTGACGGCCGGGCCTTCTCGAAAGCCCTGATCCGCACCGGAGCCTTCCCGCCCCTGCTGATCGACATGGTCTCGGTGGGCGAGCAGACCGGCAAGCTGGACATGTCCCTGCGCCGCGCCGCGGAGCGCTATGACAAGGAGCTCGACAAGAGCCTGTCCCGGATCATGGCCCTGATCATGCCGACCATCCTCATCATCATGGCCAGCCTGATCGGCACGATGGCCTACCTGATGATCACGGCGATCTTCCAGACGATCAAGAATCTGCAGCACTAGTTCCCCGTTTCTTATGACCTGCCCGGAAGTTCTCAAGCAGCTTGAGGCGTGGGGTGACCCGAAGGGTCGCGCGATCAACGCGAAACACGGGGCAGGGGAGAACCAGTTCGGGGTAAACCTGGCCAAGCTTCGGGCTCTCGCAAAGCAGCTCAAGGCGAACCATCCCCTGGCGCTCGAACTGTGGGCGACGGGCAATGTGGACGCCAGGTTGCTGGCGACCCTGCTGATGAAGCCGAAGGAACTTTCGGCCGACGAATTGGACGCGATGATGCAGGAGGTGAGCTATTTCAAGATCGCCGACTGGATGATCACGAACGTCGTCCGCAAGACGAAACTGGCCGGCGGGATGCGGCAGCGCTGGCGGGATTCCAAGAAGGACTGCGTCGCCCGCGCCGGCTGGAGCCTCATGACCGATGAGGTGGTGGCGGACGGCTCGCTGGCATCCGCCACGCTCGACACGATCGAGAAGAAGATGAAGCAGGCCCCCTTCCGGACGCAGGAGGCGATGAACTACTGCCTGGTCCGGATCGGTGCCGACTACCCCGGGTATCGCCAGCGGGCGATTGATATCGCCAACAAGCTGGAGGTGCTGAAGGACTATCCCGTGCCGAAAGGCTGCACCTCACCCTTTGCTCCGATCTGGATCGACCTGCTGGTGAAGGGCAAGTGAGGGGCGATTCCTGCCTCGGGCTACCGTTCCTCCGCTGCCTTGCGCACGTCCTCCGGAATCTCGTGCGTGTTCATCCACTCCTTCACTGCATGAGGATCCTGCTCCCGCCAATTTCCTAACAGCTTCAGGTAGATCTGTTTCCTCTTGTTTTCATCCTGAAGGCGGGGGACCTGCTCCAGGGCCAGCAGCGGTGCTCCGTTGCGCGGACTGTCCAACCAGTATCCCAGCTTCCTCTCGTCGAATTCCGGCATCGAGCGCTCCAGGAATTCCAGCGCCGCCCGCTCCTTGCCCAATAGAAGATAGATGCGCTGGATGCTGTTGAGGGCCGCGTCGCGCAAAGGTCCTGCTTCGAGCTGCTCGAAGGATGCGATCGCCGCGGTCTCGTCGCTGCGGATCCACGTCTCATACAGACGGCTGACCGGGCCGGGGCTCGCCAGGGCCGGATACTCGCGCATCCACTCGAGCTTCTCCGCGATGCGCGATCCGGGCAGAGCTTGCATCGCCAAGGTGGCCGCTTCCTGGCGGAGATTCCCGGGCATCGCATCGACCCAGGCGCGGATCTTGGCCGGCTCCCTCACCCCGAGATCCCGCGGGGCGATAGACGGCAGAGCTCGTCCCTGCTCCTCTTCCGGCAAGGCTTCGAGCAGCACCCGGGCGGCAGCCGGATCGCTCTTCATGACCACCGCGATCACCTGCGTTGAAAGATGCGTTTGCCCGGTGGGATCGTGACGCTGGATCCAGGCCATGGCCGCCTCCGGATCGCTCCCGGCCCAGGCTCGGATCAGGAACGGCAGGACTTCGCCGCGTGCATTTCTCAGACGATCCAACGCGATCTCCGGTTCCTTCTCCACCCACGCCGCGAGCAAAGTCCGCGTCTCCGGCGAGTCGGGCCCGAGACCCACGAACAGAAGGGCGTGTGCGGCCGTGTCGAAATCGTCGGTGCCATAATTTTCTAGCAGCTTTGCCAAGCCGCGGCTGCGGTCCACCAGGTTGCCGGTTGCGCAGATGCTCAGGATCTCATCCCGCACCTTGCCGATGTTCTCATAGATGATACCGGATGCAACCCTGCCATCCAAAGCGTTCGGAGCAGTCGCACGGCGCGTGGCATCCGCGGCCTTCGGGAAGGCTTCGGGACGGAGGGTCTGTGGTGCCTTGGCAGGAAGTGCCGTTTGCTCTCGAGCCCGAGTTTCTTGCCGATGGGGCAGCGCTACCAGCCAGGCCGATCCTGCCAGCAGGGTCAGGACGAGAGTCGCAGTGAGAGGGGCGGCTTTCATTGTTGGGAGGCGGGGTTGGCATTGGACAGTCCTTGGCGCACGCTTTCGGGGAGGGACTGCCCGGTCATCCAGGCTTGGGCGGCGGCCGCGTCGTTCTCCCGCCATGTGCGCAAGGCGTTGAGCAGGGTCTGCTCACGCAAAGTGCTATCGGCGAGCCCTTGGATCCGGGTGAGCATCGCGGGCGGATTGATGGCGATCGCCTCCAGGGCGAGCTTGGCCACCCCTTCGGCGGTGGCGGTCTCGGGATATTTCTCCAAGGTCGCGAAGGCTTTCGCAGGATCTTCAATGGCTGCGATCTTGCAAACGGTCAGCACGGCTTGCTCCCGGATTCTCCCGGGAGGAAGCGTCGCAAGCCCGGCACAGGCCGCCTCCGGCATGTCATTCGCCCAGCTTTCGAAAACCTCGGCGACACTCTTCGGTCCGCCGGCGCCCGGGTGTTCGAGCAGCAGGCGCACCGCCTTCTGCGGCTGATCGCGCGAGATGACGATCATGCAGCGCTCGACCAGGCGCTCGCGCATTGCCGGATCATCGACCGCGGGCAGCAGCCGGTCGATGGCATCCGGTTGTTCGCACATGCCCGACCAGAGCTGGAGCAGGGTCTCCGTACGGCGGCGCTCGTCCGGGATGGCCTTGACCACATCCATGGCCTTTCGGACATCGGTGGCGGCGATGCCGGCCAGGACGTTAGCGAGGCTTCGGTTGACTGTCGTGCCGGGCGGACGGGCTTCCGCCCACGCGAGCGCCGCGTCCGGATCTTGCTCCGCCCAGCCCTGCAGCACCCGGCCCAGGTGGAACATGTTGTTCGAGGCTTCGGCATGCTCCAGGGCCGCGCGAACATCCACCTTGGTCCAAGCAGAGAGGAAAAGGTGATACTCTTGAACCGAGGTGTATTGGTCCTTGTTGAGTGTGCCGAGATAGGCGGCGGCGTCGCCGAATTGATCGGGGCTCAGGATGTCGATGAAGGCGATCAGCTCGCGCTCGCGCCGTGCTTGATTCTCGATGTCCAGGATCTGCTGGAGCCGCTCCAGGCGTTCCTTCGTGTTTGCCGGGATCCGGCGTTCGGTACGGGTGCGCGCTGTTACATACGCGGAAGACCTGACATCGCCGGATGAAGTCGCGGCACTATCCGAAGGAAGAGGTGCCGCGGACTGGCGGTTGCTGGCTACGACCGAGTAGCCCGCCGAGACCAGGAAGATCAGCGCGGCGGCGGCGATGGCGGATTTTTGAGTGGCATTCATGGCGAGAAGGGCTGCCTGCAGCGGCGCGGGGGTCAGGGGGGCGATGCCTCGTGTCGCCTTCAACACGGAGTTGGCCAGCGTGGCCGGCATCGGTGCCGTGGCATGTGCAGGTAGCAAGGCCGCAAGGGCCGCGGAACTGGTGGCGATGCCGCGCTTGGCAAGCATCGTCCGCAGGCGGTCGATGGCCCGCGAGGCGCGCTTCCGGGATACCGCCTCGCTCACGCCAAGTTGGCTGGCGATGGCGGTATGGGATTGGTCGCAATAGAAGCGGAGGAGCAGGATGCTGCGCTCCGCGGCGGGCAGCTCGTTGATCAATTGATCGACCACCGGAGCGAGGGCGGACCAGGCGGGTTCGGGATCATCGGGCATGGCCGTGGAGCTTTGGAGTTCGCGCTTCTTCCGCCGCTCTTCCGTGCGCACCAGATCGATCGCGAGGTGGCGGGCAACCCGGTGCAGCCACACCGGCAGAGGCAGATCCGGCGGGACGAAGGCGGCCCGTTCCGCGAGCCGGATGAAGGTGTTCTGCGCTACATCCCGCGCCAGATCTTCATTCCCGGTGACCCGCCGCGCAACGCCATGGACCAGGCTGAGGTGCCGCCCGACCAGCGCGCGGAAAGCCGCTTCATCGCTGCCGGCGAGGTAGCGGATCAAAAGCTGGTGGTCGCTTGGCTCCATGGTTCACGCGGTATCCGGCACCGTCGGCGGAATGTGACCGGAAAAACATCCGCTGGAAATCCCGCTCTTTCACTTCCGGTGGTGCCGGGTGCTGCCCTAGACTCGCGGCGTGCAGGCTTCCAGCATCTTCAAGGGCGCGCTCTTTCTCTCCGGCTGGGCGGTGGCCGGGTGGCTCATGTTCATGAAGCCCTTGGAACCGCTCAAGATAGGAGCCGTCGGCAAGAGTTCCGGGCCCGTCGGCAAGGCCTTCGACCAATGGGCTGCGACTCCGGCTTTGAAGGGTTCGCTGCTCGCCTTCTGCGTCCTCGACGAGCGCGGCGAGCCGATCTTCGCCTCGCCCTTGGCGGGGACGGCCTTGTGCCCGGCATCCGCGTTCAAGACCGTCACCACGGCGGCGGCACTCGAGTTGTTAGGACCGGATTACCGCTTCGAGACGATCCTGAACGCGACCGCTCCGTCCGGCGACGGGGGCCTGCTGCACGGCAATCTGATCCTGGTGGGTAGCGGTGACCCGACCCTGTCCTCCGGGGACATCGAAGAGCTTGCCGCCCAAGCCGTGAAGTCCGGCCTGAAGCAGATCGATGGGATGGTGCTGGTGGATGCTTCGGCCTTCCCACCGCGTCCCGCGAACGATCACTGGAACTGGGGCGACATCGGTAATGCCTACGGGGCCGGTGCCTTCGGCATCAATGTCGACCACAACCGGATGATGATCCGCTGCGAGCCGGGCGGCAGGGAAGGGGACGGCGTTAAAATCGCGGGCACCACACCACCGGTGGAAGGCATCCAATGGCTGAACTATCTCGGCACCGGCGTGGCGGGCAGCGGCGATCGCGCGGTGATTTACTCCGAGCCCTATGGCAAGACGGTCACCCTGCATGGCACCGTGCCTGCGGGTGAAGCCGGGTTCGAGGTCTCCGCGGCGATTCCCGATCCTCCGGCACTCGCGCAGCAACTTCTCAAGACGGCACTCGAAAAGGCCGGTGTGAAAGTCCTCGGCCAAAGCGTCAATCAACAGGGCGATTTCATTCCCCTCGCCACCCATCGCTCCGCGCCCCTGCCCGAGATCATCGATCACCTCCACTTCGTCAGCGACAATCTGGAAGCCCAGTGCCTCTTCCTCACCATGGGCCGGGTCCGCCAAGGCGATCCGGCGGCCGTCCTGAAGGAATTTTGGGAATCCAAGGGCGTCGCGTTCTCCGGCCTGCGGCTCATCGACGGCAGCGGACTGGCCCGTGCCACGATGATCCGCCCCATCGATCTGGCGAAGATCAACCACATCGCCCGCAAGGGTCCGCAGGGCGAGCGCTTCCGCCAAAGCCTGAAACCCTATCTCGATGGCAAGGTGCGGGCGAAGCTCGGTGCCATGTCCGGGGTGAAGACCGAGGTGGGATTCCTGATCCTGCTCGATGGCCGCGAGCTGACTTACGCCCTCGTGGCCAACGGGCTTGATCCCGAGCTGGATTACTGGCCCGTGCGCCAGCAGCTTCTCGAAACCGCGCGTGAGGGGCTCTAACAAAAGTGCGGCTTACTCGCCGTCTTTCTCGTCCTTGTTGACCTGCTTGCGCAGCTTGCGGAGTTGGGCGCGCAGTTCGTTGATGGCCTTTTCCTGGCGGTCCAAGCGGCGCTGGATTTCGACGAAGGGTCGCTCGGGCTGCTGCGGAGTTTGGGGCGTGGCGGTTGGCTCTTCCGGGGGCTTCGGTCCCTTCGGGGACACGCTCAGGGTCTTGCGTTCGCCGCGGTGGATAATTTCCAGTGCGAGCGGCTTGCCTTCCTTGCCAGCTTTCTCGACGGCATCTCTCAGTCCTTCGAGCGTGGTGACCTTGCTGCCATCCGCGGAGATGATGATGTCATCGACTTGAATCCCCGCTTGGGCTGCCGGGGTCTCCTCCTCCACCCGGCTGACGCGTGCCCCGGCGTCTTCCTCAAGACCGAGGTGGGCGCGGACGAAAGGTTCGATGGGTTCCACTGCAACGCCGATGAGCCAACGCGGCGGGACTTGGATCTCCTGAGCAGAGCGTTCAAACTGCTGAAGCGGCCAGTTTTCGGCTCTCTGTTCCAATTCACGGAGCTGGACTCGCCGCTCTTTAAGCGCCGGACGATCGGGCAAGGTCACCTTGCCGCGTGCACGTTCCTGGATCCGGCGCTCCATTCGCTGCTCGCCGTGTTCGCGCATCGGTCGCTCGATGCCGGGCACCGCCGGCTCTTCGAGGTGCTCTTTCAATTCGATGGGCGGCTCGGGAGCTTTCGGCGGCTCCGGGGTTTCCTGGGCGCGCGCGGCGAATGCCAGGGACAAGGTGGCCAGGGCGACGGTTGAAATGGGTCGGATCGTTTTCATGGTCGTGATACGGGTGAAAGCGAGCCAAGCGGGGCGTTCTTGTCTCGCCGGATGGTAAAATCCGCCGGGTCCGGGAATTTACAAGGGCTTGACGGACCGGCGCAGCTTCGCGAGCAAGGGTAACTGCATGAAAGCCCTCTTCCTCCTCGCGCTCGCCCTGCCTCTCCAAGCCGCGCCTTCGGACGAGGAATTGCTGAAATTCGTGAAGGAGCGGGCGAAGCTGGAGCGCCTGACGCCGCAGCCGGTGGACATGGCGGCGAAGGTCTCCATGCTCTGTGGCGCTGACACGGGGCGGAAGCCGGAAGGTCCGCATGGAGGGGCGAAGTTCCTGGTCTACGGGAACGATTCCGCCGCGATGCCCGTCTTCGATCCTTGGGGCAGCTTCCCCGAGGGCAGCCTGCTCTTGAAGGAGAAGATCGGACGCGAGGACGGCAAGACGCAGCTCTTCACCGGCATGCTCAAGCGCGAGAAAGGCTACTTCCCCGAGGTCGGGGATTGGGAGTTCTTCGTCACCGATGGAACAGTTTCCAAAATCACGGGGAGGGGTAGAATCGCAAACTGCGCTTCCTGCCATGACGACTACGAAAAAGGGGATTACGTGACCAAGGCCTACGCATCCCCGGCTCAACTCAGCGGTGGCCGGATCGTCCTGCATTCCAGCACCGCGCAGGTCCAGGGCGAGAAGCTCCAATATGAATCGAAGAAGGAGAAGAACACGCTTGGCTTCTGGGTGAACCCCGCCGATTGGGCCTCATGGCATTTTAACGTCGCCAAGCCCGGCACCTACTCGATCCATGTCTGGCAAGGCTGTGGCAAAGGTAGCGGCGGCAGCGAGGTGGAGATGAAATGTGCCGGTCAGAGCGCAAAATTCACGGTGGAAGACACCGGTCACTTTCAGAATTTCAAGGAGCGCGAAGTCGGCAAGATCACCTTCGACAAAGCGGGTCCGCAAGCGCTTGAGGTGCGTGCCCTCTCGAAACCCGGAGCCGCCGTGATGGATCTGCGGCAGGTGATTCTCGTGCCGGTGAAATAGGGATAGTAGCTCTGCCAAATGCGGGAGCCTGCTCTGCCCGGGCCTCCATCTTTCGTGTGCAACACAGTGGCAGCCCCACTGGGACCGCCGGGCACTGCCCGGCAGAGTGGTCCCTGACTGCTGGCATCCGGTTCGGTCGGCAGAATCGCAGCGGCGCTATCCGCCAGAGCCCCGCGATCGGATTCGCCGGGAGGGACCGTTCTGCCGGGCGGTGCCCAGCGGTCCCAGTGGGTCCGTCCGTCTGCGTCAGCGTCGGGATTGTCGGGAACAGGTAGCTGCGGGCTAGGGCGGAGCCCGCCAGCGGCTCCTTACCGGATCATCTTCCGGAACGTCAGATTGATCCGCGGGCTTTTGATCCTCGCCGCCTTGGGCAACTGGTGATGCCAGTGCGTTTGCGTCTCATCCTTCATCACGAGCACACTGCCATTTTCCAAGACAAGGGAGATGGTCTCTTTGGTCCGCTTGTGACGGAAGGAGAACTTCCTCCCGGCACCCAAGCTGACCGAGGCGATGCAGGAGTTCGCCTCGATGGACTTCTCGTCATCGCTGTGCCAGCCCATGCCTTCGCTGCCATCGTGATAGAGATTTAAAAGGCAGGCGTTGAAGGATGCCCCGGCATGGGCTTCGACCATTGCTCTCAATTCGAGCAGTTCCTCCGTCCACGGTAGCGCCTGTTTGGTGGTACCGGAGTAGGTGTAGGAAAGATCCGAATCGGCATACCATGCGACCTTGCGCGCGGTGACGATGCGCTTGCCGAAGATGACCGTCTCGTCGTTTTTCCATGGGACCGTGACGAGCAAAGCATCGCGGTAGCGGTCGGCATCCTGCTCCGGGAGAATGCGCCCGTGGTAGATGACGGTGCCGTCGCAGGGGAGCAGGTTGATGCCGGTTTGTTGGAAGAGATCCATCGGGTCCAACCGGATAGCACCGGAACCCTGATCTGCAAATCACCGCCTCTCACCCGTCCTCGAACTCCTTGCGCATCCCTTCCGGCAGCTCGTTCTGCTCAAGCCACTTCTTCGCTGCGGCGCGGTCCTCAACCATCCATCCGGTGATGACGTGCCGGTAAAGCTGCGCCCGCAATTCCTCCGACTGGATCCGCGGCACCTCGGCCAAGGCGATCGCGGCGTTCCCGGAGGTCGGGCGCGGGGTCTCCGGCTTCTCAAATTCATCGGGGATGAACATCGATCCGGAGCGGTTGTTGTCATTGTCCACGGCTCCGGCGATCAGGCCGGCCATGCGCTCCTCGGGGATCTCATCCGAGTAGCGCCGCATCGTGGAAAACAGCAGTGAAAGGTCGTCCTGTCGGGCCAGGCCACCCAAGGCTCCGCGGAGCGCCGACTCACGCGTCTTGCCCGGGGCGATCTCCTCCAACGATTTGAGGGCTCCGGGCAGGTCGGACTTCACCCATTCATGGTAAACCGCGTGACTGGACCAGGGTTCCACCAGATCGGGGAATTCGCGGAGCAGGGAAAGCCTGGCTTCGTGGCCGGGGAGGCCTGCGAGCAGGAGGTGGAAACCCTGGGTCTTGAAAGGCGGATCGAGCGAGTCCACGAATGGCCTCATTTCCGCCATCGTCAGGTTCTTGAAGGTCGGGCGGGCGTGAAGGGTTACGTAATCCTTCCACTCCTCGGGGACTTCCCGGATGGCGCGGGCGATGCGGGGAAGGTCATTGCCCAAGGCCTCGATGGCCTTGCCGATCATCGGCGTGACGTTGCCGTTGTTGTCGTTCTTGAAGGTTCTCTTGAAGTAGTCCAGCAACGCATCCGGGTCTTTCCCGATCCAGGCGGTGGTCACCATGAAGCCGCGGAATCCCCGTGCCTTGGCCCATTCCATCGCGGCATCCGGGTCGGCCTCGGTCCATGCTGCGACCAGTAATTGCTCGACACCCCCGGGTTCGGGGCGGCCGGGCTTGCTCCAAATGCGGAGACACTCATTCGAGAGCGCCCGCTTCCAATCCTCCGGCTTGAAGCGCGATACCAGATCGAAAACTCCCTGAATGCGGTCCGCATCATTTTCCATGGCAGCCAGCGCGCGAAGTTGCTTGGCCAAGCCGTCGCCCTCAAGCGGCGGCAGGTCTTGCTTCTCGGTCGGCACTGGGAGGAACGAGGAGGCCGGGGATTCCTGGGACTTTGCTTTCGCGGGCCGGTCAGGGGCCTTCTGCGAAGCTTTGGAATCCGCATAGTGGCGGCCGCCCACACTCAGCGCGGACATTCCAAGTAGCAGGGAGACCACGGCGATGGTAGCAGTGCGGGCCTTCATGGATTCGCGACCGGTTGGGTTTCGAGGGCTTCGCGGACGCTTGGCGGAATTTCGTTTTCCGCCATCCATTTGCGGGCGGCCGGTTCCCTTTTGGTTTGAAGCCATGCCTTAAGATTGCGGGTGAGGGTCTTGTCGCGGAGTTCGCTGTCTTGAATCCGCAAACTCAGCTCTGCTCCGAGATAGGGGCCGCAACGGTCGCCCACCAGCAGCATCAGCGGATCGCTGGTCCACTCCGGGTGCCGGTCGAGAAAGGCGATGGCATCCGCCTCCTCCAAGGAACCGAGCCGCGTGAGGATTCCCGCCTTGGCTTGCTCGCGGACATTCGCTTCCGGTAGCTTGTCGATCGCGGCAACGGCGCTCTCCGGGTTCGGGTGGTACCAGTCTCTGAAGAAGTTTTCGATGTCGGTCAGTTGTCTCGCATCCTTGTCCGCAAGAAGCAGCTCGAAAGCCTTTGCGTGTTGGTTGTAGTCCCCGAAGGTGTCGAGATTCGCCGCAATGATTACGCTACGCTGCGGGCCATCACTCACGACGGCGATCAGCCGTTCCAGGTCATCTAGCCCCAGCTTGGCACTGATGGCCTTGAGAGCACCGATCCGGTCCTTTTCGTCCGGGATCACTTCGAGCGCCTTCACCGCGGCGGCTGGGTCCTTGGGTGCGAGGCTTGCCAGCACTTGCTCCAGAGGCTCGCGCGCCTTCGCGTCATGGCCGGTGGCACCCGGGAGATTCCGGGTCACCCAATCGATCGCGGCCGCGGGGTCATTTTCGCCCCAGGTCTTCAGGATTGTCGGGGGGATTTCGCCAGGCAGGGTTTTCTTCGCCCATCCCGCGGCGCCGAGGGGATGGCGCTTGGTCCATGCCGAGAGAAAGAGCCGGAAGTTGTTGGAATCCGCTTCGACACCGAGCTCCCGGAGTTGCCCCGCGGTTTCCTCGAATTGGTCGGATGCCAGTTCGCCGATGAAGATGAGCATCTGCCGGGGCTGCTCGACGCGGCTGGGGAGTGCCAGGATCGAGCGGAGGCGTTCGAGCCGTTCCTCGGCGCTGGCGGTATTCCGCCTTTCGTTGCGGGCGCGGGGCGGTGAGGTGTCGCCGGTGTTGGTCGCAGAGGCGGCGGACAAGGCGTCATCGGATGCTTGTTTCTCCGGACTACTACGGAAGGCGTAGCCCAGCGAACTCATGAAGACGATGGCCGCACCGGCGATGGCGGACTTCTGGACGGTGGTCATGGCAAGATGGAGATTGAGGCCCTGCGGCGCGAGCGGGACGACGCCCTTCGACGCGGTGCTGATGGAGAAAACGAGCGAGCCCGATACGGGCGCTGCTGCGTGGGCGGGAAGGAGAGTGGCGAGAGCGGTGGTGGTGGTGGCGATGCCGCGGCTTGCCAGCAGTGAGCGGAGCTTCTCCAGCGCGCGGCTGGCGCGCTTTTTCACCACTGCCTCGCTCACCCCGAGCTGGCGGGCGACCGCGGCGTGTGGTTCATCGCGGTAGTAGCGGAGCAGCAGGACCTCACGGTCCGCGGCAGGCAGGCGGTTGACCAGTGAATCGACGAGCGGCGCCAGCGCCGACCAATCGGGTGAGGGCGAGGGGTCCATGGCAGCGGGGTGGTGGGTGGCGAGTTCGCGCTTTTTCCGGCGGTCCTCGGAGCGCACGAGATCGATGGCCAGATGCTGCGTCACCCGGTGCAGCCAGGCACTCAGCGAGACATTTTCCGGAATCAGCGCCGCACGCTGGGCCAGGCGCATGAAGACATTCTGAGCCACATCCCGGGCCAGGTCTTCATTGGCCGTGACCCGCCGCGCGACCCCGTGGACCATCGGCAGATGGCGCTCGACCAAGAGCCGGAAGGCGGCTTCATCGCGGCCCTCGGCAAATCGGTTGAGCAGGTCCCGGTCCGGTAATTCCATGGTTCAACCGCTATCCGGCAGGCGTCGGAAAAAGGTGACCGTGGAATGAAGTTTTTTCAAGATCGCCGGATAGAGAGGCAGGGATCGCTCTCCAAGCGGTCCGGCGGATGGCGGCCCCTCTGAGCGAACCAGCTTTGTTACGAGGCTTCAGGCCGTCCCCAGCCTGCCCTTTCAGGACAATCCCAGCGCCCCGCCCTCGCTGAAGCCCTGGTGGCCGAAGCTCGGGATGTGGTGGCCGAAGGCGTGGGCGACCGACATCCAGAGGCGGTTGTGGGTCACGTTGTCGAACTGCATGGCCTGCCCGGTCTTGAAGCCGAGACCGCCGCCGACGAGGACGAAGGGGATATTGTCCAGCGAGTGGCTGTTGCCCTTCCCGAGTTCGTTGGTCCAGACGATGGTGGTGTTGTCGAGCATGCTGCCCTGGCCGCCCGGCTCGGGGATGGCGTCGAGCTTTTTGGCGAGATAGGCGAGCTGCTCGCAGAGCCAGATATTGATCTTCACCAGCTTCTCCTGGGCGTCGGCATTGTTGTCCGGTTCGTGGGAGAGGCCGTGGTGATCGTCGTTGATGTTCAGCCAGCGCATGCGGGCCTGACCGACGCTGTTGGTATACTGCAGCGTGGCGACGCGGGCCATGCCGTTGGCGAAGGCATTTACCAGCAGGTCCGCCTGCATCGTGCTGATCTTCGGGATGCCGTCATTGTCCAGAGAGACCCCTTGCTCGAGCGCGGGCGGCGGGAACATCAGGCTCACGGTATTCGCGCTCTGCAGGTCCTTCTCCATCTCGCGGACGAAGGTGGCGTGCTTGTCGAGCAGTTCGCGCTCCTCGGGATCGATCTTCGAGGCGATCAGCTTGAGGTCGTCGCGCACTTCATCCAGCACGCTGCCGACATTCTCGCGGTCCTTGGACTGGCCGTAAAGCTTGTCGAAAACCGCGTAGGGATCGCTTGAGGGAGCAAGCGGTTGATTGGGTCCGGCGTAGGATTCGCGGGTCCAGGGATCGGCGCGGTTCGGCACCGCCACGCCCAGCTCCAGCGAGCCAAAACGCGTCGCGGTCTCGGGCCGTGCCTGTAGGAAATTGCGGATCTCCTGGTCGATCGAGATGTTCCGTGCCCAGCCGGCCGGCTTGTCGCTGCCGCCCTGGATATTGCCGGGCAGCAGTTCGTCCGCGGTGAGCAGGCAACTGATCCCGCGCATGTGGCCATCGCCATCGCCGCGGATCTTATTGCAGACGCCCTTGAGGGTCATCATCCGGCTCTTGAAGGATTCCAGCGGCGCGAGGATGCGCTTGAGCTGGAAGTCCGGGCCGGTCTGGTCCGGCCAGAATTCGTTCGGGATCGTGCCGTTCGGCGTGAAGAGGAAGATGATCCGCTGCATCTTCGCGCTGGCATTGCCTTGGGCGAGCGAGGGCAGGGCAGGCAAGAAGGGCAGCGCGGCGGCGGAGAGGCCGAGCTGGCGGAGGAAATTGCGGCGGGTTGAGACGTTCATCGGCTTGCTTGATCGGGATGCACCACGCCGTGGAGCGCGGCGAGGCGGTTCATTTCGACGAGGAGTTGCCGGACATTCTGTCCGGAAGCATTGAAGACGGTATCGAGTTTCACCAGGGTATCCAGCCCGTAGGCGGCGGGATTCTGCTTCAACTCGTATTGGAGAAGCAGCCGGATGAATCCGCGGCGGGCGGACTCCGAGTTCACCGCGTGGGTCGCCAGATCGCGCGGACCGTGGAGTTTGAGCAGCTCGCCGTCCTGGGTGAGGTAATCGACCACAGGATCGATCGGACGGTCTTTCTCGGTGGTGCGGAAGCGACCCACCGCATCGAAGTTTTCCAGCGAAAAGCCCAGCGGATTGATCGTCTCGTGACAGGTCATGCAGTTGGCATTCCGCGTCATTTCCGCGACCTTCTCGCGCATGGACATCTTCGGATCGAACTTGTGGTCCTCGAAGGCGATCGCTTCCGGCGGGGGCTTGAGCAGGCCGCCGAGCACGTTGCGCGTCAGGAAGACCCCGCGGTGAATCGGCGAGGTGGTGTCGTGATGGGCGAGGCGGGCGAGCAGGTAGGGGTGGGTCAGCACGCCGGCGCGCTGCGCGGGATCGAACTTTACCGGTTGGAAGCCGCCGCCCTCCGGCATCGGCATGCCGTAGAACTTCGCCAGCCGATCGTTGAGGAGCAGGTAGTCCGCCTCTAACAGCTGGCGGTAGTCCGACTTCTCGCTCCACACCACCTGATCCACGAAAAGCTCCAGCGAACGCCGCAGGTCTGCCACCAGCGCCGCATCGAAGTCCGGGTATTCCGCCGCGTCCTTCTGCAAGTCCGCCTCCGCATCGAGCTTCAGCCAGCGCTGGAAGAATTCGCCGGTCTTCGCCTTCGTGCGGGGATCGCCGATCATCCGTTCGGCCTGCGCTTTCACCTGATCCGGCGTGCGCAGCTGGCCGGACTTCGCCGCATCGCCGAGCGCCTTGTCGGGAAGAGAGTCCCAGAGACCCAGGGCCAGCCGCGAGGCGACCGTGTAGTCATCCTTGTCCTTGCCGAGTTCCGGGTAAAGAAAGCGCGGCGAGGTGAGGATCAGGATCACCGCGCGCTTCACCGCTTGATCCGGCGAGATGCCTTCCGCGAAGGCATGCTCCACGTAAGTCTGCCGCAGCTCATCGGTGAGCGGGCGGCGGAAGGCGCGCTCGGCAAAGGTGGCGCAGAAAGCCTTCAGCCCCGGCACCCGCTCCGGGTCATCGTCCTTCACCCCGCTCAGCCGCCGCAAGCGGGCGATGACCGAGTTCGAGACATCGACCGCAGAGGCAGTCACGGCCTCGTGCCATGCCTTCGAGATTTCCGTGCCGCGCTCGTAGCCCTCGCTGGCATCGTCCGGCGGGAAGGCGGTATCGGCGATGGTCACATGGGCCGCCTCGGCAGGGGAGAGGTAGGGTGTGGCCAGCACCGTCCAATCGGCGCGCGGCTGCTTCCACTCCAGCTTCACCATCCCGCGCTTTTCCTGGAACTTGAAGTAGTCGAGGCGGAAGGGGTAGCTGCGCCCGCCGAGCAGGAAGATCCGCTCGGTTTTCACGCGCACCTCCGCGCCCGAACTCACCCATTCGTCGATCAGGGCGGTCTGGCGCTTGGCCCCGCTGTCGTCGCGGAAATTGCCGTCGCCCTCCTGGCGCTCGCCGTTCACATAGACCCGCGCGCCATTCGGGGTGCTGAGTCGGAACTCATACCAACCGGTCGCCGGAGCGATCAGCGAGCCGTCCCACGCGATGGAGAATTGGTCCGCGGAGATGCCCTCCACCGGCGGGCCTTCGGCGAAGTCGAACTCGAGGCGCTGGTCCTCGCGGTCCGTCACCTTCTTCGCCTTCTTGTTCATCCCGTCGGACTGGAAGTACTGCGCCTTCAAGCCTTTGCCTTCGCCGGGGACGGTGGTCTTGCCGAAGCTGCCGAGCAGGTCGGCGATCGATTCGCGATACTGGCGGTTGGTCAAGCGCGCCACGGCCAGCTTCGGCGGGGCGGTATTCTTGGCGCGGGCCTCCGGCGAATAAAAGGCACCCATGATATACTCGGCCACGCGGTGCGACTCCTCCGCATTCAGCAGGTCCGGATCGTCTTCCGGCATCCGCTTGTCGATGTATTTCGACAGCGAGACCAGCGAGCGCTCCCCGTAAAGGGGCTCATCCACCTCGTCCGGCACGCCCTCGCCATTCTTGCCGTGGCAGGAGGCGCAGTGCTTTGAATAAATGGCATCTCCCGCCAAGGGAGCCTCCTGCGCGAGCAGGGAGGCGGTCAGCCCGAGGAAGATGGAGATCCGTAGCACTTCACGCATACGGCATCGGAGAGGGCGTTTTTTCGAGAGAAGTTCGCTAACAGTTCATGGTTCCCGCGATGCGAGTTGCTCAAGACGCAGGCTGATCCAACTGTTGAGGCTTTCACCCTCTTTAGTGCTCAATTCAAAAAGCTTGCGATGCAATTCAGGGTTCACTCGCAAGAGGAACTTTCCCGAGAACGGCTTGTCGGGCTCCTCATTGCGGCTTGCGCAAAAGTCCAGGTAGTCGTCGATGGACTCATGGAAGGCGATTTTGAGTTCCTCGACGCTGCGGCCTTGGAAGGTAACCACATCCCGCAAGCCGAGGACTTCGCCATGGAAGATCTCTGCTTCGTCGTCGAATTTCACGTTTCCGCTGTAGCCTTTGTAGGTCATCATGGTGTTACTCCTGCCTCAATTAAAAATCTTCTCATCGATTTGACGGCCCCCTTGTCGGTGTCCGGCTGGGGGTGAGGACGATGAAACACCGCTCTTACGCCATGGAGAGCGATCCGCACCCGTGATCCGCTGCCCTCGCTGATCTCCGCCCCGCATGTCCGTAGGAGCGACTCGATGTCGGCCCAAGGAATGCCAGAAGAGACCGGATCCTTGTAAATGGCTTCAAGGGTGCGGCGCTGTCGATTGTTCACGCTGGGATTATGGTATTGTTTTTCGGTATCAAAGCAATGGGAAATTAGCGGCTCAAAAGGACAATAAACTGTTCGATTGAACAATTTAAAAATCCGTTCTAGCTTTCCCACGTGGCCACCGCGGTGATCGAGGACCTGCGCAAGCAACTGCGGGAGAAGTTCCCGCAGGCGCATGTGGCATCCCTGATGACTCCTGCCGGGAAGCCGGATCCGGGCCAGCCTTTTGATCCCGCATTTTTCCCACCGGGGATGATTTCCGAAGTCCTCGGCACCGGCCTCAGCCTGCTGGTCGCCGGCCTTTTGGGAGAACCGGACGCCATCGCGCCGCTGCCGGATTTCATCCTGGTGGATGGCGGCGACCATTTCGATCCGGCCTCTTTTACGCAGGAAGCCTGCTCGCGGCTGGTTTGGGTCCGCTGTGGCACGGCCATGGAAATGCTGAAGGCAGCCGACCTGCTGGTGCGGGACGCGAACATCCCCTTCATCCTCCTGGATACCTGCGGCATCGGGCGGCGGGAGCTGAGCGGCATCCCGGCCTCCGCATGGTGGCGTTTGAAGGCCGCGGCAGGCATCGGGAATTGCCGGCTGGTGGTGATGTCGCCCTTCGCCCAAGTGCCCTGCGCGGGAGTGCGGATCGCCCTGAATGCCCGGCTGGGCCTGGAGGATTTCGAACTGCCGCGGCGCGAGCTGATCGGGCGGCTGCGGGTGGTGCCGGAGCGGATGAAACGAGCGAATTGAAGAGCGATGTTTGCCGCGCTGCATGTCCCCGATCTGACCATCGCCGCCGCCCTCCGGATCTCCCCGGAAAGCCGGCGAAAGCCCTGCACCATCCTGGAGGCCGATGTCGATCCGGAGGCGATGATGGAGAAGGTGAAGCTGTCCCTGCAGGCGGTCAACGAGGTCGCAAGGGGCACTGGCATCGCCCCGGGGTGGCCGCTGAATCGCGCACTGGTGCGCTGCCCGGATCTGCAGGTGCTGACGCCTCATCCGCCGGGCGAAGCGGAGCTGCTGAAGGAAATGATCGAGCTGGCGGAGGGGGTGACACCGGATCTGGAGATCGCGGGCAAGGACCTGCTGTTGCTGGATCTATCGCGCACCTCGTCGAAGCATGCCGCGCGGCTGGGCGGATTGGAGCTGCGCGATGCGGGTCTTCATCATGCGCGGGCCGCCACTCCGGATTTAGCGAAGCTGGCGGTGCGGCATCCGGCTTGCGATGGCCGTTTCGTGTCGCAGCAGGAGATCGCGGCACTGCCGATGGCTTTTCTGGAATGGCTGCCGGACGGGAAGGTCTTCCTTCCTCTGTTAGAGGACTGGGGCTTGAGGACCCTGGGCTGTTTCATGAAGATCCCGCGCCAGGATCTGACCGGCCGCCTGGGGGCACAGGCGGGGCGCTGGCACGATCTCTTGCATGGCAAAACTTGCCGCCTGCTGCGGCTTCACCGGCCCCCGGAGAGCATGGAGCAATCCCTCGATTTCGAGGAGCCCTTGACCTCCACCGAGCCACTGGTCTTCGCCTTCAAACGGCTCCTGCATGCACTGGGTGCGCGGCTCGCGGCGCGCCATGTGGCGGTGAAGGAATTGCGCATTATCTTCCGCCTCGATGGTGGTGCACAGCTTCTGCGCAAGATCCGCCTTCCCGAGCCGCGGGTGGAAGAAGCGGAGTTGCTGCGGCCCATCGAAGTGCTGCTGGATTCCCTCAAGACCGGCAGCGGCATCACCGGCGTCGGCCTCGATGTGGAGACGACCTCGCCGACCGCGGCGCAAAAGGATTGGTTCATCCGCCAGCTTCCGCAGCCGGATCGCTGGACCGATACGCTGGCACAGCTCGAGGCCCTGTTAGGCCCGGGCAAGGTCGGGATTCCGGTACCTCCGGCAAGCCACCGGCCGGATGCTTTCCAATTGAGGCCGGCGGATGGAACTTCATCCCCGCTGCAGAGCCCATCCTTGCCCTCCTGTCCCTTGCCCCTGCGGCGCTTCCGGCCGGCCCATGAAGTGACCGTGGCCACCGACGCCGATCCGCGCCTGCCACGGCCGCTGGCGCTTCTCACTGGATCTTATCGCGGGCAGGTCATGGATCTCCGCGGCCCCTTCCTCCACTCCGGACACTGGTGGGATCCCGATGCTACCTGGCAAAGGATCGAGTGGGACGTCCGCCTCGCCGGCGATCATCTCCTGCGCCTCGCATTCACACCACCTGACCGATGGTCGATCGATGGACTCTACCTGTGAAATGAGAACCACGGAATACACGGAACACACGGGAATGAAGAAGGGGTTGCTCATGACAAGCCGCCTTTTCCCCAACTTCCGTGTGTTCCGTGTATTCCGTGGTTTTTGCCTCTTTTGAATCGTGAGCGGTGCACCTCCATTCTGCGAATTTCACGCCCGCTCGGCCTTCTCCTTCCTGCGCGGGGCAAGCGAGCCCGAGAAGCTCATGGAGAGGGCGGGGGAGTTGGGTTTGCAAACCATTGCCATCACCGATCACGGCGGTTTCTACGGCTCCGCACGCGCTTACCATGAAGGGAAGAAGCGGGGCATTCGCGCGATCACCGGGGCTACCCTCGAGATTGACGGAGCCCATGTGCCGGTGCTTTGTGCCACCCGCCAAGGCTACAAAACCTTGTCCCGCCATCTCAGCAACCAACACCTGAAGGAGATCGTTCTCCACGACGAGATGAACCGGGGCGACCTGATCGCCCTGACCGGCGACCGGGAAGGACCGGTGATCCGCCATTTGCTCAGGGATGATCAGGACGCCGCGATGAGAGGGGCCCGTGCCCTCATCCACACCTTCGGCCATGGCAATGTGTATGTGGAAATCCACCGCCACGGCCTGCGCGATGACGCCAAGCTCAACCGCCATCTCATCGATCTCGCCCGGCACCTCCGGCTGCCGCTGCTGGCCAGCAACGCGCCCTTGTATGCGGGCCGGGAGAACCGCCTGTTGGCGGATGCCTTCACTTGCCTGCGGCATCACACTTCGCTCGATGCCGCCGGACTTTTGTTAGAACCGAACGGCGAACGCTATCTCAAGTCGCCGCGGCAAATGACCCGGCTATTCGCCGATCTGCCGGAAGCCTTGGAAAACACCCGCGAGCTTTCCGAGCGGATCGAATTCACCTTGGAGAATCTCGGCTACGAATTCCCCGGCTTCCCGGATGAAAGCGGGAGGATGATGTCCCTGCCGGAACAAACGGAATACTTGAGGAAGAAATGCGAGCGGGGTGCCGCATGGCGCTATCCCAAGGTCACGGAGGCGATCCAGGCCAAGATCGATAAGGAGATCGACCTGATCGGCCGCCTGGAGCTGTCCGGATACTTCCTCATCGTCCAGGACATCGTCGATTATGCACGCGGAGAGGGCATCCTCTGCCAAGGGCGGGGCTCCGCGGCGAATTCGGTGGTTTGCTACGTGCTGGGCATCACCAGCGTGGATGCGGTGAAGATGAATCTCGTGTTCGAGCGCTTCCTTTCGGAGAGCCCCGACAAGAAGTCCCACAAATCCTGGCCGGACATCGACATCGACTTTCCCTCCGGCGACCAGCGCGAGAAGGTGATCCAGTATGTCTTCCGCAAGTATGGTGCCCGCGGCGCGGCGATGACGGCGAACGTGATCACCTACCGGGGCAAGTCGGCCTTCCGCGAGATGTCGAAGGTGCTCGGCTATCCACCTTCGGTGGCGGACCGCTTCTCGACCTTGGGCAGCACTCCTTACGACGGCGGGCGTTTTGACGACGACAAGAAGCCTAAGACCAAGGAGGAGGCGGAAGCCGAGCGCCATGAGGCTTTTGAAGAGCGGATGGCGAGTCTCTTGCCGCCGTCCCATCCCCGCTTGGGAGCTTTGGAAAAGCTTTATCACGCCGTGCTCGGATTGCCGCGGCACCTCGGCCAGCACTCGGGGGGCATCGTCATCTGCAATCACGGGCTGGATGAAGTCGTCCCGATCCAATCGGCCAATATGCCGGACCGCACGATCGTTCAGTGGGACAAGGACGATTGCGAGGACCTCGGGCTGGTGAAGATCGACCTGTTAGGCTTGGGGATGCTCGCCGCCATGGAAAACATGATCGAGATCCGGCGCCGGACGGAGAAGGATTTCGAGCTGGCGGGCATCGATCTCGAAGACAGGGCGATCTACGGGATGCTGCATCAGTCGGACACCGTGGGCACCTTCCAGGTCGAGTCGCGGGCGCAGATGGCCACCCTGTCGATCCTGCGGCCCGATACTTTTTATGAGGTGGCGATCCAGGTGGCGATCGTGCGCCCCGGCCCGATCGTCGGGGGACTTCTGCATCCCTATTTGAGGAGAAGGAAAGGCTTGGAGAAGGCGGATTGGATTCACCCGGACTTCGAGGGTGTCCTGAAGAGGACCTTGGGCGTTCCGCTTTTCCAAGAGCAGGTGCTCGAGATGGCCCGGCTCATTGCCGGGTTCACCGGCAACGAGGCCGCGCAACTGAGAAAAGCGATGTCCTTCAACCGCTCGGACAAGAGGATGCGGGAGGTCACGGACAAGCTGCGCCATAGGATGACCGAGCGCGATGTCTCGGAAGAAGTGCAGGACAAGGTGGTCCATGCCGTCGGGAATTTCGCCCTCTACGGCTTCCCGGAAAGCCATGCCCTGTCCTTCGCGGCCATCGCCTACTGGTCCTGCTGGTTCAAGTTCTACGAGCCCGCCGCCTTCTACACCGGCCTGCTCAATAACCAGCCGATGGGCTTCTACTCCGCGCACTCCCTGATCCAGGATGCGAAGCGCCACGGCATCCGGGTCCTGCCGGTATCCTGCATTCACAGCCTCGTGGTCACGGAGGTGGAGGACCGGGAGACGCTCCGGCTCGGGCTGCATCGCTTGCGGGGAGTTTCCAAGGAGACCCTGGAGAAGATCTTCCGCGAGAGAGAGAAAGAGCCTTTCGATTCGCTCGAAGATTTCCTTTCCCGCGTCACCCCGAATGCCAAGGAGCGCCGTATCCTCGCGAAGTCGGGAGCCTTGAACGATCTGCCCAAAGTCGGCCATCGCCGGCTGGCGATGTGGCAGGTGGAACTGCCGCTCTACGGTGATCTGTTAGATGATGGCAGCCGTGTTTCCGAGGAAGTTTTGTCGGCCATGACGATGGCCGAGCGCCTCGCCTCCGACCTTGCCATCCAAGGTGCCTCCACCGGCCCGCACCCGATGCGCCTGTGGCGGAAAAATCACCCGACCGTGAGACTCACCAATGCCGAGGAACTCCAAGACCTGCCGCACGGCATTCCCGCCAGGGTAGGGGGCCTGGTGATCTGCCGCCAGCGCCCCGGCACGGCGAAGGGGCATTGCTTCATCTCCTTGGAGGATGAAACCGGCATCTCGAATCTCTTCGTGAAAAAGGAGACCTTCCACCGCCTGCGGATGGTGATCGTCAGCGAATCCTTCCTGATGGCGATAGGTCGCGTGCAGATTTCCGAAGGCGGCCAGCGGACGGTCTTCGTGGAGGAAGTCTACCCCTTGCCGGGATCGGAGCCGGTCCATGCATCGGAGTCGCATGATTTCCATTAAATGCGCATCCCTTGCGATTTCTAAAGGTAGCCGTAAATTCAACCATAATGAACGAACAGCTTCTACTTCCGGGCTTGGGCGTGCGCGAGCCTGCCAGCATCGACAACATGTTCATCGCCATTGTTCCCGATGAAGAAATGGCGAAGCGAATCAAGGGCCTCGGCCACGAGGTGGGCAAGCTGCTCGGAGTACGCGGGAAGTTCCGGCCCATGGAATTGCTTCACATCACCTTGGCCCACGTGGGAACCTATCGCGGTGGTCTGCGACCGGGGCACGAGAAAATTGCCAGGCGCATCTGCGAAGAGGTAGCTTCCCGCTTTCATCCGGTCGAGGTCGGTCTCGACCGGGTGGGCTGCTTCACCGGCCGGGAAGACGGCCTTCCCTTTGTGCTGCAATCCACCGATGCCGATCCGGACCTTTACGTCCTCAATGAATCGCTCGTCACCGGCTTGTTGAAACTAGGCGTCCGGAGCAGTGGCAACCAAGGCTTCACTCCGCACGTGACCATGGCCTATGTGAAGGAACCCGTGGACCAAGTGCCAATCCAGCCGATCCGCTGGACAGCAGGCGAGATCGTCCTGATTCACAGCCTCGTGGGAAAGAGCGAGCATCGGGTGCTAGGACGCTGGCCGCTGATCGGTCGAGGCTTACACGACTTCCATTGACTCGTGGTGAAATTGTTGTACACAAAATTCACAACCAATGGCGAAGCCAGTCACAAAAGCAGCGGCCAGGAATGCCCTATCGGCAGCAAGGGGAGACTTGCAGCTTTTCACCAGCAGCGAGGCACGCCGCGATTGGAAGAAGGTTACGAGCAAGGCCTTGGCAGGTGAAAAAGTCGCCATTTTGATCGGCAAGCGGGCCGTTGCCTTGCGGCCTGTCGAGCTGACCTACGCGGAGGAAGAATACGGAGTCACCGAAACCCAACTGCATGGCAAAGCCCAGGAAGTCCTCAAGCGGGCAGCGAAAGAACGAGCCCAAGGGAAAACCGGTTCCGGCTCCAAGCTCCTGTGAGGTTCAGACCACGACCGCGTTCAGAAAGGCTGTCGGGAAATTGCGGTTGAACGAGGAGGAGAAGCGGGATCTGGAACAAAGGATCCGGGAGGTGGGTAAGCAGTTCGGCAAACCGCATCGCCATGCCGGCTTGGGAATCCGCGATCTTGGCGGCGGAATCTACGAATGCCGGAGCGGCCTCGATCTCCGGCTTGTTTTCGTGAAGGACGGCGATACATCGCCGCCCACACTCTACTTCGACATGATCGGCAACCACGATCAGGTGAAACGATACCTCAAGAGGAAGTGAGTCAGGAACCTCACTGCGCCCCCTTCAGCTTCGGATCATCCAGATCCAGCCGGTAGAGGATCTGGTTGTAGTTGTAGCGCGGGGTCGGTTGGGGCTTGTCCGCGAATTCCGCCGTATAGGTCCCCTCGAAGACAATGAAAGACGCATTCTCCGGCGTTAGCTCGGCGTGGATCTTCGGGTTGTAGAAGGTGTAGTTGTCGTGCGTCAGCACCTTTACCGCTTTGCCCCAGGGTCCGGTGGGAGACTCCGCTTCGGCATACCAGATTTCGCCGAAGAGGGAGGGCTTGCCGAAGTTCTGCGTGTAGATCGCGACCCAGCGCTTGCGGAAGGGACTCCACACCACCGACCCGCGGTGCGGCTTCACCTCGGAGCCGTCATCGGCAGCGCGCGGGGCGGCGGGTTCGTCGATCTTCTCCCAAGTGGCGGGATCGCTCCAAGCCTCGTAGGTCGCCGGGCAGCGGGCGGTGGGGAAGGGATCGCCGAAGAGCAGCCACTTCTTGCCGGCGGGATCGCTCCACGTGAAAGGGTGGCCGCGCAGCAGCAGCGGCTTCTTGCCATCAGCCGTCTTCCAGACCGGCTTGATGGGCTTGAAAGCATTTTCCCCATTTTCCCAGCGGCACAAGCCGACTTCGTATTCCTCGAGGTGGCCCTTGATCTTGGAGTAAGTCGCCACGAGTTGCGGCTTGCCGTCCTTGTCCGGCACGTTGGTCATCCCGCCGAGCCAGGTCGGTCCGTCGCCCGGCATCTTCGCCACGCCCCGCAGCTTCTTCTTGTCGTCCCGGAAATGCACATAGGGCATGGCCAGCGGCGGCTCGAATTTCTTGATCGGTTGCAGATCCGTGGTCGCCGCGGTCGAATCGAAAATCCCCAGCGCATACTGCGGGATGCTGGTGTCCCCCCACAGCCAGAACAGGTGCGAGCCGTGCCGCGCCATCAGCACCGAATCGCAGCCGAAGACTCCGGTATCGGGCAGCGGGGAGGTCGCACCGAGTTTCACGCTCTCTCCGAAAAGCCCGCTGCCGGTCAAGCGCCCGAGCCGTTTCGCCACGTTGCGCCGCTCGACCTCGATCCTCAGTTTCCCGCCTTGCTGCGGGATGACCCGCACCCCCTCGTAGCCGAAACCGTCCTTCTTCACTCCATACCCATGCCCCTTCACGTGGAAGAAGACCTCGCGGCCTAACATCTCCGGATCTTCCAGCGCGATCAGCCCCGCGTTGTCGCTCACGTAGCGCGCGTCATGCGTCGTGCGGAGTTCCACCAGCGGCACCGGCCAGCCGTTCTCCTTGTCCACGATCTCGATCCGGCAGGGCTCCGCCGCACAGGCGACGCCGGAGAGAAAGAGCAAAACGCGTTTCATCACGAGGACATGAACGCTCCGGAGAAGGGGGATTCGTCACTCCCGAGCGTGTATGACGGAGAGAACCCGTGGCCCCGGACGGCACGGGCGTGGTGCCCCGAACGGCACACCACCCGTAGCCCTGAACGGCACGCAAAGGTTATCCCAGTAAAGGTAGTACCCTTAAGAAGATTCCACAGTCCCTGAAGAGCATGGGTCGGACGAAGGCACCTAATCCTTCACACAGCGGAAGCCCGTGTGATTGGTCGGTGACTCGCTGTCCTGCGAATGCCGGGCCGCGGGGCGGTAGCGCATGCAGTAGGAGACGTGGCAGAGGAAGGAGCCGCCCTTGGTCACGTGGTGCACTTTGCCATCGCCCTTCAGGCCGGTATCGCGGTTCACCCACTGGACCGGCCCCTGCGGATTGTCCGGATCGCACTGGCTGAAGTAGGTCGGATCGTAGAGGTCGTTGCAGATCTCCCAGACGTTGCCGGCCATGTCGTAAAGGCCGTAGGCATTCGGCGGGAAGGAGCGGGCGGGGGCGCTCGCCTTGTAGCCGTCGTCGGAGGTATTCTTGTTGGGGAATTCGCCCTGCCAGGTGTTGGCCATCCACTTGTCGCTGACCTTCAATTCGTCGCCCCAGCAGTAGATCTTGCCTTCCATGCCGCCGCGGGCCGCGAACTCCCATTCGGCTTCGGAGGGCAGGCGCTTGCCGGCCCACCTGGCGTACGCACTGGCGTCCTCATGGGTCACGCAGACCACCGGGTAGTTGTCCTTGCCCTCGATCGAGCTGCCCTTGCCGGTCGGTTTCCGCCAGCTTGCCTGCGGGTCCCAGCGCCACCACTCCAGCGAGCGGCCGGGCATATTCGGATCGCCCTCGATGGTGGCGTCGTCGCGGAAAATGATCGCCCCGTTGTTCAGATCCCCGGCCGGGAGGCTGGCCCGGGCTTCCGCGGGGAAGTCCTCCGGCTTCACGCTGCGCTCGGCGAAGGTCACGTAGTTGGTAGCCTTCACGAAGGCCGCGAACTGGGCATTGGTCACCTCCGTCTCATCGATCCAGAAAGGCTTCACCGTCACCTTGTGGGCGGGTGCCTCTTCCGGGAACTCCTTCTTGCCGAAGGGGGTATCGAAAGCCCCGTCATGGCCCATCGTGTAGGTCCCGCCGGGCAGATGGACCATGCCCTCCTGTTTTTCCAAGCCGGGCACCGCCGCTGGCAGGGCGTCCTTTTGCGCCTCCGCGGTGACGGCTTTTTCGCGGCAGGACGGCAGGAGGGCCAGGAGCAGGAGAAAGCGCTTCATCAGGTGCAGGTGGACGCGGCGAGCGTGGACCCGGACAAGCGCGGTGGCACGCGGTTTTTGTCAGGATTTCCGCGTCAGCAGGCGAAACCCCGCCGGGCCATTGCGGTTGCTTTGTAAAGCCGGTGTTTTTCCTTGGTAAAACCTTACGGTATTCCTCGACCGCCGGGAAAGACCGCTGAGAATGGAAGTATGGCCCAAGCGATCATCGATCCGGAAGAGGTCCGCCGTTTCGCCGCGGAATTGAAACGCTTCAATAACGAAGTGCGGGAGCGCACCACCTCGCTCATGTCGCGCTTCTCGGCCCTCGGCGATTCCTGGCAGGACCAGGAGCACGAGAAATTCTCCGCCGAATTCCTCCAGATGATGAAGACCATGAAACGCTTCGTGGAACTTTCCGATGTCCACACGCCCTACCTGCTGCGCAAGGCGGAGCGCATCCAACAGTACCTCGATCAACGCTAATTCGCATACGCCATGGACGGACAGGCACGGGTCGGATCGATCGACGCCATCCAGGATTTCCGGGCGGCCTTGATCCGCTATGCCGAGCGGGCGCGCCGCGCGCTCGATGACGTGACCGGCGAGGTCAAGAGGACCCGCGGCTGGCTGGAGAGCGAGCAGCGCCAGAAATGGGAGGGCGAATACCGCCGCCGCGCCCGCCATCTGGAGCAGGCCCAACAGGAACTTTTCAGCGCCCGCCTCTCCTCGATGAAGCAGGACAAATCCGCCCAACAGATGGCGGTGAAAAAAGCGGAGCGGATGCTTGCCGAGGCCGAGCAGAAGCTTGCCGTGATCAAGCGCTGGCGGCAGGCCTACGATGCCCGGGTGGAGGCGCTGGCCAAACAGCTTGAAACACTGCAAGACATGCTTACCCGCCAGATGCCGAAGGGCGTGGTCTCGCTGTCCAACAGCATCCGCCACCTGCAGGACTACGCGGAGGTGAATGCTCCGCGCCCCGCCGCCGCCGCTTCTGAAGAAAGGAGCGAGCCATGAGCCTGGGAGCCAGCAAGTCCTTGCTCAACGAATCGACCCGCGAGGTCTTCGCGCGCTGGGAAGATGCCCGCCAATCTTGGCGCGACAGCAAGTCGGCGGAATTTGACAAAGAGTATCTCGCCCCTCTACCCCAAGCCGTCGCCACTGCCACCCGTATCATCGAGGAACTCGACCTCGTGCTTTCCAAGATCCATGCCGACTGTGATTGACCCTCTGCACCCCGACCGAATCCGCGAGCAACTGGAGAAACTCCAAGAGCGCGTCTCCTCCGTGGCCGGGCGCGAGGCAGCCTTGAACCGGGCCCATGCCGCAGGCCTGCTGGCCGCGAAACGCCAGCACACCGCCAGCGAGGACTCGGCCATCACCAGCCGCCAGCAACGTCTCGCCGCGCTGATGGAGGAGAACGACGCGGAGCAATACGAGGTCACCCGCAAGCACGATCTCCGCCGCCACCGCATCGCCACCGCCACCCAGGCGGCCCATGGCAGCCTCGCCCGGCGGATCCGGGAAGGCAAGGATCGCAAGGTCGGCCAGCGCCAGTCCGAGGCCTACCGCCTCAAGAACGAGGCGAAGGATATTTGGGAAAGGGCGCGTCAGGATCACCGCGAGTTCACGGACGAGATTTCGACCGATCGTGACGAGATCCGCGGCCTGGCCGCAAAGGCGCTGCGCATGCTCTGGCTATTCCAGCCCTTGCTCGCCCCGGTCTTGAAGAAGGGCCGCGTGACACCGGCCCGCGACGCGGCGGACACCGGCGACCGCGAGATCCTGAGGCGCGAAGGACAGTCACGTGTCGCGGATGCGCAGGTGGCTTCGGCGGCACTGGGCGGCAGCGTGCTATACCGGGCGCTCAGCCTGCTGCCCATTCTCGGTTGGGCCTTCGCGATTGCCGCGCCCTTCGTCGAACCCATCAAGCAGCAGATCTCGATCGTGACGGCGATCCAGATCGCGGTCGCCGTGCATCTGGTCTCGCTCGGCCTGCTCTGGCCCGCGGTCCGGCGCCTGGCCACGTTGTTGCAGGAGGCCCGCATCAACTTCAAGGCCTCCATCGCCGCCTCGGAAGCCGCGGTCGAAGAGTTGGGCGCGACCTTGAAGAAGGGCATCGCCGAGCAAAGCGAAGCCCTGAGCGAGATCCTGCGCGGCAGCGACGACCAGGCGCAGGACCTGATGAAGGAAGGCCGGCACAAGATCGAAGCGCAGTCGGCGCGCATGCCAGCGAAGGCGGAGGCCCTCTACCGGCGCGATCTCGCGATGGTCGCCAACCGTCTGGAGAGTGCGGTGAAGGAGTTCGACCGGGTGAACTCGGGCGATGAGGCGGCCCGGGAAGCCACCCATCTGCGGCAGATCGCCGAAGCGGACACGACCCGCCGCGAGGGCGTGGATCGCTTGGTCGCGGAATGGGAAGAGCATGTGAAACCGGTGCACCGTGAATTGAGCGGCCTCGCTACCCTGGTCGCCGAGCGCTTCCCGGCGTGGAATGAATCTTGGGTCGAGACCTGGACCCCGCCGGACGCATCGGAAGAAGTCGTGCCCTTCGGGCGCTTGCGGGTCGCGCTCGAAAGCTTGGCCGGCGGGCTGCCGGAGAGTACCCGCTTCAAGTTGGATGGCCCGCTGGATTTCACAGTGCCGCTGTCACTCGGCTTTCCGGGTCGGGCCTCGCTATGGATCGAGGGCGAGGCGGAGACCGCGGCCGCTACGATCAATGAGATCGTGCTGCGCGTGCTCTCGTCCCATCCCGCAGGCCGGGCGCATTTCACGCTCATCGACCCGGTGGGACTGGGCAAGGACTTCGCCGGACTGATGCACCTCGGCGACTACGAGGAGACCCTGATCAACGGCCGCATCTGGACCCAAACTTCGCAGATCGAGGAGCGCCTGGCCGAACTCAACGAGCACATCGAGAAGGTGATCCAGATGTATCTCCGCAACGAGTACGCCACGCTCGATGACTACAACCGCCAGGCAGGCACGGTCGCGGAGAAGCACCGCTTCCTCGTCATATCGGGCTTTCCCGCCGCCTTCAGCGAGACGGCTTCCAAGCGCCTGCTGAGCATCGCCACCAGCGGCGCGCGCTGCGGCGTGTATCTCTTGATCCACCGCGATGCCCGCCAAGCGGCGATCGAGCCGGCCTTGGCCGAGGCCTTGGAGCGCGCCTGCCTGCGGATTCTGCCGGGTAAGGACGGTCTCTATCTCGCGGGCATTCCCGCCGGGGCGGATCATGTCGAGCTGGCGCGTCCGCCGCAGGGCGAACTGGAGACTGCGGTGGTCCACCGGCTCGGCAAGGCCAGTGTCGATTCCAACCGCGTCGAGGTGCCCTTCTCGAACATCGCGCCGGATGAGGCGGACTGGTGGAAGAGCAGCACCGCCGACGAGTTGCGCGTGCCGGTCGGTCGCAGCGGCGCGAAGAAATTCCAGTGGCTCGCCCTCGGCAAGGGCACCCGCCAGCACGCTCTGATCGCGGGCAAGACCGGGTCGGGTAAATCGACCCTCTTCCACGTGATGATCACCAATCTCGCGCTGCATTGCAGCCCGGACGAGGTGGAGTTCTACCTCGTGGATTTCAAGAAGGGCGTGGAGTTCAAGTGCTATGGAACGAAGCGCCTGCCGCACGCCCGCGTCGTCGCGATCGAGAGCGACCGCGAGTTCGGCCTCAGCGTGCTGCAGCGCGTGGACGATGAACTGCGCCGCCGCGGCGAGCTCTTCCGCAAGCACGGCTCGCAGGATCTGGCGGGCTACCGCAAGGCCTCCGGCGAGGCGATGCCGCGGACCCTGCTGATGATCGACGAGTTCCAGGAATTCTTCACCGAGGATGATGCCGTCGCCCAATCCGCGTCCCTCCTGTTAGACCGCATCGTCCGCCAGGGCCGTGCCTTCGGCATCCATGTGATCCTCGGCTCGCAGACTCTCGGCGGTGCCTACACGCTGGCCCGCGCCACCCTGGGCCAGATGGTCGTGCGCATCGCGCTGCAGTGCAACGAGGCCGACGCCTACCTGATCATGGACGACGACAATCCCGCACCGCGCCTGCTGACGCGTCCGGGGGAGGGGATCTACAACGACAATGCCGGGGCGCTCGCGGCGAACAGTCCCTTCCAGACCGTATGGCTTTCGGAGGAAGTGAGGAACGGCCTGTTAGACAAGGTTTCCGAGATGGCCGCCGAGCGTGGCCGCAAGCCCGCCCCGCTGGTCGTCTTCGAGGGCAATGCCCCCGCCGAACTCCGTGCGAACATGGACCTCACCACCGCCCTGCGCTCGCGTCCTGAGCAAGCACCCGCCGAAGCCCGCGCCTGGCTCGGCGAGCCGAACTCGATCAAGGGTCCGACCGAGGCCGTCTTCGCGCGCCGCAGCGGCAGCCACTTGTTAGTGGTCGGACAAGCCGACGAGCGCGTTTCGATGCTGCTCTCGCTGGCGATGGTCTCCCTGGCCGCGAACCTACCCGCCGATGGCGCGCGCTTCATCGTGCTGGATTCGGCGGGCTCGCAAGGATTGCCCGGCAAGATCAAAAAGAGCATTCCGCAGGAGGTCCAGATCGCCGGGCCCACCGCCGCTGCCGAGGTCTTCGGTGAACTGGCGGCGGAGCTGGAGAAGCGCGCGGCAGGCGAAGCCGGGCCGGAGATCTTCGTGATCATCCACGGCCTGCAGCGCTTCAAGAAGCTGCGCCAGGAGGACGACTTTCTGTTCTCGATGGACGACGGTCCCTCCGGACCGAACCCCTCCAAGGTCCTCGCCGACATCGCCAGCGAAGGCGGCCCGGCGGGCATCCACCTCCTGGTCGGGATCGATACCTGGAACAACGTCGGCCGCTGGCTGCCGCGCAAGGTCATGACGGAGTTCGAAATGCGCGTGCTCTATCAGATGAGCGCGAACGACTCCGCGAACCTGGTCGATTCCCCTGCGGCCAGCACCCTCGGCATGCATCGGGCGCTGCTTTACAACGAGGCCTTGGGCACGCTCGAAACCTTCCGCCCCTACGCCGAGCCGGACGCGGCGTGGTGGGATGAGTTTGTCGGCCGGATGAGCGAGCCGGCTGTGGGGATCAAGTAAGTGCAGGGTAACTCCCTCCAGCGGGATTCATCCAAGACTCCTTGCCACCGCCACCGTCCCCCGCTAAGCGGTGATAAGTGACGGTCGGTAAACCCTATCTCCTTCTCATCACCGTGGGTCTCGGCTTTGCCGCCGGCTTCGCGATTCACCGCGGGACCCTCTCGGCATCGCTTCCGTCCGACTACGACCCGCCCGCCCTGCCGCGGGGGACTTCATCCGGCGGCGCGAGCCGGCCCTCAGGTGGGGATGCGAGCTCCGCCACCCGCTCGACGGATACCATCCCAGACCTGCTCGCCGCCGACCACGGCTCCTTCGCCGGGCGTTTCAGCCTCTGGCTGATCGATGCCAGTGCCGAGGACATCGCTGCATTTTGGCACGACTACCGCGACCGCAAGCCGCCGGAGGCCGACCATTGGAGCACGGTCGTCATGTTCCGCCGCTGGACCCAACTCGATCCGGAAGCCGCGATGGCGGCGGCCAAGCGCGACGGTGCGGAAGAGGCCGCGATCTGGGGCCGCGCGATGCACGATCCGAAGGCGGTGCTGCCCGCCAAACCGGATTTTACCAATCGGCTGGACAACACGGCGGTCTACGCGGTCATGCGTTTCAATCCCGATCTGGCGCTCAAGATGATCGAGGAGGACCCGACCCTGATCAGCGAGACGGACCCCGACAAACTTGCCAATGAGATCGCGGGCGACGATCCGGAAAAGGCGATGACCTTCCTGCTGGAGAACGGCCAGCCCCATCTGACCGAGCCGCTGCAGCGCTGGACCCGGGATGACCCGGAGGGCGCCTTGGCATGGATGCGCCTGCGCTGGGGTATGCCCCGGATGAGAGACGACTTCCTGTCGATGCTCAGCCACGAGCATCCCGGCATGGCGGGAGAGATGGCCGCGGATCTGCCGGAAGGCGCCATGAAGCGGGATCTCCAGCAGCTAGCCTTCCGCGAGCTGCTAGGTTCGGACCCGGCGGCCGCCTTGGCCGCCGCGCGCGCCAACCCGGTGCCACAGCCGGAACAATTCGCGGCCTGCGCGCGGGCCATGGTCGGCAGCGATCCACAAGCGGCGCTGGGCCTGATGATCGAACTCTTCAAACTCACTCCGGATGCTGCAGGCCGATTTAACATATCCTATCAGCCCCCCGACATCACGGATTCCTCGGAACCGGCGATCGAAGGTCCCCGCGAACTGGTGGGTGATCTGGCGGCCTGGGACCCTGCGGCTACGATGGCCGCCGCCATGGAGCTGTCCGGAGGCAGCGAGCTATCGCTTGCCGGTAGAGTCGGCTCAACCGATTATCAGGGTGGAGATCCGCGGGATCTGATCGCCACCGCTTGGATGCAGCGCGATCCCGAAGCATTTGCGGAATGGTGCAACGCCCGGGAAGATCAGACCCTCCGCAACTCGGGTCTGGAAATGGCCTATGATCGTTTCGTCAATCAGGAACGCTTTCCGGACGCCTTGAAGTGGGCGATGGAACGAGCGGGTGAAGATGGCTCCGCGGACGCTGCCGTTCGGGTCTTCAAGAAGTGGTCCTCGAAGAACCAGGAGGAAGCCGCCACTTGGCTGGAGGAGACAGAGCTTCCTCAAACGACGCGCGAAGCGATGCAGGAAACCCTCAAGTCCGCAGCGCCATGAAAGCAATGCGCCAGCTTCCCTTGCTCGCTGCTTCCTTCGCCGTCGCCGCGGTGGGTGGTTGGCTGGCGGCCGGCCGCGGCGAAGCGCTGCCGGTGACTGACCTTGCGGCTCCGGCGAAATCCCCCGATCGCAAGCGGATCCCCGGCTCCGCCCGCGAGATGCCGCCGGAGGTGGTGGCCCGCTTGGCAACGGTGCGTGCCGCGGGCACGCCGGATGAGCGGCTCCGCGCCATGACGCTGCTCGCGCAATCGCTGCCGGTTAGCGAACTTGCCGCATGGTACGAGGCCGGCTGGATCCCGCGGCGGCAGACCGTGGATTCGCTGCAGTTCTACCACATCACCGGCAAGCGCTGGCTGGCGGAGGATGGCGAGGGCATGGTGCGCTATCATCTCGCCAAGGACCGCAACCGCCTGGCCGACGCATGCAGCGACTGGGGTTGGCAAGATCCCACCGCGGCCTTCAAGCTTCTGGATGAAACGAAGGATCCGCAGGACTTCGGGCTTTTGGTGAGTGCCCTGGCCGGGAGCGCGGCGAAGGGCGATCCGCCGCAGGGCCTGGCGCGCATCTTGCGTTATGAAGCGGCTTTGAAGGAAAATCTTCGTTCCTCGGGAGCTGATTTCATGATCGATTGGATCGCCTTGGAAGCCCCCGAGCTTTTGGAGAGGGAATCCATCGGCTGGCCGGACCGGTTGCGGAAACGGGCGCTGTTTGAAATCACGCAAAACTCCCTGAAAAAGGACTTCGCGGGGGCCGTGGCGGATCTCGCCGGCAAAGCGGATGGGAAGGAGAAATTCTTGGCCGCGGCCGTGTCGTGGGAGCTGAAAGACCAGTTGGCCGCCCATCTGGACAAGTTGCCGGAGGGCTGGTTGCCGGCGCTCCTTGACTCAAGGAACGGGAACCATCTCGTCAGGGACAATCCGGACCGCTGGTTCGATGCGGATTACGCCGGGATGGGCATCTCTGAAAAGAAGGCGCGCGAACTCCGCGCCGCTGCCGCTAAGGAAATGGCCTATCGAAATCCGGAGCGATTGCCAGAGATCCTCGCCGCAGATTTGGAACCGGCGGCACGCGATAACCTGATCCGAGCATGCCTCACGCGTCTCCAGACGGCTGATCCCGCAAAGGCCGTGCAGATGCGCGACCATATCGGCCTGGCACCCGACATGGACGGCCTGTGGGGCAAGGTCGTGGCGGAGGCTCCGTCGCAGGGACCGCTCAAGCGCCTCGATTCCCCGTCTCAAATCGGTGAATTGGCCAAGTGGAGCCGCGATGACAAAAGCTTCGCCATCTCAGGGATGCAGGCGTGGGACGAAGGAGAGATTCAGCAGGCGATCAAGGCTCTCGGGAGCCTGCCGGCCGAAGACCGCCGCGTTCTTGTCGATACGCTAACGGATACCGACTCGCCGGGACTCTTGCGCGCCGAGAGTATCCGCTACCTGATTGAAGATCAGGGCGGTGCCCCGGTGAACGAACGTCGTCTCAGGGAATCCTGTCGTTTCGCCAGTGACTGGGGAGTCCGGGAGCCCCGCGCCGCTGCCCGCTGGGTGGAGTCGCTCCCGGATGGCGAGAGCCGCCTGTGGATGGCCAAGAACGTCGCCGCCGCGTGGGGGAACTATGACCCCCAAGGCGCGGCGAAGTGGGTGGACTCGCTTGGTCTCAAGGAGAAGTTGGACGGGCTCGGGAAGGAGGAGTAGAGCGTCGCTCCCCTCACTTCACCGGCGAGAAATCCACCGGCTTGAGGAAGACCGACTTCACTCCGTCCGGCAGCACCGTCAGGGAGCCGCCCGCGGCATCTTCGGAAGCCTTCTTGGCCGCCACCCAAATGGGATCGGCGCGGAATGTCGTCCAGGAAGCGCTGGCCGTGGTCGCATCCTTGTGCGCCAGGAAATAGACCAATGTGTTCTCAGCTCCCGCTTGGCCGCCGAGCAGTCGGAAGTAGCTCAGGCTGGTGATCCCGTGCTTGGTGAAGAGACCGATCGTGTGATTCTTGAAGCGCTGGTGCAGCGCCGCGAGATTGCCCGGAGTGGTCGTGTAGGTCCGCATCTCGAACAAGCGCGTGCCGGCCTGGCCGGGTGTCTTGCTTTCGAAGCCCGGGGAGAAATCGGTCGGTGCCAGATAAAGTTCGTCAACCTTGGCCACCAGCTTGCCGTTCGCCTCCGAGGTGGCCACCACCTTCTTCCACTCCTCGTCGCTGCCGAAGGCTTTCCATGCCGTGTCCCGTGCCGCCTTGTCGGGATAGGCCAGCAGGTAGACCAGCAGGTTGTCCTTGTTATCGACCGGCACCCAGTAGGCCACGTTGGTCATGCCGTGCTTTTCGAAGAGCTTGCAGGTGTGGTCGCGGAAGCGCGAGAGGAGGTCCTCCAGCTTGCCCGGCTCCGCGTGATAGGTCCGGAGTTCGTAGAGACGCTGCTTCTCCTGTGCGGTCGCGGAAAAACACAGGCCGAGGCTGGCGAGGCAAATGGCAAGGGCTTTGAACATGGCGGGAGCATTCACCGCCGCCCCTGCCGTGGCAAACGCGAATCTCGCCCTCAGTGCCCGCCTCCAGGCGGAGTCCGGCCCTCGCCGAAATATTTCTCGCTGCGATAGCGCAGCCACACCCGCAGCTCCTGGGGCACCTTTTCCCGTTCCTCTTTGCTGAGGGTCTCATAGAGTGCGATCGCCTTCTCCCGCTCACCCCGGCAGGCGGCATTCCGGTGCGCATCCCACAGGCTGCGCGCCAGACGGATCCGGCGGTTCACCTCCTTGATCAAGGCCGCGCCGACCAGGGGTTTGGCATTCGCTTTCTTCTTCGGTGGCATCCGCGGATCTATTCCTCTTAATCTTCCGGATCGCTCTTAATGATCTTATTACGCGAGCGCCGCTTCTTGATCACGAGGCTGGTTTCGATCAGGTCGGCCAGCCAATCCAACTCCTCTTTGCTTCGACCGTTCAAGACCAGTACCACCCGGTGATCTTTCGTGGAAACGATGAGTTCCAGGATCAACTTGAATTCATCCGTGATGGTGAGGAAGCTGTAATTCTTGGCCGGGACTTGGGCGCGGCTGCCAAATAGGCCGCTGCGCTCCACGACGATCAGGCCCGGCTTCAGGCTGACCTTCGTCGTCCCAAGCGTCGCGGCAAGGGCCCACCCCAATCCCGTCCGGCCCAGCCACAGAAACAGCCACGCACACAGGAGCGGGATAAGGGCGCACAAGATGCTGACAATCCCCGGCTCCCTTTTTACGATGAGGAAGGCGCCATAGACCACGTAAAGGCCGATGCCGCTGAAAAACAGTCCCAATCCCAGGACGGCCAAGGCTTTCGGCAGACGGAAGAATCCCGGTGCTTTCGCGGTGACGACGAGACCGCCGTCCACCTCCTCTAATAGGAGGGGCTGGAACCCGACCTTGGGAGCGGGCGGGAGCAGGGTGTGATCCCGCTCCTTCATCCCGCTGCTTGGGTTACTCCGGTCCATGATCGTGCTCATCCCGCGCCCGCGTCTCGAAGCGCATCAGCTCCGCGATGAAGGTCAGCGGCACGTGGCCGGTCTCGCCGTTACGGTTCTTCGCCAGCAGGAGCTCGGCCTTGCCCGCTTCCTGCTCCTTGTCTTCCTCGGTCTCGGCGTAGTAAGCCGTGCGGTAGAGCAGGCCGATCATGTCGGCGTCCTGCTCGATCGTGCCGGATTCGCGAAGGTCCGACATCCGCGGCACGCCGAGCGATTTGCCGGTTCGTCCTTCCGGACCGCGGTTGAGCTGGGCGAGAACCAGGATCGGGATGCTGAGCTCCTTCGCCAGCGCCTTGATGCCGGCGGAGATTTCACCGATTTCACGCTCGCGGGAGTTTTGCGCCTGCTTCGATCCGGACTTGAGGAGCTGCAGGTAGTCGATCGCGATGAAGCCGATGTTGTCCTCGCGCTTCCGACGCCGCGCCTTCGCCCGCAATGTGTCGATCAGGATGCCCGCGGTGTCGTCCACGAAGAGCTTGGACTCGGCGATCTCCTTCGCGGCGCGCTGGATGCGAAGCAGGTCTTCCTTCTTCGGCTTGAAGCCCTTGCCAAGCTGCGACATCGCGAAGCGCGCCCGCGAGAACACCAGGCGCTGGACGATCTGGAAGGCGGTCATTTCGCAGGAGAACACCATCGCGGGAATGCCCTGATCGATGCAGATGTGCTCGGTGATGTTCATCATCAGCGAGGTCTTGCCCATCGAGGGACGCGCCGCGACCACGAACATTTCCCCGGGCTTCAGGCCCTTCGACATCCGGTCCAGATCCAGATAGCCGGTCGGCGCGCCCTGCACTTCCATCTGCCCGTGGACCAAGGCCTCGAAGTGGCTGATGACCTCCGCCACCGATTGCTTGATGTGGAAGCCTTGGGTCGTCTCTGTCCCTTGCCGGATGCCCAGCACGCTCGACTCCACCCGGTCGAGCAGCGACAGCGTTTCCTCCGGATTCTCGTAGGCCTCGGAGACCGCCTCCGTGCAGGTCCGGATCACCGAACGCAGCACGTACTTGTCCTTCACCAGCCCGAGGTGATTCTTGAAGTGCGCGGCATTCGGCGCGTAGGTGAAAATGTCCGTCACCGCCGCCGTCCCGCCGACGCTCTCCAGCAGCGCGCGGTCGTGCAGGAGCTGCACCAGCGAGACCAGTTCGATCTCCTGGCTCTTCGCGTTGAGTTCCCGCAGCGTCTCGAACAACAGCCCGTGGTTGGGGAAGTAGAAGTGCTCCCGCGTGAGCCCTTCCTCCAGCGCCATCCCGATCCACTGCTCGGGATCCTTGAGCATCGACGAAAGGATGCTCTTCTCCGGTCCCTGCGCGTGCGGCATCGACCGCGTCACGTCGGAAGCGGCCTGCGCGGCGGCATCGGCAGCCTGAAGCGAGGGAGAGTCGGCGGAGCGAGCGGGCTTGGTATCGACGGCCATGATCGGGTGAGAGAGGGCTTGCGGCAGGGTGGGGGAGAGGTCCCCGGTTGCGGCCCTTGCTTGTAGCGCCTTCCCCGCCCAAGGGTCAATAGGAGCAACCTGTGTATAACTTGGGAAAAGCCCGGCCGATTCTGATAGGTAAGGAGTTCCGCAGTATTCCGGCTGCCGAAACATCCACCTTCATTGTGGAGAACTTCCGGCTCAAAAGCCGTTCTACCGGCGCAAGGAGCCCTTCCTACCCCCGATTTCACCCCCCCTTGTGAATCGCTGTGAATAACTTCGCGCGCTCACCCCAAGCAAAAGGCGCGACCCCTAACGGAATCGCGCCTTGTGAAGAAAACCGTGAAAAACTCAGTCGTCCGACTCCACGCCGTTTGCTTCGACGTTGATGGTGAGGATGGTGCTGACTTCCGGGTGGACGCGTACGACCACATCGCTCTTGCCGGACTTCTTGATCGGCTTGTCGAGCTCGATGGCGTGGCGGTCGATCTTGATGCCGGCGGCTTCGAGTTCCTTGTGGATGTCGAGCGAGGTCACCGAACCGAAGGCCTTGCCGCCTTGGCCGAGTTCCAGCGTGAATTTCGGGCGGAGCTTGGAGATCTTGTTGGCAAGTTCCTTGGCCTTTTCGAGTTCCTCGCCCTCGCGCTTCGCGCGGGTGCTTTTGAGGTTCTCGACGTGGCGGAGGTTGGCCTTGGTCGCTTCGTAGGCCTTGCCCTGAGGAATCAGGAAGTTACGGGCGTAACCGGCGCGGACCTTGACGACATCGGCCTCGGCGCCGAGACCTTCGATCTTTTCCTTGAGAATAACTTGAGCGTTGGCCATGAGAGTCGTGGTCGTTCGTTGGGGCGGCGGAGGTAGGCGTTTGGCGGCGTCCAGTCAAGGGGAGAAAGCGCATTTCAGGGAAAAGACCCGCGCCGCAGCTTGTTCAGGCGGTCATTTCAGCCGCCTTCGCGACCCGCAGGAGGGTGGCCTCGCCCAAGTGCGGGGCGAGGATCTGGAGGCCCACGGGAAGTTCGGTGCCCTCCCCGGACGCCACGGTCCCGGCAGGCACGGAGATGGCGCAGATCCCGGCGAGATTCGGGCCGAGGGTGAAAATGTCGGAGAGGTATTCCTGCAGCGGGTCGTCCGCATGCTCGCCGATCTTGCGGGCAGGGGAGGGGGCGACCGGGGTCAGGATCGCGTCGACTTGGCCGAAGGCGGTCTCGAAATCCCGGCGGATCAGGGTCCGGACCTTCTGCGCGCGGGCGTAGTAGGCATCGTAGTAGCCGGAGGAGAGCACGTAGGTGCCCAGGATGATCCGGCGCTTCACCTCCGGGCCGAAGCCCTCTTCGCGGGAGCGCTGGTAAAGGTCCGCCAGATCCTGTGGCGCGTCGGCGCGCTTGCCGTAGCGGATGCCGTCGAAGCGCGAGAGGTTCGAGGACGCCTCCGCCGGTGCGATGATGTAGTAAGTGGCCACCGCGTGCTCCGTGTGCGGCAGGGAAATGTCCACCAGTTCCGCGCCGGCCGCCTGCAGACGCTGGATCGCTGCCTCGACGCGGGCCCGCACCGCCGGTTCGATCCCTTCTCCGAAATACTCCCGGGGAATCCCCAGCCGCAGGCCTGCCACGCCCTTGTCGAGTTCCGCGGAATAGTCCGGCACCGGCACCTTCAGGCAGGTCGAGTCGCGCTGGTCGTGCCCGGCGATGGCTTGCAGCAGCAACGCCGCATCCTCCACCGACTTCGTCAGCGGCCCGATCTGGTCGAGCGAGGAAGCGAAGGCCACCAGCCCGTAGCGAGAAACCCGGCCGTAGGAAGGCTTCAGGCCCACTACCCCGCAGTGCGAGGCCGGCTGGCGGATCGACCCGCCGGTGTCCGAGCCGAGCGCGGCAATGGCCAGATCCGCCGCCACCGCCGCCGCCGAGCCGCCCGAGGAGCCGCCCGGAATCCGCGAGAGATCGTGCGGGTTACGGGTTTTCTGGAGCGCGGAATTCTCCGTGGAAGAGCCCATCGCGAACTCATCCAGGTTCGTCCGCCCGAAGAGCACCGCGCCCGCCGCCTTGAGGCGCTCCGTCACCGTGGCGTCGTAGGGGGAGGTGTAGCCGCTCGCCAGGAAGCGTGAGCCGCAGGTGCAAGGCTGCCCGGTGACGTTGATATTGTCCTTCAGCGCGATCGGGATTCCGCCCAGCGGCAGCGAGAGGTCGGCCTGCGCCGCCGCCGCCCGTGCGGAATCGAGATCCCGGGACAGATACGCGCCGATTTCGCCGTCCCGCGCGGTGATCGCCGCCGCCAGGTCTTCGACAATATCGACCGCGCCGATCTCGCCGGCCTGCAAGCGCTTGCGCAGCGCGCAAATGGTAAGGGTGGAAAGTGACATTTCGGGGAAAATCTCAAATCTCGGATTTCAAATCTCAAATCGGCGGTCTGCCGCTATCAAGCGTCCGCAATCACCTTCGGCACCCGGATCTGGTCCTGCGCCTGGTCCGGCGCATTCGCCAGGACCGCTGCGGCAGGCAGGCTCGGCCGCGGCTCGTCCTCGCGCATCACGTCATAGACCGGCACGGGGTAGGAGGTGGGCTCGATCCCGGTGACATCCAGTGCCGCCAGCGACTCCGCGTGGCCCAGGATCGCGTCGAGCTGGCGCTGGAAGACCTCGCACTCTTCGGCATTGAGTTCCAGCCGCGCCAGGTGGGCGACGTGGCTGACATTGATGTGTTCGGTGGCCATCGCGGGCGGATTGGAGAGGAAAGGCCCTGCCGGGGCAAGGATTGCGAGCGCCGGGCCGCGACATCGCTGCCGGGCGCTTTCGGGGGGCTTGTCAGCGGCGGCGGGCGGGCTACGCTTCCCGGCATGCGTTTTCCACTTCTCCTCGCCACGGCCCTCGCCGCCACCGCGCTCCACGCTTGGGCCGGCACGCCCAAGCAGGCGGCTGACATCCGCGAGGCCTACGACCGCGATTTCCAGCTCTGGGTCCTCAAGCTGCAGGTCGCCAAGACTTCCGAGGAGCGCAACCAGATCGCCACCAAGCGTCCCGATGGTGCCGCGGCCGTCCAGCAGATGTGGAACGCGATCCAGCCGAATCTGGCGGAGGCTTGGACCATCGAGCCCGCCACCTGGCTGCTGCGCACGGCCGCGAGCCAGGCGGCCCGCGATCCCGGGCTGGCCAATGTCTCCAAGGCGGTCCGTGAGGCCGTGGAAAAGCACCACCTCAATTCGAAGAGTCTTGCCCCCCTGTGCATGGCGATGGTCGCGGTGAACGACGCCAATTCCCTGCCCTTGCTCGAAAAGATCGAGAAAGACTGCCCCGATGAGAAGATCCAAGGCGTGGCCGCGCTCGGCTCGGCCATGCTGCTGAAGAATTTCGGCGACGAGCCGGCGATCATGCGCCGCCGCCTGAACCTGCTGCGCAAGGCGATCATCAAAAGCAGCGAGATCGAGATCAACGGCATCAGCGTCGCGAAGCTGGCGGAGGACGAACTCTATATCATCCAATTCCTCGGCAAGGGACGCGAGGCACCCGATCTGGAAGGCACCGATGGGAGCGGCCAGCCCTTGAAGCTCTCCGACTTCAAGGGCAAGGTCGTGGTCCTGCTCTTCTGGCGTTCCCAGGAAGGCAGCACCGAGCAGGTCATGGAGATGGCCCGGCTGATGCGCGAGCGCTTCGCCGGCAAGCCCTTTGAGGTCGTCGGGGTGAATCGCGACCCGCTGGCCACCCTGGGGCAGATGCGCGCGTCCGGTCAGCTCACCTGGCCGAATTTCTCCGATCCCGAGAACAAGCTCGGCGCGCAATACCGCGTCGCCGCCTGGCCGCTGGCCTACGTGCTGGATGGCAACCGTCAGGTCCACTACGTCGGCGGCGTCGGCTCCTTCGTGGAACTGACCGCCGCGGCCTTGCTGGAGGATAAGAAGTAGGCTTCCGCGCCACTCGCTTACCCCCGCATCAGCTCCCCCGCGAGCCAGCGCTCGAAGGCCGCATGGTCATTCAGATCATACTGCCATGACCGGAAGCCCCAGTGCTTGCCGGCCTCGATGTTCGGGCCCAGGTCATCGACATACCTCGTCTCTTCCGGCATGAGGCCGTGCTGCTGGATCGCATGCCGGTAGATCGCGTCGTGCGGCTTGATGGCCTTGGCCTCATGCGACAGGACCGCCGCCCCGAAATGCCGGAAGATGTCGTAGTTCTCGAAGATCCACGGGCAATGGATCCCGTTGGTATTCGAGAACAGGATCAGGCGGTGCCCGCCCGCCGCCAGGCTCTCCACCACCCGCCACATTGGCTCGATCGGTGTGAAGATATTCCGCCACGCATGCATGAAGCTTTCCGCGGTGATCTCCGCTCCGAGGCTGTTGATCGCCCAAGGGATGTATTCCTCGTTCGGGATCGAGCCGTTCTCGAAATCGTCCTTCTTTTCCAAGAGCGCAGCCAGGCGCGTTTCCGAGTCCGCGTTTCCGGGCGGGAGCAAGGTTGCCAGTGATTTTTCGAAGTGAAAATCCAGCAGAACGCGGCCGATATCGAACAGGAAAGTCATGCGCGGCGGGGAACTTGGGCCGACCGCTCCCGGCTTCCAAGCGCCAATGCTCCCGCCCCTTTGAACCCGTGCAGGAAAATGCGGAGCCGGGATTTATTCACCGCTCAAGCGCCGGTTGACTCGCCGCGCTCTGCCTGTTCATTTGGAGCCCGTGTCCGATAGCCCGCACCAGATGACGCCGCCGCCTCCGGAAGACGAAGTCTCTGGCTGGCTCCGTGATCGCCGCGGGCACTTCGACCAATTGGTCTCCTCCGTCGAGGACTACGCGATCTTCATGATGAGCCGCGAGGGCATCATCCTCGATTGGAACCGCGGCGCGGAACGGCTCAAGGGCTACACGGCCCCCGAGATCGTCGGCCGTCACTTCTCGGTGTTTTATTCGGACGAGGACCGCCAATCGAAATTCCCCGATAAGGAGCTGGAGATCGCCTCCGCGGAGGGCCGCTTCACCGTGGAAGGCTGGCGCTACCGGAAGGACGGCACGCAATTCTGGGCCTCCGTGACCATCACCGCGATCCGTTCGGAATCTTCCGCGGTGGAAGGGTTCCTTAAGATCACCCGCGATCTCACCGAACACCGGGCTACGGACGAAATGCTGCGCCGCAGCGAGGAGCGCTTCCGCCTGCTGCTCGAAAGCGTGCAGGATTACGCGATCTTCATGCTCGACCCCGAGGGCCACGTGATGAGTTGGAACAACGGCGCGCGCCGCATCAAACTCTACGAGGAAAACGAAATCGTCGGTCGACACTTCTCGATCTTCTACCCGCCCGAAGCCATCTCCATCGGCATGCCCGGCTCCTTGCTGGCCAAGGCGCTCAAGGACGGTCGGGTGGAGGACGAAGGCTGGCGCGTGCGCAAGGACGGCACCCGCTTCTGGGGGAATGTGGTTCTCACCGCCCTCCACGACTCGAAGGGCGAGCTGCGCGGCTTCGCCAAGATCACCCGCGATCTCAGCGATCGCCAGCAGGTCGAGCATCTGCGCGAAACCGGCCGTCGCAAGGACGCCTTCCTCGCCACCCTCGCCCACGAATTGCGCAATCCCTTGGCACCGATGCTACCGGGGGTCGATCTCCTCCTCCACGCACCCCACGACGTCGCCACGGTCACCGGTATCGCCAGCATGCTCAAGCGTCAGGTCGACCAGATGGCGCACCTGATCGATGACCTGCTCGACATGTCGCGCATCACTGCCGGGAAGATCGCCCTCCGTCACACCGTCCTACCGGTCCGGGAGGTCGTGGACACGGCTGTCGAGGCGAGCAATCCGCTGATCCGGGAGTTCGGGCACCGCCTGACGCTAAACCTACAGGACGAATTGATGATCGAAGCCGATCCCTACCGGATATCGCAGATCATTTCGAATCTCCTCTCGAACGCTGCCAAATACACCCCGCCGGAAGGCGAAATCGCACTGACGGTCAGCGAGAAACCTGGTCCGATGCTGGAGATCCGCGTGACGGATAACGGCATCGGCATTCCCAAGGCATTGCAGCATTCGGTTTTCGAATTGTTCGACCAGGGTGCCAGCGGCTCCTCCGGAGGATTGGGGATCGGCCTGACTCTCGTGAGAACCTTGGTCGAGATGCACGGCGGGAGTATCGCCCTCTTCAGCGCGGGGGAAGGGCAGGGCTGCGAATTCACCGTCCGCTTGCCCGTTATTACCACTTCCGCGCCTGCAGCGACCGGGGAAACGCCGGTGATCCCGTCCGCCCCCCGCTCAGGGCCCGCCCGCATCTTGATTGCGGACGATGGCAGGAACGCGGCGGATATCCTCGGCTTGTTCTTCCAGATGGAAGGCATGGAAACCGCCGTCGCCTACGATGGCGAGGAAGCGGTGAAGATCGCCGCCAATTTCGAGCCCGATTTCGCCTTCCTCGATCTCGGCATGCCCAAGCTCGATGGCTACGAGGCAGCCCGCCGCATCCGCCGCATGTACCCCCGCGTGATCCTGGCCGCCCTCAGCGGCTGGGGTGCGGAAGATGACCGCCGCCGCTCCGCCGAGGCGGGCTTCGACGTCCACCTGCTCAAGCCAGCCAAGCCGGACGACCTGCGCGAGGTCCTGCGGCAGCACGGATAGGGCGATCCCGCCTTTCCAAGCTCAGCTCTCCGGCAACCTCTCCAAGATATGCCGTGCCGCCGAGATCGCTCCGGCGTTCCTTCCGTGCAGCGCCATCTTCCGCTTCATCGACCGCCATAGCGCCGCATCGTCCGCCAGCAGATCGGCTATGGCGCTGCGCAGCGCCTCCGGGCTCTCCGCCAGTCTGCCTGCGCCGATTTTTTCCAGCAGCCGTAGATTCCCTTCCTCCTGCCCCGGCACGAGGTGGTGCACCAGCATCGGGCAGCGCGCCGCGATCGCCTCGTGGACGGTCGCCCCGCCGGCCTTGCCGACTACCAGGTGGTGCGAGTTGAGCAGCGCCGGCACCTTGCGGGTCCAGCCCTTCAGCTTCACCCGCCCGGGGAAGGCGTCGCGGATCTCCTTCGCCTTGGTCCACAGGTGCCGGACGTTCTTACCCAGCACGATGGTGATCTGGGTCCGCGGCGAGGTCTGCAGGACCGCCTTGGAAATCCGCCGCACGTGCAAGCGCCGCCCGGTCGTGAAATACAGCACGCGGAAGGGCTCGCAGGGATCGTCCGCCGCCACCGGCTCCATCCGCGAGAAATCCGGGTGCACGGGGAAGCCCGTGTCGACCAACCGTTCCGCTGGCAATCCGGCTTTGATCATCGCGGCCCGCGTGTGCGGATCGGAGACGATCCACTCGTCGGTCGGGGCCTTGATCCAGGCCGCGTTGATCTCGATCGAATCCGTGACCACCGTGTACGATTGCGGCGGCTTGGGATTCCCTTCCAGCAAGCGCTGCAGGAAATACGGGTAGAGCGGGTAAGTCGAGACCACCGCGTCCGGCTTCCAGGTTTCCAGCAGTTCGCCTAGCTTCCGTTCCGGCTTGCGCATCAGCGGCATCCGCTGGCGGCTGAAATCGACCTTGTCCGTCGAAAGGTAGACCCGGTACCACAGCCGCGGCGCGCGGGTGGTGATCAGCCGGTAGCCCTTGCAGATCCAGCGCGTGCTGACGGGCGCGCCCATCATGCACGGATCTACCACCCGGGCTTCGGCACCGGCCTCCTGAAAGGCAAGTGCCAGGTTGCGCGCGGCACTGTTGTGGCCTTCCCCGAAGGCGGCGGTGCAAATGAGAATCCGGGCTGGCATCGTCAGGCGTTCGCCATGGGTCTATTCAAAGCCGGGCATTGCGTCGAACGGCATTTACGGCTTTTCTCTTTCCGGTCTGCGTTTTCATGCCCGATCCCGATCCCATCCCCCGGTTACGCGTCGTCGACGACGACGGACCCGCCCCCCCGCCGGCGGTCGTGCTGCGGCTTAAGCCGCAGGGCCCCCTGGCTCCCGAGCCGGTCCTGAAGGTCGCGCCCATGCCCGCTCGCCCCGAACCCGCTGAGCGTCTGGAAAGCGAGGTCCGCGAGCACTTCGAAGGCCGCAGTATCGAGCCCGGCATTGATGCGATCCTCGAACCCCCGGAACCCGCGGAGAACATCGAGCATCCGTGGGGCGGCGAAGGAACCCGCGTGGCCGGTATCCCGCACGGCTGGTTCCTGCTTATCGCCGTGCTGGTCGTGGGAGCGGGCGTTTGGTCGATCCGCACCATGCGCCAAGGCGAGGTCAAGGCCGAGCATGCCCACGAAGTGGCCCGCGAAATGGAGGAGGAGGACGAGCACGACGATGCTGTCGCCCGCCGCCTGGTGGATTCCGTGGAATCCGTCGTGAAACGCTTTCTCGCCGCGGATTCCATCGATGAGATCCTGCCCCTGATCCGCGATCCGGAACGGGTGAAGCCACTGATCGAGCAGGCTTGGAAACTCAAGCCGCCGGTCCCGGTGAAGTTCCAGAACATGCCCTTGTTCCGCCCGGAAACCCTGGACGGAAAACCCTTCTGGGTCGTCCAGGCGGAAGTCGCCGGTGGGCCGCTGCAGAGCTTGCTGCTGGAGCAGACCGGCCCGACCGAAGCCAAGGTCGATTGGGAGACTTTCGTTTGCTATCAGCCCGTCCCTTGGGACCGCTACGTGACGGAGCGTCCGTCTGGCCAAGCAATGGAATTCCGGGTCTGGGCGATGCGCGACGTCCACTTCGTCCACGAATTCTCCGACAGCGGCCACTGGCGCTGCTTCCGTCTCACGACCCGCGATTCCGGAGAGGTCCTCTTCGGCTACGCGCCGGCAGGGAGCGAGGTCGCGAAGATGCTGGAGGTTTACTGCGACGGCGCGCCCAGCCATGTTGCCACGGTCATCCTGAGCCTCCGGGTCCCCGAGCATGGCACTTCCCCGCGCGGCGTGGTGATCGAAAAAATGGTCGAGCCCCGCTGGGTGAGGGTAGGGGCAAAGCCGGCGGAGTGAGCTCTGGCCCGGCCGTCGCCTCACTTCTTCACCACCGGCATGCCCCACACCGCCCAGCAGGTGTGGCTGTGCTCCATCCCGCTCTCTGTCTCCAGGCTCAGTTCCTTCACCCCGGTGATATCGATATCGACGCTGGCGATCTTGCCCTCCGGCAACTGCGCCGAACGGTACAACTCCTTGCCATCGCCCTTCACGATGAAGATCGCCCGCGCCCCCGCACCGGCCCCGTCGCGCAGACCGGCGGTCGCCTGGAACTTCTTCCAGCGGCCCGCGGTATTGAAAACATGGCTGGCAGGGCAGTGCGCCGGCAGCCCCTTGTCTTGAAGCTCCCCGGCGATCCGCAGAAAGAGCCCTTGGCCGTATTCCGGAGGCGCACCCCAGCGGTCGCGCGGGGTTCCCGCCCAGCCGGACTTCGCCTCGCGCCAGACCGCATCCGAGAGATAGCAGGAATCCAGCCCGGTCTTCTCCAGATCGGCCAGCGGCGCAGCGGGCCGGACCCAGCGGTCTAACAGCGCGATGCTCTTCTGCCAGTCGCCATCCATGTTCGCGATCCGCTTGGCCCGCTCGACCATCCCCGCGGCTTCGGGAATCGCTCGCGCCACCGCGGCCTCGATGCCATTGAGCCGGGAGCGGTTCAACGCCTGGACGAAGGTGCCGGGAACGGTGAAGTCGGCACCGATCGTCGTCGTTGCGCCATTCATGAAACAGGCTGTCAGTCGCACGTTCCCAAAGGTCGGAGAAAGCTCCATGTCCATCAGCGCGAAGCTGCCCTCCTTGACCGGCACGCTCCAGGTACGGGCATCGTAGTCGCTGTGGCCCGGCGGATCGATAAAGGCGATCACCGCGTAGGCGGGGATCTTTCCTGTGATCTTGCCCTTCACGGTCAATTTGCGGCTGGAGCCGCTCGCTTCCAGCGCCTCGAAATCCCCCTCCGTCTCCTCGAAACGCCCGGCCTGCGAACCGGTCACCAGCGGATGCGAGACCAGCCGCACCGCGCTGGCCGTCGTGAGAAAGCTCGCTTTCGCCCGCGGCATCCAGAGATCCTGGCGGTAAGTCAGATTTCCGCCGCCCATCAGGCTGATGCCCGTTTCCTTCTTCTCCACCGGGCTCTCGCACTCATGCGGCAGCCCGAGGCCGTGACCGAGCTCGTGCGCGATCCCGCCCAGGTAGAAGCTATTGAACTGCGCCACCGTCTGATCGCGGTCGCCGTAGTGCTCCCAATACTTGAAGCGCTTCCCGGTCTCCTTCAGCAGCAGGGGATCGAGCACCGGGCAATCCGCCGCATGGCAAAATCCCCAGCGCTGGCAGGAGCCGACCTTTCCGTAATACGGCGAGTAGAAGCCCCAGCGCCCGTCCGGGATTTCCCAGCACTGCCCATAGAGAACCAGTACGAACTCGCGGTCCAGATCCACCTTTCCCGCCAGCGCCTTGCGGATCTCCGCCTCGGTCTCGCCGCCGGATGCGTAGTTGTATTGCGCGGAATCTTTCTGTCCCTCCACCATGTGCAGCAGCAGGCTGCCGTCCGCATTTCGCTCCAGCGGTAGACCTTCGTTGGTGATGCCGTAGCGCTTCATCCCGTCGCGGTAGAAATCGCTGATGTCATTCATCACCCGCGTCAGCCGTCCTTGGTAGTCGGGCAGGGGAGCACGGTCCTTGCCATGGAAATAGACCACGCGCAGCCGCGACTCCGTCTTCTCACCCGCCGGAGCCGCCTTCGCGTGCCAGGCCTTCACCTCCCCCTGCACCCCGCTCCAGTCCACCGCTTCATCGGCGGGTGCGGTGGCGGTGAAGGCCATTCCCAGGCACAGCGAAATCAGGGGGAAACAGGATTTCATACAGTGATTCCATTCATCACCGCCGGGCGCGGGATGGACAGGCATTTCTGTGACCCCTCACGGATGCTCGTGGCCTCCGCCCCGCTGGTCCGCACCGAAGGTCGCCATGACCTTCTCCCGCTCCGCTTCGGTGAAGAGCATCCTGCCCGCTTCCGAATCGAGGTAATCCCGCACGTCCTCCCGCCCGCCCCGGCCACGGTCGGCCAGGTAGTCGAGGAGGATCGCGCGCTGCCACGCGTCGCCGGGATCGAGTTCACGCGTGATCTCCTTGGCCGGATGATTCCGCATCGCCTGGATCGCGTAGATCCGGTCCCTGCCGGAGAAGGCATCCCGGTTGTTCAGAATCAGTGGTAGCACGGTGGTAATGGGAATCGTGGCGACATCCTCATTGCCGAGCAGTTCCACCGCGGTGGCCGCCCGCTCCCGCGGGTTTTCCAGCGCTTGCGACAGTTTCACGGAGAGCACCAGGTCGGCGCGCGCCGCCGCATTGAAAAGATTGAGCAGCGCCGCCTGACGGAGGGTGCCCTTGCCGATCACGGCGTCGAGAACCTCCATCGCCGCCTGCGGATCGACCCCGGCAAGTGAGACCATGCACAGATTGGCCAGCAGCGGATCCTCGCGCCCGATCAGCAGTTGTTTGCAGGCCGCGATGTCGTCCTTCGCCTTCATCGCCACGTAGCGTTTCAGGATCGCCCGTTCGTCGTCCGAGCCGGGCGGGTAGCCGAGGCGGGCGAGAATCTCCCCGAGTTCGGCCGGCGTCATGCGGGTGAAGAAACGGTCCAGCGGACTTTCGCTGAAATAGGCTTCGGCGAAGCGGCCCCGGTTTCCTTCCATCTGCCCCAGGATGTCCTCGAATTCCTGGCGGGTCGCCGGGCTCAGGCTCTCCCGCGGTGCCTTGGCTGCCTCGCCGCGCAGGCCGCTCTTGGCGTGGGAATCCGGCTGCCGGGCCACCGTCTCCTCCTTGCGCTGGCAGCCCGCCAGGAGCGCCGCCGCCAGCACCACGCCCGGCCAGGCACCTGATATCATGGGCCGTGGGAAGAGCGGTTTCATGGCGCGAGCCTAGCCGCGGCGGGACCGGGCGCAACTCCGGTCGCCGAACTGCGGTGAGGGCACCCGCTCTTCCTACAAATCCATCTTGTCCCGATCCCGGCCGCGCTCTAGCGTAGTGAAATCCTCCTTATGAGATATCACGCCTTTGCCACCCTGATGCTGCTCCTGGCCGGGCTGCTCCTGCCCTCCTGCGTCATGCGGGAGATGACCTCCACGGTCGCGCCGGCCCTCCCGGATCACGGCACGGCGATGCATGGCACGGTGGGCCACCAGATGGCCGCGAAGAGTGAAAGGGAATTTCCGGAGGAGGCCGCGCGCATGCGCAGCTACCGCGGCCACCGCGTCGTCTATCCCGAGGCCTCGCACATCCCCGCGCCGTCCTACCCGTGGATCTACCGCCCCGTCGCCATCGACAAGGATGTCTGGGTGGCGATGGTGGTCGATAGCGAGGGCCGCGTGCAGCGCGCCAAGTGTCTCGAACTGACCGATAATTACCTTGCCCGCCGGATTCAGCGCACGGTCGGCACCTGGAATTTCCAGCCCGGCACCGTCGATGGCGGACAGGAGGAGTTCGTGCTCTGCGTGGCGGTGAAATTTCGCCAGAGATAACGGGGCTTGACAATTCAGGGTGAATTGTGTTCGTATGAACACATTAACCGGTTCACCAGTGAGAAGGATCAGGAGAGTGCCGCAGTGCGGCGCGTGTCCTCTTGCGCGCCCGCGGATCGGGGTCATCGTGCCACGCTATGGAAACCGACATTTACGTGAGAGAGGCAGAGAAGGGCATCACGCTGCTCATGGGCGCGGAGATCATCGATACATGGGAAGACGGCTGCCTCGTCCGCTCGGAGGAAAAATTGCCCGCGGGCGGGCACTACTATGTGGAAGAGGGCGATCAACTCGTCGCCCTCAGTCTCCCGCCGCCGCGGCAGGATCGGGGACCGTATGACTACGCCGCTCAGAAGGACCGCTCGGACATCCGGCCGGTCCCGTCTCTCGCCAGGTGATCGAGCGCATCGTCAGCGGCGGCCAGACAGGCGCGGACCGGGGGGCGCTGGACGCCGCCATCGCCTGCGGCGTCCCGCATGGCGGCTGGTGCCCGCTCGGCCGCGTCGCCGAGGACGGGCGAATTCCCAACCGCTACCAGCTCGTGGAAACCGAGACGAGTTCCTACCTGCCACGCACGAAGCGCAACGTGAAGCACAGCGATGGCACCGCGATCCTGACGATCGGCGAACTCAGCGGCGGCTCCGCAGCCACCGCCTACTTCGCCCGCCGCCACCACAAGCCCTGTCTGCACCTGCGCCTGGACTGCCGCAGTGATGCGGACGCAGCGGAACAACTGCGCGCCTTCGTGGCCGAGCACGGCATCCGCACCCTCAATGTCGCCGGCCCCCGCGCCAGCAATGAACCGGGCATCCACGCGAGGTGCCAAGCGGTGCTGACCGTGCTGTTAGGCGAGCCTTCACCGAGGACTTAGACCAATGCGATAGCGACTCACCGAGAGGTGTCCGCAACGGCAGTCGCGCAGCGACCGTGGACTGCGGCAGCCCGTTCTGCCCGTTACCGTTACCCACATTTCCGTGATGCTTCACGGACGGCTCTTACCCTGGGAGCGCGGACCCACCGGCCCGCAGAAGGTCCCTGGCTGCCTTGGGCACGGAGAGGCAGGCAGCCAAGCGACGGCGCTTTCCGCCACCGCCGCGCGATGGAGAGCGCTGCCATGGACCATTCTGCGGGGCAGAGCCTCCGCGGTCCCGGGCGCTAACGCGTCAGCCGACACGATGTGGGTAAGGGGCAGAGCCCGCTGCCGCTGTCGGCAGGCAGCCTGCTGCCGCGAAGCATCCGGGTTGCTGCATGCAGTTTGGTTCACGGTCCGGATTGGAATTGGTCGAATATTTCTTAACGCCGGAGGGGTAGCGGAACTTGACCGGTTGTTAAGCCATCGGACCCCATCCCCCCCGGAATCCCGTCCCGGAGGGCCGGTCGAAATGCGCATGCCACCCCGGCATCGCCAACCGCTCCCCCACACCTCGCTAACAGATCAGTCCGCCGGGCCGTCCTCGTAGTTCTTCTCCGTAACCCTCGCAGCAGCTTCCTGCCCGCTAGCCGGCGGCTGTTGCCCATAGGTCTCCGGGTGATGTTCCGGGTCTGAAATCGCGACCTGCCGGTGCTGCACCAGCCACTCCTCAAGGTCCAACGAGGCGACCCCGCTGCGCGCGGCTTCTTCCAATTCTGCAATGGGAAAGCGGTCGTCGCATTCGCGGGCCAGCATGTGGTGATCGCAAGCGCGGAGGTGTTCCAAGATTTCAGGCGGAAGGGTCATGCCATCACCCTCGCGGTGAATCGCGGCTGTGCAAGAGTTCGCTTGAGACCCGCTCAAACCGGCACTTCTTCCTTCACCTTGGAATGATGATGGAGCCGGTCCCAACCTGCTTTCGCTGCTGCCCTCGCCTCCAGCCAATGGAGGCGGGAGCTGCCCTTGGTGGCATCCCATTCATCGGCCATCACGGGCTCTTCATCTTCGAAAGTGGAGTCCGGTGAATACCGCGCCATGCTCATCTGATAGGCAGGGCCGTAGTCCGCGAAGTCCTTGTCCTCCGCGTAGTAGGGCTCGCGCTGGTAGTTCTCCTTCCAATAGGCCTCCTCCGCGGTGGGATCGATGTTCTCTGCGACACCCTTCCCCGCGAGGCCGCCGACCACGCCGCCGATGATCGCACCAACGACTACTCCAATCGGGCCGCCTGCCGCCCCGATCACAGCGCCCCCCGCCGCGCCTCCTGCCGCCCCGATCCCGGTCCCCACCGGATGCGATCCGGGCTCCCCGGTGATAGGGTCAGGATTGAGGTCCGGTTGTTTCGAAATCTCGTCGTTTGGAGTTTTCTCATTCATGGTCACACGGTCTAGCGATTGCCGTGCCCCGTCCCGCGATGCGGGTTTTCAATGCCCCGCCTGAGATCGCCGGTGCCACCGTTGCAACTGCCGAGGCGCGATAGCTCCATTTGCAGCGCCCCGATTGCAAAACGCTCTTCCACGGGCCTCCTTTCGGCCCGTGCTCCGCCAATGCCGTTGGGTACGCTTGCTGCAATGGTTCGATTCCCTTGCTCGAACCCATTTCCTCCATGCCAACTCGAATTGATCAAACGTCAGATGAAAGCCACGTCGCGGCACCTGCCGAATCATTGGATCGGAAGGCCTTCAGCGACGGCTTTTTGGCAAGCCATCCCGCCGCGGATCGCGATCGGATCGATGCGGCGCTTGAAGTCGCGCTAGCGGCCGACCCTTCGGGATCGCATATCGACTTGGTAGCGGCCGTCGAGAGACTCCTCTCCCTACAGTAACCTCGGGCAATGCGGAGGGGGAGGCTTTCCGTTCCCGCCGGACAACGTCTCGCGACGGTGATCCATCTGTCGCTTCTCCCATTTCATTTGTGCCGCCCCGGCGTCCTACCGTCGTCGTGGAAAACGGCACCACCCAATCTGTGGGTCAACGGATCGCTTCTGGCCGCACGACCGCACCTAGACTTCGCCACGATCCAGCGGGAGACACTTCTGTTCTCCGCGAATCCGGTCACCATCGCGGATTACGATTATATCCGCTTCGCCACCGGTCCGGATGCGATGAGTCAAGTGGCGGTCCCGGAAGTATCATCCCTGGGGCTCGCTGCGATCGGGTTGGCCGTCGGCGGGCGGAGAAAGCGGGCTGCCTTTTCGCTCCAGTCGTCGCGCACTTCTGGGGACAAAGAATGCACGCTGTATTAGGAAGTAGTCCCGACAGGAATCGAACCTGTACCTACGGCTTCGGAGGCCATCGTCCTATCCATTGGACTACGGGACCATTTCGGGGCACCCGGGGGTGCCACTTGCGGCGGGGCGAAAAGTAGCGGGCGCGGGCGCGGCTTGGCAAGGAGAACCCGCCGGAGGGGAAATGCGCAGGGCAGGGGACCTCCGGGATCCGGTCAGTGATTTTTCTCCTTCGCCAGCATCTCCGCTTCTTCCTCGTGGGAATGGATCTGCAGGTTGATGTTCACGTCCTCGCGCTCGGAGATGGATTTGAGCACGCCGCGGATCGAGGAGGCGCTGAAGCCGTTGCGGCCGATCAGCAGCGCGACGTCGGATTGCCGCAGGACCAGCTTGAAGCGCAAGCGCTTCGGGCCCAGCTCGGTGACCTTGAGCTGCGCTTCCGCCGGAAACTCGATGAATTGGACGGCGATGTATTGGAGGAAATTCCGGATCTGATCGGTCACCACCTGCATGGGAGAATCATGTAGCAAAAGCCAGGCCGGGAGCAAGATGGAAGCGGGCGAATGGGCCGGGACCGGGACAACCCCATCTAGAAAGATCCAACCGCGAATGGACGCGAATTTAGAAAAGTCACAGGGCGGACGTTCCGCGAAACGTGCCATTCATCCCGACCGCTTGCCTTGCCCCGGTTTTATTCGCGTCCATTCGCGGTTTCAAGAATCAGAGTCCGGTGACCCCGAGAACGCAAGTTTCAGACCTTTGCGAACTTGGCGTCTTGGCGGTTCCTCCTTGTCTTTCGATCCCGGCTCCGCAGCGTTTCCGGCGTGAGCGGCGGGGAGCACCGGTGGTCCAAGGTTCTGCCGCCGGTGGCGCTGTGCGCGCTGCTATGGGGCAGCGCGTTTCCGGGGATCAAGTCGGTCTACCTGATCTGGGAGAAGGAGGGCCTGCATCCCACGGCGGTCGATTGCTGGTGGTTCGCCGGGGTGCGCTTCACGCTGGCGGGGCTGATGCTGCTGGTGGTGGCGCGGCAGCCCTGGGCGGAGTTCAAGGCGACGCCCAAGCGGGCGCTGTTAGGCTTCGGGATCACGCAGACCTTTGGACAGTACCTGTTGTTCTACCTGGCGATTTCCGCGGCGAGCGGCAGCTTGGCCGGGCTGCTGTCCTCGCTGGGCAGCTTCTGGTGGATGCTGCTGGGCCCGCTGGTGGGGGGCGTGGCGTGGCCGCGACCGGCGCAATGGCTGGCGATCGCGGTTGGCGGTGTGGGAGTGGCGGTCGCGGCGGGTTCGGAGAAGTCGGGCATGGGGAATCCCTGGCTGGGCACCGCGCTGCTGCTCGGCTCGACCGGCTTGGGCACGCTCGGGCTGGTGCAATTCGCCGCGCTCAAGAAGACCATCGGAGCGCGGGCGGCGACGGGCTTCTCGCTCTTCGGCGGCGGGCTCGGGCTGCTGCTGGCGGGGGCGGGATCCTTCCCGAAGGCGGCGCTGCTGATGCCGCCCGCCGCGATCTGGCTGACCCTCTGGCTAGCCTTCGTCTCGGCGGCGGCCTTCAGCTTGTGGAATCACCTGTCGACTTTGCACCCGATGCCGCTGCTCGCGGGCTACCGCCTCCTGATCCCGCTGGCGGCCACGCTGGAGTCGATGCTATTCCTCGGCGAGCGGCCGGGCTGGTCCTTCGCCACGGGCGGAGTGTTGATCCTCGGCTCGCTGGTCGCATCGCAGCGCTTGAGCCGGGAAGTGCCGGCGGCATAGGGTAGGGGGCGCGCTCCGGGAGAGCCGTTCATCTGCACAGGATCGGTACGGGTGCCAATCTTGTTCCTCGACCGCGGGTCCCCTTCTGCTAGAGTGCCAGAAGTCGCCATGGAAAACGAGCCAGAGAAGCCACAGTCCTCCGTCACTCCTCCGCCTCCGGATATGCCGCCGCCACCGCCGCCTTCGGCGATGCCGCCGCCATCACCCATGCCCCCTCCGAATGTGCCGCCACCACCGGCGACCGTGGCACCGGGCCCGATGCTCGAAACCCACGTCCCGCCGAAGCAGCAGGAGCCGGCCAAGATGGACAGTGACGAGATTCCTACCGGCGAGGCGAAGGAAGCGGCTTTCGATACCCGGATGATCGGGGCGCTGATCGATTTTTTTGTGATTGTCGGAGTCCAGCTTATCGTCGGCCGCCTGAGCGGAGGCCTCGCCGGGCTGCTGTCGATAGCCTATTTCCTGACCCGCGATGCGCTGCCTTTCTTGGATGGCCAGAGCCTCGGCAAGAAAGCAATGAAGACCCGCGCCGTGGACGCCAAGGGCGCAAGCCTTTCGGGGAATTGGCAAGCCAGCATCGTGCGGAACCTCGCGTGGGTCATTCCCTTCTTCGCCTTCGTGGAAATCTACATCTTATACAGCAAGAAGGAAAAGGGAGAGCCCCTGCGTCGTCTCGGCGACGATTGGGCGAAGACCAAGGTAGTCACAGTGCCGGATACGGCCGCCAGCGCGTGATGGCCTCCTTCCATCACGGCTCCATCTTCACAAACACCCCCGTCGCCGGCCCTACCTTGATCTTCTGATTCCGCGCGTAGGCCGCGCCCGCCGCCGTCCGCAGGGCCAGCCGGTCCTTACCGGCGAGCCAGGCTTCCAACGCGGCGTGGAGGATGAAGGAGCCTGGATACATGTACTGCGTGGTCAGTAGGACTGGTCGCGCCCCGGCGGCCTTCAGGCGCGTGTCGAAGTAGGTGTCGCTCTTGCAGCACAGCACCACCGCATCGACCTTTCCCGCAGCCTTCGCGGCGGGCGGGTCGATCTCCGTGTCCATCAGTACATTGTGGCCGATGAAGGCGACCAGATCCTGCTTTCCTGAAACCAGCGCCTGCTCGAAGGCCACGTAGCACTCCTTCAAGTTCGAGCCCCGCCAAGCCTCCGCGACCAGCACCGCATCCTCCGTCACATGGCGGAAGGTCAGGCGCTCGTAGATCCGCTCGTCGCCGGTCGCGGTCTCGTGCTTCTCCAGCTTCCACCGTTTGCTGGCCTTGAAGTAGGAGCGCAGCCCATCGGTGCAGCCCCAGTAGAGGTTATCGTCGGGCTTGTTGCCGTCGCCGATCTTCGCGCCGACCTTCACGATGCCCTGGGTCGCGTTGTCGCAGAGCCCGACGAAGACCGCGATCCGCTTCTCCGCGGCAAGGGCAGGCGACACCAGCAGGAGGCAGAAAAGCAAGAGCCGCATCGGAGGATAACGTCACAAGCGCGCAGCTTTGTCCATCCGATGCGATGGGAAGAAATGGCTGTGATTCCCATGGGAAATTCCCCAGCGTTTCCGATGATTCGAGTTCACCGCCTTTTCACACGGCAGGTGACATGCCTTCACGCAGCCACTTTTCCCTCCCTTCGCACATGGCCCTCCCGAACAACTTCCGCTCCCTGATTTATCTGGTCGTTGGCCTGGCTGTTGGCGGTGCCGGCGCGGTGCTTTTCAAGGACAGCCTGCCCGGTCCCGAGGGCTCGCCGGAAGAGCGGGCGGACAAGGCGGAAGCGGCGCTCAGGAAAGCGGAAAACCGGATCCTCGCGCTCGAGGGCCCGGGCCGGACCAAGCGCGGCGGGCGCACGCTTGCCGATGGCATTCACGACATCAAGGACGACCTCGCCGCCGGCCGGGCGATCAGCCCGGATGATATTTTCCGCGCGGCGCAACCGCTGATGCGCGATCTTTCGCCGATCTTCGACCGCATGCGCGTCCGCCAGGAGAAGAGAAATATGGACCGCATGACCGGCGAGCTGACGCGCAAGTATGATCTCACCGAGGGGCAGCAGGCAGAGCTGAAGAAGTTCTTCGACAAGAAGGTCGAGGATGAGGCCAAGCGCTTCAGCGATCTGATCTCGCGCGACGGCACAACCATGGAGGACATGGCGAGAGCAACCCAAGACACCCGTTGGGACGATGGCCTCGACAGCTTCATGGCGGGCACCCTGAAGGGCGACAAGCTGGCCACCTTCCAAGACGACCGGATCACGGAGAAGTCCCAGCGCGTCCAGCAGGAGGCCGACATGCGGGTGACCCGGGTGGACTCGATCGTGAATCTCGATCCCGCCCAGCGCGACCAGGTCTTCGGCATCATGGCCCGCAATTCCCGCGACTATGATCCGGCCATGGAACTGGAGGGCGGCGCAGGGGAGATCGGAGCCGCTCCTGCCGGCGACCGCAATCAGGCCATGATGTCCGTACTGCGGCCCGAGCAGCGCCAGCAGTGGGAAGCGGAGAAACAGCGCCGCCGCGACGAGGCGCAGCGGGAGATGGCAGAGATGGGCTTCGCCATGCCTTCTTCCTGGGACGTGCTCGATGACTATTGATTCCCGCATGAGTCCCGAAACTCCCGCCATCGATGTCCGCGACTTGCGCGTGGACTACGGCAATTTCATCGCCGTGGACGACCTGAGCCTGACCGTGCCACGCGGCGAGGTCTTCGGCCTTGTCGGGCCGAACGGCGCCGGCAAAACCAGCACCTTCCGCGTGATCACCACGCTCATGCAGCCGACCTACGGGGAGGTGATCCTGGATGGCGTGGACGTGCTGGAAGATCTGGAGAGCGCCCGCCGCGTCATCGGCTACATGCCGGATCTGGCACCGGTGCCTTCCGATTTGAAGGTGTGGGAGTTCTTGGAGTTCCATGCGGACGCCTATGGCCTCGGCACCCGCGCGCAGCGCAAGGAGCGGGTGGCGGAATGCCTGGCGGAAGTCGACCTCACCCCGCAGCGCAACAACTGGTGCAAGGCCCTTTCCCGCGGCCAGACCCAGCGCGTGGTGCTGGCGAAAACCCTGCTCCACCGCCCGCGCGTGCTGGTGCTGGACGAGCCGGCGAGCGGCCTCGATCCACTCGCACGCCGCGACCTGCGCAATGTCCTGCGCCGCATCGCTAAGGAAGGCGCGACGATTTTCGTGAGCTCGCACATCCTCAGCGAGCTCGCCGAGATGTGCACCTCCCTGTGCGTGATGAACCGCGGCAAGCTGTTGGCTTCCGGCACCGTGGAGCAGGTCCGGGAAAAGCTCGGCAACAATGAGCGCACCATCACCGCAGCCCTGCTCGACCGGCACGAGGAAGCCGCCGCCTGGCTCTCATCCCAACCCGGCGTCCACGAACTCCGGATCGATGGAGCGAGCATCGTCTTCGGCTTCAAGGGCACGGATGCGATGCAAGCCGAGCTGATGGCGGGCATCATCGGCCTCGGCGTGAAGATGCGGGCCTTTGAGGAAAAGCGCAGTTCCTTCGAGGACATCCTGGTGGGCGTGGCCGAATCGAACCGAATTTCATGAATCCCGATCAGCCTCCCGCGCCCATACCGGTTTCAGCGCGCCATTCGGCGTGGAACCTCTGGCGGAATCCGATCTTCCGCCGCTACTGCCAATCGCGGCTCCGTCCCCGCGGCCTGGCGGTCTGGCTTTTGATCACGGTGTTAATCTGCGGATTCATCTGCGGTTTGAACTATGCCGAGACGCTCCGGCATCACCGCCAGATCGACGAACTTGTCGTTGCGGCAGCCAAAGGTACCGCGACTCACCTCGGGGACCCGGTGGCGGAAAAGCTGCAGTGGACCGAAACCAAGGCTCGTGACTATCTTCCCGCCATCTTCTTTTTACAGGGCCTGGTCCTCTTCATGCTTGGCACCGCCATGGTCTCCGGCAGTATGACCGCCGAGCGGGACGAGGGGGTGATCGACTACCAGCGCCTGGTTCCCATGAGCCCGATCTCGAAGGTGATCGGCTATCTCTTCGGACTTCCGGTCAGGGAATACGTCATGTTCCTGACGACGCTACCCTTCACGGCGTGGCTGATCTGGCGGGCGAATATCACCATGGCATCCTGGCTTCCCGTCTACACGGTGATGCTGAGCTCCGCCCTGCTCTACCACATGACCGGGCTACTGATCGGCACCGTCGCGAAGAATCGCCGCTGGGCCTTCCTCGTTTCCATCGGCACGGTCTTCGCGCTTTACTCGGTCATCCCGCAGCTCGCGAAGTTCGGGCTGGTCTTCTTCAAGTACCTCACCGTCCAACCGGTGGTGGAGGAACTCCTGCCTTCCATCGCCCCGCGCGAGGCGGCGGCATACCTCGAGACCTTGCGCCGCCTGGCTCCGACCGCGAAATTCTTCGATCTCGATCTGCCTGAACTCGTTTTCACCCTCTTCTGCCAAGGCGGCCTCATCGTCACCTTTGTGATCATGCTCTGCCGCAAGTGGCGCCGGGATGAATCCCACCTCTTGGGCAAATTGTGGGCCACGGGCTTCTTCGTCTGGATTCAGGTTCTGCTCCTCGGCAATGCCCTGCCCCTGATCGATCCGGGCAGCCTCTTCCCTTCGCGCGAGTTGCGGAGATTTTCCTTGGAACGTTTCACCCATTGGAGACCCCAGCCACTGGAGGCAGTCGGCATGTCGGGCCTCTACGGATTGGCGACGCTTGCCCTGATCCTCGTTCTGGCCACCATCATCACGCCGAATACGGAGAACCAGATCCGCGGGTGGCGGCGGGCCCGCAAGCAGGGCGAATCCTCGCTGGCCCTGCGCTCGGATCCCGCGACGGCCTTCTGGTGGATACTGGTCATGGCCTTGGCCGGGGCGGGCGGATGGTTCCTGTTTACCCGCGGCCTGGTCGAGTCGCGCTGGTTCGGACAATACCTGCCGCCTTCGGTATTCGGATACTTTGCCGCGGTGCTCGGGGTCCTGGGCATCTCCTATCAAGTGCTGCTGGAGGGCAAGGGCCTGCGGGCGGTGGGAATGGCCGCCATCTTCATCGGAGCGCTGCCGCTGATGCTCGGCGCCGTGTGCATTCCGCTGGAGAAAAACGTGCTGTCGGTCTGGCTGTTCAGCATCTCTCCCGTCGCCATGCCTTTCTTCGCCGCGGGTACCCTGCTGCCATTGGCAGAGCTTCCGCTCGAGATCTCCCGCGCCGCGCCGCGGGCCTTTTATTTCTGGCTGAGCATCGGCGGGCTGGTGACCCTGCGGCTGATCGCCGGCCTCCGCACCACCCGCAAGGCCATGGCAGAAGAGGTCCTAGCGGTGCCGGTCCAAGCCGACCCCCCGCAAGTCTGACGGCTCCACTACCGGGCGTTCACCGGCGAAGGTCACCCGCCTTCAGCCGCTCCACCGCCAGACGCGTGCGCTCGGCCAGCAGGGCCCGTAGCGCCAGCACGAACACAATCAGACAAATCACCGCCACCGCCGCCTCGAAGCGCGCGGCCGCCCCGTCCTCGCGCATCGACCAGAAGGCCGGCACGGTCCGCGTCAGCCCTAGGAAGCTAAGAATCCCCGCACCCGCCAAGCCGTGCCACTTCGAGCGGATCGAGAAGAGTCCGCAGATGATCAGCCCGCCGCCGAGCGTCAATCCGCCTTGGAGAAGGGTGAAGTCCTCCGGCTTCTTGAAGGAAAGGAAACCGAGCAGGCAGATCAGCGCACCGGCAGTGAAAATCAGAATTCGCATCGACGGCGGAAAGCTAGGGCGAGTTCTCCGGCCCGCAAGCTTTCACCCATGCCTGAAGCTCCGGGAAGAACTCCCGGAAGCCCGCTTCAAACTCCACGCGGTGGCCCTGCAGGTCCTCGATCGCCCCGCGCACCGGCGCGAAGCTCGCCCTCCGCAGGGCCACGCGGCGGAAGACATTCGCTAGGCCCGCCTCCGTGCCGTAGCCCTCCAGCCAGCGGTCCGCGATCCGTTCCTCCAAGGTCCCGCCGAGCTCCGGAGGGAGGATCGCCCGGTATTGCCTCAGCGCCTCGTTGCACTCCCCTACGAATTCCACCAGCGGCTGCGGCGAATAATCCGCCCAATGCCGCGTCAGGAAGTGATCGTAAATCAGATCCACGATCGCACCGGCAAAGCGCCGTCGCGACGGGGCCACGCATTCGCGCAAGCGCGCCATCACCGGATGGCTGTCGGTGTAGCGGTCGATCGCCCGGTGGCGGACGATGCCCGCGACCACCGCCGGCGGAAACCGCTCCACCAAGGACTCCGGCCGTCCGGTCGCGAAATCGCCTAACAGGTTCCCCACCCGCGAGGCGGGCGTGGCTTCGGCCAGCAACAGGTGGGCGAGGTAGTTCAACCCGCCCAGCATCGCCGCAGGACGAAGTAGCGCAACTTTGCAAGTTGGGCTGGGAAGCTTCCCGCCATTCCCCCAGAGTCCGCCGCGTGTCTCCGGTCTGGTGCAATGGCGAGTTCCTCGATGGCCCCCTGGCCATCGCAGTCACGGATCGCGGCCTGTCCCATGGCCTCGGCCTTTTCGAGACACTGCTCGCCATCGACGGCCAAGCCCGCGCGCTCGATCTCCACCTCGCGCGGCTGGAGGAGGGGGCGCAACGCCTCGGCCTCGACCCCATCGACGGCAGCGCAGTCGCCATCGCGATCCATGAACTCCTCGTCCGCCGCGACCTGACCCGAGGCCGGGCCCGCGTCCGGATCTCCCTCTCCGCCGGCAGCGGCGACCTTCGTGCGCTCTCGCAAGGTAACGACTCGCTGCTGTGGATCACCGCGACGCCAGCCGCGGATGCACCCGCATCGCTGAGCCTCGCCACTGCCTCCTTCCCCCGCAACGAACTTTCGCCGCTCGCGGGAATCAAATGTCTCTCCTACGCGGAGAACCTCCTGGCCCTCGACCAGGCCCGCCGCGCCGGTGCCGATGAAGCGCTTTTCTACAACACCCGCGGCGAACTCTGCGAAGCCACCACCTCGAACATCTTCCTCGTCCGCGAAGGGCGCATCGCCACTCCGCCGCTCTCCTCCGGTTGCCTCCCCGGCACCATGCGCCAGCGGGTGCTGGAACGTTGCCGCGACCTGGAGATCGAAACAGACGAAACGATCCTGACGCGCGCAGACCTGTTAGAATGCGATGCAGCCTTCACCACCTCCGCCATCCGCGGCGTGGTCCCGGTATCCGTCATCGATGGCCAGCCTCTGCCGCAGTGTCCCGGCACCATCAGCGGCCTGCTGCGGAGTGAATGTGTTCGATTACCGTGACGTCCCCGGACGATGGCGGCTGCGCCGCAAAAGGGGGGGCATCGATCGGCTGGGGAACGCCATCTCGCGAACCTTTCGATCAATACCCCCGCTGCCCTCACCTCAAGGCACGCGTTCCAAGGAAAAGTCCTGCCACACGTTCCCATTGTTCGGGTACTGCTCCAGCCGCACGTTGTTCGCGCCGTTGCCGCCGGGGATGTCCCAGCTCATCGCGTCGTGGACGAAGTAGAACTTGAACTGCCCGTTGGTCTTCGGCAGGATCCGCAGCTTCTGGTCGCCCGCGTTCGCCGGGTTGTAGTCGTAGATTTGGCAGTCCTCGCCATTCGTGCTGGTGCCTCCCATCACGCACAGCACCCGCGTCAGCGCATTGAGGCTGGAAGCCCGCAGGTGGCCGTCGGTCACGCTCTCGAAACGCCACTTGAACCACGGGTTGTTCTCCCAGGAATACTGGATCACCGGGTTGCCATTGCTGCTGCCGGCACTCTCGATGCAGATATACTTCCCGGTGGAAGCGCGCGCGTAGTAGTCGCCCCACGGCTGCAAGCGCCACTGCTGGTTGATCGTCCCGCTGTCCGCCGCCTGCTCCACGCGGTCATTGTTCGCGGTGCCCGCTCCGGCGATCTGCAGGACCAGGTTGCTCTTCACGTTACGGATCTTGTAGTAGCCGTTGCCCGCGTCGATCAGGTCGAATTGCTGCCCGTTGTTGTTTCCCGTGTAGTCGAAGGAATGCACCTTCGCGCCCGCCGCGGTGGAATCCATCTCGATGCACGCACTCTTCCCGCTGACCCATGAGGAGATCCGGAAGTGATCGGAGTTCTCCGTCGGCGCCAGCACCCAGCGCTGGTTCGGGCCGTTGTAGTCGTAAGTCCACTGGTTGATCTGCGCGCCGTTCCCCGTGTTGCCGCCGATCAGGTCCAGGCACTTGCCGCTGTTGCGGTTCACGATCATGAAGTAAGCCGGGCGATACACCGGGCGGCCTGCCGGCGCATTCGTGTTGTAGATCGCGGTGCACTTCGCTGCATCGGCAAAGTCCATCAACAGCGCCCCGAAGCGCCCGCTGGTGTTCGCCCCGAAGAACGTCGTGATCCGCGGATTGATGTTGTTAAACACCGTCGGGATGTTCGGGATACCGAAGATGCCGCTGCTCGTGCCGCTGGCGAAGTTCACATACAGCGTGCCCGGACCGCCGTAGCGCGCTTCATTCAGCACTTGCAGGATCTGGTTCCACTTGTCGTTATTGTTAGAGACGTTGTAGCGGTCTTGCACCCGCAGCGTCCCGCCGGTGCTGAAGGTCGTGTTGTCCGGAAAGTTCGAGGCATCGATGCCCTTCGGCGTGCCAGAGGCTCCGAAGCGCCGGAACAGCACGATCTTGCCGCGCGCCTGCGTCAGCGTCGGGATCGCCGACCCCAGCACCCACTTCGACGGATTGCCCGCCACGTAGGAATCGAAGGTCGCCTCGAAGGAGCGCGTGTTGCCCGTGGCATTGTATTCCTCCTTCACGCTCATGATCACCGTCTCCCCGGGATTCGCATTCAGGAAGCCGATCGTCGCATTCAGGACGTCGGTGAAGTTCATGTTCTGATAGACCTGCCCGTGGTGGATCGCGAAGGCGTCGTTGATGTGACGGCAGCGGATGTCCAGGAAGCGCACCCCGGCATTGAGCTGGTCGGTGATGCTCAGGTTCTGGCACTTCGCCGTGCCGGCGATCGGCTCGACCAGCGCCCCGGAGTCATGGGTCCCGGGGATCGAAAGGTTCGATAACGGCAGGTTGCCATCGAGCGGATTCATCCAGTTATTGCCCGCTGCATCGGCGCAAAAAGGGAGCGCCACCATCAGGAGGCCGATGAATCGGCCCATGGAGTACTTCATGGTTCTTGGGTTGTTTTGGGTTTGGGTCCTATATCTACGTTTGGCCTGTGAGATAGGTTTAGTGTGTGCCTGACAATTCTCCCTCAGCTCGCGCGCGCAGCGGACCCTCCGGAAACAATTCCACCCACTCCGCCGCGGCTTTGCGGTCTTGCAGGACCCACTGATGGAGCACGGAGATCACCGCCTCCGCCTGCAAGTGCTCGGAATCGATGTGATCCACTGCGAGGTTTGCCGCTCGTTCCGGGGACTTCTCCGCCAGGGCGAGAAGCCCCGCCGCCCACAGCCGGTCCCCTTGCTCCGGATCTTTGTGCGCCGCAATCCACCTCAACGCCTCGTCCGGAGAACGGCTCACCCAAGCCCCTGCCAATTCCGTCACCAGACCGGGGTCCGATTCGGCCAGCATCATCGCGGTCTCCGGAACGGTGGCAATCATCCGCCGGCAGGCTGCGGCCCGGCAGATTCTCTTTTCCGTCTCGTCCTCGACTTTGTTCAGCCAACCGATCGCCACCGCAGGATCGCCCGCACCGAATTTCCCGCTCGCGGCCAGCAGCGTCGCTTCCCGGCGTTCCCACGATTTCAGACCGAGCACCAGATCCATCGCCGCATGAGGGTCGCGCCGGATGAACTCCGGCAGCAGCGTCTCAAGCGCCAGGGCATGCTCCGCAGCATCGGTCGAGCGCAGCGCCTCCAGGATCCGTGAGTCCGACTCGTCATCCGGACCCGGCGAACGGCGGGACGACTTGGCCTGCTTCGCCGACGTCCCGGCCGACCCTGCGACCGCTGCCGCCGGGCTTTCCCCGGTCAATCCACCTCCATCGCGAAGCTTCAGCGCGCGCGGCCAAGCAACGAAGAGACCGCCGAGTCCAAGCAGGAACAAGATCGCTCGCCACCTTCCCATCCTCTCCTTCTGCCCCCGATCGCAAACCGGGTCAAGCAGCCGCTAGCACGGTGACAGGGTAGCTGCACCAAGACACTCCGCGCTGTTCTCCTCAACAGCCGCCATCGTCTTCATCAGAATTCGCGTCCATTCGCGGTTCATTTTTCCAAATGCAGCAGCCCCGGGCATGGTGATGACTCGACGTCCCTGAAAGTTTCCGCCCACACTGCCCTTACTACCGCCGATGAAACCCTTCGCCATCTCCGCCGTCGCCTTCCTCGCCGCCGCGAATCTCTTCGCGGCCCCCATGACCCCGATCAAGCCCGCCGACTACAAGGCACCCGTGAAGGTCGCCTGCATCGGCGACAGCATCACGCAGGGCGCCGGAGCCGCGGCCGGGAAGTCCTACCCCTCCCAGCTTCAGGATATGCTCGGCGACCAGTGGAAGGTCGGCAACTTCGGCGTCAGCGGCCGGACCCTCCTCAAGAAGGGTGACTTCCCCTACTGGAACGAAGCCAAGTATCAGGACGCGCTGAAAAGCGAGCCCGACGTCGTGATCATCATGCTCGGCACCAACGACACCAAGCCGCAGAACTGGAAGTTCGAGAGCGAATTCGTGGCCGACTACACCGAGCTGGTGAAGTCCTTCCAAGCCCTCCCCAGCAAGCCGCGCGTTTACGTCTGCCGCCCATGCCCCGTGCCCGAGCCCGGCAATTTCGGCATCAACGAGAAGAACAACAAGGAGTGGATCAAGCGCATCGACAAGCTCGCCAAGGACATGGACCTCGGCACCATCGACATGCACGAAGCCTTGGAAAAGCACCCCGAGCTTCTACCCGACAAGGTCCACCCGAACACCGAAGGTGCGGGCGAAATGGCCGGTGCCGCCTTCAAGGCCCTCACCGGCAAGAAAGCCCCCAAGCTGGAGCCTGCCAAATAACAAGAAGGGGGGCTCGTCTCGAGCCCCTCAACCGCTTGTCCCAAGGCCTTCCCGACAATCCCAGCGCCGCCAACAACGGACGGCCTCCCTGGGACCGCGGGGCACCGCCCGGCAGAGTGGTCCAAGACGGCGGAATTCCCCACGAGACCCTAACAGAAAAAATTGCCATCGCGATGCTCCAGACCCTCAAGTGTACCTCGCAGCTCTGGACCACTCTGCGGGCCGGGTGGCTCCGCGCTCCCTGCGGAAGAGCCGTTCGTGCGGCCGCCATCCCTCTCTCGCTTCTCACCGCCACCCTCCACGCCGCCGACCTCCCCGATCCCCTCGTCGCCAAGGACGGCACCAAGATCACCACCGCCCGAGAGTGGCGCGAGAAACGCCGTCCCGAGCTCCTCGAACTCTTCGCCCGCGAGATGTATGGCGTCTCTCCGCCCAAGCCGGAGAAGCTCACCTTCGAAGTCTTCGACCGCGATACCCAGGCCCTCAACGGCAAGGCCACCCGCATCCAGACCGCCATCTACCCGGGCGGCAAACCCGGGCCGCGCATCGACCTGTTAGTCTACGTCCCGAATGGCGCGAAGGCCCCGGTCCCCGCCTTCCTCGGCCTGAACTTCGGCGGCAATCACTCCGTCCATGCCGACCCCGCCATCCGCCTCACCGAGAGCTGGATCGACTCGCGCGAGCCCGGCAGCGATCACCGCGCCACCGACGAGATGCGCGGCAAGGGCGCGAAGCAGTGGAACGTCGAGGAGATCATCGCCCGCGGCTATGCCCTCGCCACCATGTATCGCGAGGATGTCGCGCCCGATCACGAGCCCTACTTCGCCACCGGCATCCCGCCGCTCTACCCGGATCTCCAGCAGCGCCAGGACAACTTCACCACCATGGCCGCCTGGGCCTGGTCCCTCAGCCGCGCCCTCGACGTGATCGAGAAGGAGCCCTCCATCGACTCGAAGCGCGTCGCCCTCTTCGGCTTCTCCCGCCTCGGCAAGGCCGCGCTCTGGGCCGGTGCCAACGACGAACGCTTCGCCCTGGTCATCAGCAACGAATCCGGTGCCGGCGGCGCCAAGCTCTTCCACCGCGGGGTGGGGGAGGACATCAAGCGCCTGAACACCGTCTTCCCGCACTGGTTCGCCAAAAGCTTCCGCAAGTACATCGGCCGGGACAAGGATCTGCCCTTCGACCAGCACATGATACTGTCCCTCATCGCCCCGCGCCCGCTCTACGTCGCCAGCGCCATCGATGACAAGAACTCCGACCCCGAAGGCGAGTTCGCCGGAGCCAAGGCCGCGGAACCCGTGTATCGCCTGTTAGGCGCAGAAGGCCTTCCTTCCGATACCTGGCCACCCCTGGACACCCCCGTGCAGGGCGGCATCGGCTACCACGTCCGCACCGGGAAGCACGACGTGCTGCCCTTCGATTGGCAGCAGTATCTCGCCTTCGCCGACAAGCATCTCAAGAAGCGCTAAAGGCTCCCCAAGGAGGGGCGTCTCGCGCCCCAGCAGTCTCTTAGCACCGGAGTTGCTTTTGAAAGGTGGTCCGCACAAATGGTCCCTCACCGCCGCACCACCGGAAATGTCCGCTCCGAGGACGGCTCTACCGCTGGGAGCGCGGAGCCTCCGGCCCGCAGAACGGTCCCTGGTGGCAATGGATATCACGACGGTCGAATGGATAGCTCCGTCGCCTCACTGCATGCCTTTTCCCACACCCGGAACCGCTTGGACCATTCCGCGGGCCGGTGGGGAAGCAGGACGGGGAGAAGTGACCCTCGGGAAATTGGGACCAAATTGGGACTTGGCGTTTTCCAACCGAAAAAAGGGAGCCTTTGCAGGCTCCCTAAATCGTTCTCTCTTAGAGAATGGTGCTCGAGGGGGGACTCGAACCCCCACGGATTACTCCACTAGATCCTTAGTCTAGCGCGTCTACCAATTCCGCCACCCGAGCACATGGTGTTTGGTGGGCCGCGGATTTAGGCGGAGGTCCCGGACTTGGCAAGAGAATCTTTACCCTCTCCTCTCCTTTTCCCGGCGCGGATCATGCTTCCGGCTTGCCAGCACCGCCGCGGCGGAAAGCATACCGCCAGCTTCATGGATGCCATTCGCGCGGACTCGATTGTCAAACAATTCGGCCAGGTTACGGCACTCGACGGCGTAAGCGTGGAGGTCGCGGCGGGCGAATTGTTCTTTTTGCTCGGCGCTTCCGGCTGCGGCAAGACCACCCTCCTGCGCTGCATCGCCGGCCTGGAAACCCCCACCTCCGGCTCGATTTTCTTCGGGGAGAAGGACGTCACCGGCCTCCCGCCCCACAAGCGCGAGGCCGCCATGGTCTTCCAGAGCTACGCCCTCTGGCCCCACCTCAATGTCGAGCGCAACGTCGCCTTCGGCCTGGAGGAGCGGAAAATCGAGAAAGCCGAAATCCGTAGGCGGGTAGGGGAAGCCCTCGAACTCGTCCATCTCGCCGGCATGGGGGATCGCGGCATCGACCAGCTCTCCGGCGGCCAGCAGCAGCGCGTCGCCCTCGCCCGCGCCCTCGTCGTCCGCCCGAAGTGCCTGCTGCTCGATGAGCCGCTCTCGAATCTCGACGCCAAGCTCCGCATCGAGATGCGCCGCGAGATCCGCCGCATCGTCAAGGAAGGCGGCCTCACCGGCGTCTACGTCACCCACGACCAGGAGGAAGCCCTCTCGATGGCCGACCGCATGGCCGTCCTCAACAAGGGCCGCATCGAGCAACTCGGCACCGCCGAGGAAGTCTACCGGAATCCCCACACCGCCTTCGTCTCCGGCTTCATCGGCGAGACCAATCTGGTCAAGGGCACCGTCCTCGAGGTCCGCGGCGAATTCGCCATGATCGAGTCCGCCGCCGGCCCGCTCGTCGGCCGCCTGACCCGCCCCGACTGGATCCCCGAGCCCGGCGATAACGTCGTCCTCTCGATCCGCCCCGAGGCTTGGCGTCTCGAAGCCCAGAGCGGCGAGAATCCCATCACCGGCAAGATCACCGAACGCAGCTACCTCGGGCAGCGCATCCAGTACCTCGTCGAGACCGCCGTCGGCCCGCAACAGGTCGTCGAACTCAATCCCCACGTCGTCCGTGATCCCGGGGAGACCGTGCTGCGCCTCACCGCCCGCCACCTCGATGTCGCCGTGCTCCAAGCCTGACCGACCCTGACGATCGTTCGAGCCCATGATGCGCCGCTTCCTTCCCATCCTGCTGCTGCTGATAGCGGTGATCGCCGCGCCGATCATCATGCGGCGCAGCTCGGAATTGGCCGCCGCCAGCCAGGCCCAGGACCGCCTCGTCATCATCACCCCGCACAACGAGACCATCCGCTCGGAGTTCGGGGAGGCCTTCGCCGCCTACTGGAAGAACAAGACCGGCCGCACCCTCTACATCGACTGGCGCATCCCCGGCGGCACCTCGGACATCACCCGCGTGATCAACAGCTCCTTCGAGGCCGCCGAGGAAATCAAGTCCTCCGGCATCGGCACGGACATCTTCTTCGGCGGTGGCGAGCCCGACTTCGCCACCCATGCCAAGAAGGGCCGCTTCGTCCCGCTCGAGGTCTTCACCACCCACCCGCAGTGGTTCAAGGAAGACATCATCCCCGCAAAATTCACCGGCGAGAACTACTATGATGTCAAGCACCTCTGGGTCGGCACCTGCCTCTCGCAGATGGGCATCTGCTACAATAGCGACTCGATCACGCGCCTCAAGATCGTGCCACCTTACCGCTGGGAGGACCTCGCCGATCCCGCCTACTTCGGCTACATCGCCCTAGCCGATCCCACCAAGAGCGGCTCCGTCACCCGGATGTATGAGATGATGATCCAGGAGCAGATGAAGAAGGTCATCAAGGAGAAGGGCGACTCCGATGCCAGCAAGGAAGAGGGCTGGAAGCGCGGCCTCAATCTCCTCCAGGCCATGGCCGCGAATGCCCGCTACTTCACCGATGCCGCCAGCAAGATCCCGCACGATGTCGCCCAGGGCGATGCCGTTGCCGGCACCTGCATCGACTTCTACGGCCGCTCCTATGAGGAGAAGCTCGGCAAGCGCGGCCCCTCCCGGCTGATCTGGACCGCCCCGCTCGGCGGCACCTCCATCAGCGTCGATCCCATCGCCGTCTTCCGCGGCGCGCCCAGCCCGCAGATTGCGCAGGAGTTCGTCACCTTCGTCCTCAGCGATCAGGGCCAGCTGCTCTGGAATCTGAAGGTCGGCATCCCGGGCGGCCCCCGCGAGGCCTCGCCCCGCCGCCTCCCCGTGCGCAAGGACCTCTACACCCCGGAGAATATCACCGGAAAATTCGCCGATCCCGTGGCCCTTCCCTACGAGCGCAGCGGCGGCTTCGAGTACCGATGGCGCCCTCACCGGCGATATGTTCAATGCCCTGCGCCAGATCTACCGCGCCATGTGCATGGACCCCCACCAGGAGATGAGGCAGGCCTGGCAGGCGATCCAGGAATCGGAGAAGTTCGAATCCGGCTCCACCGTCACGGAAGCCTCCGCCCGCTTCTTCGATACCTCCCACCTCAGCTACGCCCGCGTGAAGAAGGAACTCGTCCCCCTCGTCGCGCGGAAGGACAATATGGCCAAGCTCGAGGTCTCCCGCGAAATGGCCCGCATCTCCGCCGCCTTCCGCGGGAACTATGAGAAGGCCGCCGCCATCGCCAAGGAAGGAGGTCGCCCGTGAATAGAAAGGCCGCCCTCGGCATCACCGCCTTCGTCACCGCGCTCTTCGCAGTCTTCTTCATTTACCCCGCCCTCTCCGTCATCGGGGAAGCCTTCAAGACCCCGGACGGGAATTTCACCTTCGACTTCATCGGGGATGTCTTCCGGAATCCCGTCTACCGCGAGGGCCTCTGGAATGCCCTCGCGCTCGGCGTGACCAGCACCATCGCCACCTTCCTCATCGCCTTCCCCCTATCGCTGCTCGCGCACCGCTATGACTTCCGCGGGCGCGGCGTGCTCGGCATCCTGATCCTCATCCCGCTGGTCCTGCCGCCCTTCGTCGGCGCCATCGGCATCAAGCACATGCTCGGCGTCCAGGGCTCGCTCAATGCCCTGCTCATCGACCTCGAATTCATGAACCCCGCCGCCCCGGTCGATTGGCTGGCGCGCGGCCGCTTCTGGGGGATCGTGGCGATGAATGCGCTGCACCTCTACCCGATCCTCTACATGAATATCAGCGCGGCCCTGTCCAATCTGGACCCCGCCATGGAGCAGGCCGCGGAGAATCTCGGCTGCACGCCCGCCCGCCGCCTCTGGCGCATCACCCTGCCCCTGGCCATGCCCGGCATCTTCGCCGGCTCCGCCATCGTCTTCGTCTGGGCCTTCACCGAGCTCGGCGTGCCTCTGGTCTTCGACTACACCCGCGTCGCCCCTGTTCAGGTCTTCGATGGTATCAAGGACCTCACCGGAAACCCCGCGCCCTACGCGCTGGTCGCCGTCATCCTCGTCATCTCCGCCGTCGTCTTCGCGATTACCAAGGCCCTCTTCGGCCGCCAGACTTCCGGTGCCCAGCCGCGCCCGAAGGGCAGGGGCGGGGAGCAGAAGCTCACCGGCATGCGCGGCCTCGGCTGCGCCATCATCTTTGCCTCCGTCTTCGCCCTCGCCGCTCTCCCGCACCTCGGTGTCATCCTGCTCTCCCTCTCGGAAGATTGGTATAAAACGGTCACTCCCATCGTGATGAGCTTCAAGCACTACACCGACGCCCTCGGCGATCCGGTCGTGGTGCCATCGATCAAGAACAGCCTCGTCTACGCCTCCGGGGCCACCCTCATCGATCTCGTCCTCGGCATCGCCATCGCCTGGGTCATCGTCCGCAGCAAGATCCGCGGCCGTGCCGTCCTCGATGCCCTCGTCATGCTCCCCCTCGCCGTCCCCGGCCTGGTCCTCGCCTTCGGCTACCTCGCGCTCTCCCAGCCCGGCCGCCCCCTGCATTTCCTCATCGGCCCGAACAACAACCCCGCCGCCCTCCTCATCGTCGCCTACGCCGTACGACGTCTGCCGTATGTCGTCCGCTCCGCCGTCGCCGGCCTCCAGCAGAGCAATCCCGCCTTGGAAGAAGCCGCCCGCTCCCTCGGTGCCGGCTGGTTCCGCACCCTCCGCCGCGTCTCCCTGCCCTTGATCGGTGCCAACCTCGCCGCCGGCTGCATCCTCGCCTTCGCCTTCGCCATGCTCGAGGTCAGCGACAGCCTGATCCTCGCCCAGCAGACCGAGCACTACCCGATCACCAAGGCCATCTACACATTGCTCTCCTCCCTCGGCAATGGCCACGAACTCGCCGCCGCCCTCGGAGTCTGGGCCATGGTCTTCCTCGCCATCGCCATCACTGGTGCCGCCGCCCTAGCCGGCAAACGCGGCGGCCTCTTCCGGGTCTAAACACTTCGATGTTCAATGTTGGACGTTCGATGTTCGATGTTTGCCTTCCGCCTTCCGCCTTTCCACTGATCACTGCTCACCGATCACCGATTACTGCTCACTGATCACTGATCACTGCTCACTGATCACTCGGCACTCTGCCTTTCCCGTTAGGATTTCCGCATTGCCCTCTCCGCGGCAACTTGCCAACGTCCCCGCCTCCATGAGGATTCCAGCCCGCCTGCTCGCCATCACACCCGCCCTCTTCCTGACGGCCTGCGGTGCTTTCGGTGACGGCGGCAGCGATCTTCCCGCCGCCAAGATGGCCACGGAAAGTCACAGTCCCGACCCCGTTCGAGGGCTTCCGCCTGAAGTCGGGGGAACCCGGCGATAACGACGAGGGCAAGATCCTGGAACGCTTCAGCGCCCGGAATACCTCCATGAACCCCGACGGCTCGAGCAGCGGCTCCGACAAGGGCCGCAAAGAGTTCGCCGGCTTCAAGCGCGACAACCCCGAGTTCAAGGGCAAGTGGGACAACAAGGAGTACAACGCCGGCGACTTTCGCAAGAAGTCCTGGTGGGGTGACAAGGACTACGCCACCAAAGTCTACGCCGGAAATACCGACGGCAATAATTTCAAGAAGGACTCCCGCTTCGGCAGCAAGTCCGCCAACGAAAGCGCCGTCGCCGCCCGCGAGAGCACAGCGAACTACGGCACCAAGGACTACCGCACCGGCCGCGCCAACGAAGAAGGCGGCGACCGCATCGGCAAGGTCTCCGACGCCGAGACCGACATCCGCCGCCGCGTCTATACCACCCCCCAGGTCATCCCTTGGCAGCTCCAGAACCTGACGGTCGAGGACACCAACCGGATGATGGGACGGGATCGCTAAGCAGCGCGCCATCCCAAGGCCGCCAACAACGGACGGCCCACTGGGACCGCCGGGCACCGCCCGGCAGAACGGTCCCACGCTGCACCGGACACGACGCGCCCGGCACGGAGAGCGCCGTCGCTTTGCTGCCCGCCTTTTCGTGAGCAAAGCAGCGTGGGACCATTCTGCGGGCCGGGTGGCTCCGCGCTCCCAGGGGAAGAGCCGTCCGTTGTTGGGGACGTTGCGGTGCGCCGTAGCAGATACGGGAATGCAGCTTTCAGGGCGGCATGGTTCCGCCAGAATGGACCGGATCGAGGGACCATTCAGCCGCACAGAGGACTGTGCGGACCACCTTTCCGGACCACCTTTTTACTTCGGGATCGTCAGGGACTGGCCGGGGCGGATGATGCTGTTCGTGCTCTTCAGGCCATTGGCACGCTGGACGGCACTGGCGGTGGTGCCGTGGCGCTTGGCGATCGCGTTGAGATTGTCGCCCGCCTTCACGGTGTAGCGGTTGGCCTTCGGCTTGACCTTGACGACCTGCTTCTTGGGCGTGGTCTTGGGCTTCACGACCACCGGCTTGGACTTGCTCTTGCTGGAACTTGCGGTCGAAGAGGACTTCGGCTTGGTCTTGGAATTCGAGACGGTAGTCGGGGTCGGCTTGCGGATGATCGTCCTGGTCGTGGTCGAGATCGGCTTCGGGGTCGCGTTGGCGGCGATGATCGCGGGTGGCACCACCGGGACATCGGCTGCCGGGCGGTCGGGCTGGGCCTCGACGATCTCCGCGGAACCCTTGCGCCACTTGGAAGGATTGTCGGCCCAGGCTTCCACGTAATTCCCGCGGGCGTCGAAGGGCCCGGTGATACTCGATGTCCCGCCAACGCCGCTGTCGGTACTCTTGCACGAGGTCGCAACCACGGAGAGGAGGGCGGCAGGGAGGCAAAACCAACGCACTTGCATGCACGACACTACGGAATTCCCCCGGCACTTGGCAAAGCTTGAATGTCCGGAAGGGCCATTTGGCTGGCTAGCCAAGCAGCCGCTTTGATCCGGCGCACGGCGGTGGTTCAAATTGCCCTTGATTCCGGCGCTGGCTCCTGTAAGGCGTTGGCCCTGCCGAGGGAAAGGGGCATTAGCTCAGTTGGTAGAGCGCGTCGTTCGCAATGACGAGGTCAGGAGTTCGAATCTCCTATGCTCCACTTTTCCGGATGGCTGCGGATCGGGACGAGACCGACTGCCCTAGCTGCCTCCGCCGGTAAGCTGCGTTGCCCTCGCCACCAGATCGTCGGGGCTGAAGGGCTTGGTCAGATAAGCGACAGCCCCGCTCCCGAGTGCGCTCGCCTTCATCGAATCATCGATCTCGGAGGTGAGCATGATTACAGGAACCTTGGTCAGGCCGGGTATTTGGTGCCAGAGTTTGAGCACCTCGAATCCATCGAGCTCCGGCATCCTGCCGTCCAGCACCAGGAGGTCGGGCGGCTCGGATTTGGCCATATCGAGGGCTTGCTGGCCATTGTTGGCGGCTCTCACGATAAACCCGGCCTGTTTCAGGAAGAAAGTGAGCACGCCCTGGATCACCCGGTCATCATCGGCGATCAGGATATGGGCCGGCTGCCGCCCTCCCGGGCTGCGGGGAGGGGGAGGCCCGGCTGAAACCGCCGCGGCCGGCGGCGCAGGAGTTGCCGGCTTTTTCTCGCGCTCCTGCGGTGGCAAGGGAGGAGGTCCGGCGGCGGCACGCGTGGGTGTTCCGACTGAGGCAGGAACCGGTAGGTTCGCATCGCCATGTGCCGTCACTTTAAGGGCGGTCTCCACGAGGGAGGCGGGGCTGCAATCGCCCTTGTTGAAAAAGTAGGTCGCGCCTGCCTGCCAAGCGGCTTGGACCACGCCCGAGAAGTAAGACAGATTGGAGACGACGATGACCGGTAGCCCGCGCAGCTTTTCACGCGAACGGATGAAGCGCAGGACCCCGAGGCCGTCGATCTCCGGCAGCATCAGATCGAGCAGCACCACGTCGGGCGGGCGAAGCACGAGTTCTTCAATCGCCGCATGGCCATCGGTGGCGATGCTGACCGTGAAGCCCGCTTCCTCGAATTTTCGGCGGCAGACATTGGCCAGGAACTGGTCGTCGTCGGTGATAAGGATATGTTTCATGAGTTTGATGGAGATGCCGGTGGAAGGTCGGCGAGATGGCTGACAAGAAAGCGGCGGATCCGGTTGAGCTGGCGGACCGCGTCCTGATAGGACTCCTGGACTGCGTCGAATTGTGCCGCCTTGCCGAGTTGCTCCAGCCGCCGCAGGGGCGGAACGATCGCCTCCATGCCGCACGAGTTGCTGGAGCCGCAGAGCTTGTGGGCGAGGTCGCGGATGCCGTCGGCCGAGCGGCCCTCGATGGCGAGAACCATCGAACAGAGGATCTCCTCGGCTTGCTCCAGATAATCGTGGACGATCTGGCGGAACATCTCCGTGTCGTGGCCGGTGACCTCGAGCAGGCGCTCAAGGTTGACCGGGGCGGCGGGGGCGCTCGAAAGATCGGCGGGCGGGGACGGGCTGGCGGAAGTGCCCGGCGGCTTGCACTCTTGCAAGGCGCGGCCCAGGTCCGCGGCGCGCACCGGCTTGCTGAGGAAGGCGTCCATTCCCGCTTCAAGGCATCGCTCGCGGTCCCCCTGCATGGCATTCGCCGTCATCGCGATGATCCGCACCGGATGGGGATAGCTACGGCGGATCTCGCGGGTGGCGGCGAAGCCGTCCATGACCGGCATCTGGCAATCCATCAGGATCACGTCGTAGGGGATTCTCCCGAGCATCTCGAGAGCCTCGGCGCCGTCGCCCGCAAGATCGGCCTCGTAGCCGAGATTCCGGAGTTGGAGAAGGGCCACCTTTTGGTTCACGGGATTGTCCTCCGCCAGGAGGATCCGCAGCGGCAGCGCCGGTCCGGGTTTCTCCCTCGCGGGTTCCGGCGCGGCGACCTCCTCCGTCCGGACCTGCGGCAGCGGGCGGTAGAACAAGGCGCACAAGGCCTCGTGCAAACGCGCTTGCTTGATCGGCTTGACGAGATGTCCCTCCACGCCTGCCGCAGCGAGTTCGCGATCGGCGAAATGATCGCCCAGCGAGCTGAGGATGATCAGACGGGTAGGGGCGATCGCCGGCTCCGACTTGATCAGGCGGGCCAGCGTCAGCCCGTCCATGCCGGGCATCTGCATGTCGACGATGGCCAGGGAAAAGGGATCCGCTCCGGAACTCTCGCGGCGGAGCAAGCCGAGGGCCTCATCCCCGCTTGCCACGCCGCAGGGCCGCATCTGGAGATTGGAAAGCTGGAGTTGGAGAATCTTGAGGTTGGTCGCGTTGTCGTCCACCACCAGCACGCGGAGGTTCGGCGGACAATCGAGGCTGCGGGGAAGCTGCCGCGGCGGGGCGGCATGCTTGCTGAAAGCGAGGTTGAACCAGAACGTCGAGCTTTGCCCCGGCTCGCTGTCGACACCGATCTCGCCCCCCTGTGCCTCGACAATCTGGCGGCAGATGCTGAGGCCGAGGCCGGTGCCGCCATACTTGCGGGTTTCGGATCCGTCGGCTTGCACGAAGGGTTCGAAGATCCGCTGGCGGAGTTCTTCCGCGATGCCGATTCCCGTGTCGCGGACCTCGAAGCGCAGGCGTGCCGCGGTTTCGGTTTCTTCAAGCAAGGTGACCATGAGGGCCACCTCTCCGCGGGCGGTGAACTTCACGGCATTCCCGAGGATGTTCATCAGCACCTGGCGGAGGCGGCCGGCATCGCCCCGCAGGTGGCAAGGCACGCCCTCGTGGATGTGGACGGCGAGTTCGAGGCCCTTGTTCCGGGCGACGCCGCCGACGATGTCCAAGGTGCCCTCGACGACATCTCCCAGATCGAACTCGAGCAATTCGAAGTTGAGCATTCCGGATTCGATCTTCGAGGAATCCAGGATGTCGTTGATCAGGTTCAGCAATGAGTCGGCGCTGGTGCGGACGGTATCGACGTAGTCGCGCTGGTCGCGGTCGAGATTGGTATGAAGGAGGAGTTCCGCCATGCCGATGACCCCGTTCATCGGCGTGCGGATCTCATGGCTCATATTCGCGAGAAAGCGGCCCTTCATCCGGACGGATTCGAGTGCGGCATCGCGCGCGGCCGAAAGCTCCGCGAGGATATGCTTGCGGATGGTGATGTCGCGGGCGGAGGCGCAGAGCAGTTCCTTGCCGTCGAAGGTGAAGAGTGCGGCGGTGAATTCGATCGGAATCTCGGAGCCATCCTTCGCCCGATGCCGGGCCTCGAAGGTCCGGTGGCGGGCGGCCTGCAAGGACTCCCAGAAGGCTGGCCAAGCGTCTCCGCCGATCTCCGGAACGATGTCGGAGACGCTGAGCTCCTGAAGTTCCCGCGTGGAGTAGCCCAAGGTTTTGCAGGTCGCGGCATTGGCATAAACCAGGCGCGAATCGGGTGCCGCCCAGAACATCGCCTCGGGAGCGTTATCCACGGAGAACTGGGTGAAGCGGAGCGCTTCCTCACTGCGACGCCGCTCGGCGACCTCCTCCTCCAGGCGCTTGTTGGTCGTCTCAAGCTGGGAGGTCCGCTCGCGGACCGCCAGCTCGAGCGACTCGGCATGGCGGCGCGTTTGCTGCTGCAGGGACCACTTGCTCGTGAGCGCGTGGGCGCACTGGACGACTTCGATCATGTCGAAGGGTTTCTTGAGAATGAGAAGACGGTCGGTGTGGCCCAGGCGTCCGATCATCTCCTCCCACGAGTAGTCCGAATAAGCGGTGCAAATCACGACCTGCAGCTCCGGATCGATTTTCCACAAACGGGAGGTCGTCTCGATGCCATCCAGACCGGGCGGCATGCGGACATCCATGAAGACGACCGAATAGCGCCGGCCTGCGCAGGTGGCGGCCGCCGCCATTTCCACGGCCTCGAGACCTTGGGATGCGAAGTCCAAGTCGAAGGTGACCTTGGTCGGCTCGGGCGCAGGCGTTCCAAAGAAGGCGGCATCGTCCTCCTCGAAGCCGTCGCCGACCGGATCGCCACCGAGGATCTTCCGGAAGTCCTCGTGGATCCCCTGGTTATCATCCACCACGAGGATCCGGTAGGAAGCGGGGTGCGGAGCGTTCATGGCTTGGGTTCGGGGTTCGCGCGGGGACCGAGCGGCAGCTCCAGGGTGAACGTCGCGCCTGCCCCGGGGCCGGCGCTGTGGACCGCCAAGGATCCGCCCATTTCCCGGGCTGCCAGGGCCCCGCTGTGGAGGCCGAAGCCGTGGCCTTCGGGCTTCGTGGTATAACCGTGCGCGAAAATGCGGGTCATGTTTTCACGCGCGATGCCGACGCCGTTGTCGATGACGGCCACGCGAACGCGATCGTCGCCGTTGGTGACCCGCACGGTCACCTGCTTGTCGGCCCGGCCCGACTCGTCGCAGGACTGTTTCGCGTTGCGGATCAGATTCACCAGGATTTGCACCGCCTTGTGTTTCTCCACGGTGATCTCCGGTGCCTCGCCGTAGTCGCGGGTCACATGCACCTGGTGGCGCAGGAGGGCATCGACGTTCATGCGGAGGCTATCGTCCACCAGGTCCGTCACCCTGACGGTCTCCGTAACGCCGGAACCCTTGGCGTGGTTCTGCTGCATCGCGACGACGTTCTTGATGTGGTCGATGTTCTTGCCGAGCAATTGGAGTTCCCCGATGACTTCCGATTGCTCTTCCGAGAGCCGCGCGGCCAGCTTCCCGAGGAAATCCGGCAGCTTCTTACCCTGCGGGTCGCTGGTGAAAAACGCCGCCAGGTCGCCCGAGTGTTCGTGCAGCAGATCGGCGGCCTTTGCCACGCTGCCGACGCGCGACTTGCGCACCTTGGCAGCGACCAGCGAGCAGGAGACGTTCACGCTGTTGAGTACGTTGCCGACGTTGTGCAGCACGCTGGTGGCTACCTCCGCCATGCCCGCGCGGCGCGAAGCTTCCAGCAGCTCCTTGTGCATCGTGCCGAGCTTGGTTTCGGCCTCCTTGCGCTTGGTGATGTCCTGGATCTGGGAGATGAAATGCATGGGTTGATCCCGGCCATCCCGGACCAGGGAAACGCTCAAGAGCACCCACACCACGCGGCCTTCCTTATGGAGATATCTCTTCTCCATCTGATAGGAAGGAGCTTCGTTCGCGAGGATCTGCCGCATATGACCGACATCGGCATCCAGATCGTCGGGATGGGTGATGTCCTGAAAGGTTTTGACGTAGAGCTCTTGCGGGGCGTAGCCGATGAGTTGGCAGAGCGCGCGGTTGGCCTTGAGCCAGTGGCCGTCCGGCGAGACCAGGGCCATGCCGATGGACGCGTGCTCGAAGGCGCTGGAGAAGCGCCGCTCGCTGCTTTGGAGTTCTTGTTCGGCGCGTCCGCGTTCGGCCATTTCGCGTTGCAATTCCAAGTTGGCCCCGGCGAGCTGCTGTGACCGCGTGATCGCCCCTTGGGCCAGATACACCGATAAACCTAGTAGCGCGGATGCCAGCACTCCCAGGATCACGACCGCCTCGATGTAGTGGGAGCGTTGCGCCGCGAGCAGTTCCTTCCCCGGCCAGATCCGCGCGACCCAGGCCGACCCGTGGATTCCGACCGGAACTTCCGCCACCGCCTGCTCCGGCGAGGGCTGTGCCCCCTCCGGGCGCTGGTAAAAATCTTCACCGCCCGCGGAGAGGGTGATGGCGTAGCCTGCTGCCAGATCCTTTCCCAGCGTGGCATCCAGGAACTCCGGCAAGCGGATGATCTTCACGATCAGCCCCTCGAAGCGTTCCTGGCGATAAATCGGCATCGAAGCCAAGAGTCCCGTGCCGCCGTGCAGGAAGTCCATCGGGCGGGTGAACCGTGGCTCACGCCCGTCGCGGGTCATTTCGAAGGACTTCCGTTGCTCCTCGCCCGCCTCCTCATTGCCTCTCGCCAGGATGATGCCTGCCTGCGGAACCACCCACTGGACCCGTAGCTCCGGATCAACCCAGGCGATGCCTGCGTCACCCTCGGAATCGCCGATGTGGGCGATTGCATCGGCTTCCCACGCTTCGCGCGTTGGCTGGCCGGAGTATTCCCAACGCCGGGCCATGTGCCTGAGCGAATGCATCTCCGAGCCCAAGCGCGCCAGGATCTCGTTCTTGACGCTGACGGCATTTGCTTGGGCTGCCTGCTGCATTTCCTCCTGCTCGCGCACGGTGAGCGCGTGCCATAACAGGATGGTTGCACAGAGGGCTGCCAGACTGGTGGAAACCGGTAGCCAGCGCGGTGAGCGGTTCGCAGTGGCCAACTCCTCCCGCCAAGCGATGACGAAGATCCCCAAGCCCAGTGCAAGGAATCCGAAGGCCGTGTGCAAAGCCATGCGGCTGAGCAATCCCCATCCGTACGTACCTGTTAGGCCGGTGACGTAGCCGAGAATGGCGATCGAACTCAAGGCGATGACCAATGAACTCAGCAGGCCGCTCGCCAAGCGCCCCTTTCCCCGCAGGTGGAAGGAACCCGCCGCGATCAGGGCCAAGCCCGACAGTGAGAATATCAGCGCGGCGACCGGTGACATCCTTCCGGGATGGGATGTCTGGGTGAAGATGTAGGTGCGGAATAGCAACTGGTCGATCCCGAGGTCGCTATCGAATGCGTATTCAGCCAGCGTGAGCAAACCCACGAGCGCGACGATGCTTCCCAAGGCCAAGGCCACGCGGCGGGCCCTCAAGGCGATCGCCAGTACCCCCCCGCCTGCCCCTAGGAAGCAGAGCGCGGTGTTGTACTTCATGGGTGCGAAGTCCGGGTGCAATTGGATCAGCGCCGGCAGGCGGGCATGCCAGCCGACGATCACGGTCAGGCCGAGCGCCATGACCATCATCCCGATGACCAGTGGCACGGAGGTCATCCATCCGCCCGAGGCACCGCGGGACGGGGCGCGGTCATCCATCGGCTCCTCCTTTCTGAACGCCCCTGACGATCCGCTGCGTGAGGCGTTTATCCGCGGATTTGTTATCGGAGGGCGTGGGTCTGGCGTTGCGAATGGGATTAATGGTGATGTGGGTTTCCAAGCTCATGCAGTTCGGGCAAATCCCCGCGCAACATTGTAAAGCTCAGTAAACCATCAACTCCTTGGACTTGCGACTTTCTTCTGGAAATCTGCAATCTTTGCAGGCTTGGGGACGCCTTGGGCGAAATGAATCGCCCAAGGCGTCCAACGCTTCCCTCACTTGTTTCGCAAACGCCCCAAGGTGGCGATGTGCTCGGACAACGCTGGCAGGAGGTCACCGCGGATCACGGTCTTGATCTCCTCCATCACGTCGGCATTGCGCAGGGCGTTCTCGTATTCGTCGATGCCGTGTTCCTCACCTTGTTCCAAGGCGGCCAGGGCCGGGGATTCTCCGAGAACTTTGGCGCTGCCTTCCACCGCCTTGGCGAAGCTGCCCCAGGCACCGGAATCGGTCGCCGCGGTCGCGCCCATGTCGGCGAGGTGATCCCGCAGGCGGTCGGCGCTGCGTTCATGGTCGTCGCGGATGGCCTCCAGTGCGCGGCGTTCCGGATCGCCGTCGAATTTGGCGATGGCTTGGGTGTAGGTTTCGATCGCGGAGAGTTCGCCGCGCAGGAGGCTGTTGCAGACTTCGATGCATTCGTCGGTGGCATTCATGATCTTGTGTCGGGTTGTGTCCGGCGTCGTGCCGGACCCATCTTCCAGCAAGCGGAGTGCCCGGGCGGAAGCGTCGCGGTATTCAAGGTTAGAGGGCGCAAGCCGGTGCAAGCTGCGCGATCCCGCTTGGCAATCTGCATAGGGATGCCGGAGCGCCAGCGCCGGTCCATTGCAGACCCGTCGGGCGGACTGAAGTCCGCGCTCCCGGGCCCGACCGGCGTAGCGGGCACCCTTCTCCCGGCACCATGTGTGCATGGCCCGCGGATTGCGATGGCGGAGGAGCCATGGGAAACAAATCGAAGGAAGAATCCGAAGAGCATCCGCAGCGCCCGGCGCAGCATCAGGACCGGCAGCCGGGGCGCGAGAGCGAGATGAAGCCAGCCCCCCGATACGAGAACCCGGATCTTCTGGGCAGCGGCCGACTTGCAGGGCGGGTGGCTCTTGTCACCGGCGGCGACTCCGGGATCGGCAGGGCGGTGGCAGTGGCTTTCGCCCGGGAGGGAGCGGACCTTGCCATCGTCTATCTGGAGGAAGATGAGGATGCCCGCGAGACTGCCGCGCTGATTGAAGCCAAGGGCAGCCGCTGCCTGTTGCATCGCTGCGACATCGGCTCGAAGGCCGCTTGCGAGGATGCGGTGACCGCGGCAGTAGAGGCTTTCGGCAAGCTCGACATCCTGGTGAACAACGCCGCGGAACAACACCCGCAGAAGTCGATCCGCGATATCTCCCAAGAGCAGTTGGAAGAGACCTTCCGCACCAATATCTTCGCGATGTTCTACCTCAGCGCCGCGGCGCTGCCGCACCTGAAGCAATCCCCGGATGCTGGCATCATCAACACGAGCTCCGTGACGGCCTACCGCGGGAGCCCGAAACTGCTCGACTACTCCGCGACCAAGGGTGCCATCGTCGCCTTCACCCGCTCGCTGGCCGGGCAACTGGCCGAGGACAAGATCCGCGTGAACGCAGTGGCCCCCGGGCCGATCTGGACACCGCTGATTCCTGCCACTTTCCCGGCGGACGAGGTCGCCAGCTTCGGTTCGGACAGCCCGCTGGGTAGGGCGGGGGAGCCATGGGAATGCGCGGAGTGCTACGTCTTCCTGGCCAGCGCCGCGGCGAACTACATGACCGGCCAAGTCCTCCACCCGAATGGCGGGGAGATCATCAATGGCTAGGCGGTCGCCGAGGTGAAAGCCCGCAGGAAGCCGCGGATGGTCTCCGAGTGCTGCGAGAAATCGAGGTGCGCCCAAGGGCTGTGCAGGAACCACTGGAGATCGGGCGCGATGGTTGCCGGGTCCTCGTCCAGATCGCGGAAGGACATCGTCCAGTCCGCGAAATCGCGTTGGTCGATCGGCTCCTCGATTACAGGGATCACCCGGCGATGGCGGGGGTCGTGACGGATTTTCTCGAAGAGTTCGCGGACGGGAATCTCTTCACCCTCGATCACCTGCGAGAAATTGCCGTCCTTGTAGAGGAGGATGCCGGTGATGCCGACCCGCGCATTGTGGTCGCGGGACTGCTTGAGGAGTTGCTCGAGTTCCACACGGGTGAAGCGGACGGTCTCACCGCTGAAGTAGGCTATTCGGAAGAGGCTCACGCGGGGCGTCGGAGGGAATTCGGCGGGACCAAATTCCCGCAAGCTCCCAACGTTGCAAAAAGTCATGTATTGGTCAAACCAAGCGGATTAGTTTCAAGGATTTGCGGCGAATCCAAAAAAACGCGAAGGTCGTGAATTCGATTACAATCAGGACTTGGCATCCGGCGGATCGGGTCCACGGTGGGCACCGTTAGATCATGCCCCCACGCACACCATCTACCCAAGCTGTTGGAATTCCCAAGGCCCGCACCGGCATTCAGGGTCTGGACGAGATCACTTCCGGCGGCCTGCCCGCCGGGCGTCCGACCCTGATATCCGGCAGTCCCGGGGCCGGGAAGACGATGCTGGCGATGGAGTTCCTAGTGCGCGGCGCGACCGAATTCGGCGAACCGGGCGTGTTCGTGATGTTCGAGGAGAATTCCGAAGAGCTGACGGACAACGTCCGTTCGATGGGCTTCGATCTCAAGAAGCTGGTCGCACAGAAGAAGCTGATCCTCGATCACGTCCACATCGAGCGCAGCGAGATCGAGGAGACCGGCGAATATGACCTGGAGGGCCTCTTCATCCGCCTCGGCCATGCGATCGATAGCATCGGCGCGAAACGGATCGTGCTGGATACTCTGGAAGCTTTGTTCTCCGGCCTGCCGAGCCACGCGATCTTGCGGGCGGAATTGCGGCGGCTGTTCCGCTGGCTGAAGGACCGTGGGATTACGGCGGTGATCACCGGCGAGACCGGTAAGAATTCGCTGACCCGCTACGGGCTGGAGGAATACGTGGCGGACTGCGTGATCACGCTGGACCACCGGGTGACCGGCCAGATCTCCACGCGGCGGCTGCGGGTGGTGAAGTACCGCGGCTCCGAGCACGGGACCAACGAGTATCCTTTCCTGATCGGTTCGCGCGGGATTTCCGTGCTGCCGATCACCTCGCTGACGCTCAACCATGCCGCCCCGGCGGAACGGATCCCCACGGGAATCGTCGGGCTGGATGAAATGCTCGGCGGCCGGGGCGTTTTCCGCGGCTCCAGTGTGCTGGTCTCGGGCTCGCCCGGCACCGGCAAAAGCAGCATTGCCGCCAGCTTCGTTAATGCGGCCTGCAAGCGCGGCGAGCGCGCGATCCTCTTCGCCTACGAGGAGTCCGCGGACCAGATCCTGCGCAACATGCGCTCGATCGGCCTCGACCTTGCACCTTGGGTGAAGAAGGGCCTGTTGCAAATTCATTCCTCGCGACCGACGCTACAGGGGCTGGAGCAGCATTTGGTGGCGATGCACGACTTGATCGCTGAATTCAAGCCGGCGGTGGTCGGGGTGGACCCGATCAGCAACCTTACCCTCGAGCGCGACGGGGAAGATGTGAAACCGACCCTGATGCGACTGATCGACTATCTCAAGAAGCACCAGATCACGGCCATTTTCAGCAGCCTGACCACCGGCAGCCCGGAGAGTTCCCCGGAGGATTCGCAGGTCGGCGTCTCCTCGCTGATGGACGTGTGGCTGCTGCTGCGGAACCACGAGATGAACGGTGAGCGCAACCGGACGATCTACGTCTTGAAGGCGCGCGGCATGTCCCACTCGAACCAGATCCGCGAGTTCGTCCTCAATGATGACGGCATCACCATGATGGACGTCTACCTGGGTCCGGACGGGGTGTTGACCGGAGCCTCGCGGGTAGCCCAGGAGGCTAAGGAGTTCGCCGAGGGCAAGCGGCGGATGCAGGACCACGAGCGGAAGATGCGGCAACTGGCGACCAAGCGGAAGATGATCGAGTCCCAGATCATGGCTCTGCAGGCGGAATTAGAATCGGAGGCGTCCGAGGTCGAGTTCTCGATTGCGGAAGAAGCTGCCCGGCTTGAGAGTGCAACCCAGAATAGCGACACCATGGCCCGCAAGCGCGGTCATGCGAAAACCGCCGAACCTGCGAAGAAAGGAAAGCGATGAAGGAATCCACAATCTCTCCGAAGCCCGCGCGCGGGACCGTGCCTACCTATCAACTGCGCCTTTATGTGGCCGGGCAGACCGAGAAGTCGGTGACCGCCTTCGAGAACCTGAAGCGGATCTGCGAAACCCACATGGCCGGGCAGTATAAGATCGAATTGATCGACTTGCTCAAGACGCCGCAACTCGCCGCGGGCGACCAGATCCTGGCAGTGCCGACCCTGGTACGGCGGCTACCGGAGCCGATCAAGAAAATCATCGGGGATCTCTCCAATGAGGAACGGGTGCTGGTGGGCCTCGACTTCAAGCCGGTGAAGTAGGAGCCGCCCATGATCGGTCCTCCGCCACCCGATGATAGCCACAAGCCGATGGAAGCCGCGCTTGCGCGGAAGGCCGGTGAGACCTTCGTATTGCGGCTCTACGTGATCGGTACTACCGAGCAATCGACCCGGGCGATCGTGAATGTCCGGCGCTTTTGCACGGAGCATCTGGCTGGCCGGCACCGGCTGGAGATCATCAACCTGCGCGAGCATCCGGAGTTGGCAGCGAAGGACCAGATTATCGCCGCGCCGACCTTGGTGAAACTGAAGCCGGCACCGTTGCGACGCTTCATCGGCGATGTCTCGGACACCACGCGCTTGCTTGCCGGACTGGGCTTGGAAGCTCCCACCGAACCTCTCCCCTGATACGCGAATGGCGAGTCACCCGCCCATCGATGAGGCAAGTAGCGCGGAGGCCGCGCTGCGGGCGGAAAACGCGGACCTGCGCTCGCGCCTGGAGGAGGCGGAAGACACATTGCGCGCGATCCGCACCGGCGAGGTGGACGGCCTGATCGTGGACGGGGGACCGGGGCCGCAGGTTTTCATCCTGCAAGGCGCGGATATGGAGTCGAACCGCTTCCGCAGCGACATCCTCTCGAAGGTCAGCGAGGCGGTGGTGGCGCTGGATACCGAATACCGGGTGATCTATTTCAATGCCGCGGCGGAAGAGCAGTACGGGGTGCCGGCCACTGAGGCGCTGGGCCGGCCGATCAAGGACATCTACGAATTCCTGTGGCTACGTCCGGAGGATGAGGCGGCGGCGCATGCCGAGATCAATACGACCGGTCACTGGCGCGGCGAGAACATCCATATCTGCCGCGACGGCCGGCGTTTGCATGTGGAATCCTCCGTGAGCCGGATGATCGACCGCGAGGGCGAACCGGGCGGCCTGCTGGCGGTGATCCGGGATATCACCGGGCGGCGGTATGCGGAGGAAGCGCTGCGATCCTCCGAGGAACGCTACCGCACGCTCTTCAACTCGATCGACGAAGGCTTTTGCGTGGTCGAGGTGCTCTTCGACGAAGCGGGGGAGGCCTATGACTACCGCTTCCTGGAGACCAATCCCTCCTTCAAGACGCAGACCGGCTTGGAGGATGTGATCGGCAAGACTTCGCGCGAGCTGATGCCGGGGCAGGAGGATGAATGGTACCGCATCTATGGTGAGGTGGCTCTCAGCGGCGAGGCGGTGCGCTTCGAGCGGGAAGCGCCATCGATCGGGCGTTGGTACGATCTCTATGCGATGCGGATCGGCGATCCGGAACAGGCTACGGTGGCGGTCGTCTTCAACGACATCACCCGGCGCAAGGAGGCGGAAGATGCGCTGCGGCGGAACGAGGCGCTCTTCGTGAATATCATCCGCCAGGCACCGGGCGGGGTCCACGTGGTGGATAGCCAGCTCTGCACACAGCAAGTAAATGCCGGGGCGCGCTCGATCTTCGCCGCCGCGGAGCCGCTGATCGGCCGGCCGTTGTCCCAGACGATGGAGATCCTCTGGGGGCCGGAGCTCGGCGCAGAGATCACCGCGATTTTCCGACGTACCTTGGAGACGGGAAAGCGCTACGTCTCGCCGCGCTTCACCCACCGGCGCATGGACACCGGTGAGGTGGAATCCTACGACTGGGAGGTCCAGCGACTGACCCTGCCGGGTGGCGGACACGGGGTGGTGTGGTACTTCAAGGACGTGACCGAGCAGCGCAAGCTGGAGGACGCTCTGGTCGAGCAGGCCAAGCAGCTTGAGAAAGCGGACCGCCGCAAGGACGAGTTCCTGGCGATGCTGGCCCACGAGCTGCGCAATCCGCTGGCCCCGCTGCGGAATGCCGCCGCGATCCTGCAGGTGGACGACACCCAGCCGCACGAACGCGCCACGGCCCAGCGCATGATCCGCCGTCAGATCGAGAACATGAGCCGGATGATCGATGACCTGCTCGATGTCTCGCGGATCACCGAAGGCAAGATCGAGCTGCGCAAGCAGACGGTGCTGTTAGAGAGCGTGCTGACTTCCGCGGCGAGTTCGGTGCGTCCCGCTTGTACTGCCCAGGGGCAGGAGCTGACGACCTCGATGCCGCAGCTGCCGGTGTATCTGCACGCGGACCCGACGCGGCTGGAGCAGGTTTTCGGGAATCTGTTAGGCAACGCGGCGAAGTATGCCGGCGCCGGCTGCCATATCTCGTTGAAAGCGGAGCTCGCGCCCGGCGGCGGCGAGGTGCTGGTGCGGGTGGCGGATGACGGTGCTGGCATCGACCCCGAGCTGCTGCCGCGGATCTTCGATCTCTTCGTGCAATCCAGCCGGACGCTGGACCGCGCGCACGGGGGGCTCGGCATCGGCCTGACGATCGTGCAGCGGCTGGTGGCGATGCATGACGGGAGCATCGCGGCGCACAGCGATGGCTTGGGACACGGCTGCGAATTCGCGGTCCGCCTGCCGGTCCATGAGGGTCCGGCCCGCATGGCGACGGCGCCGGTTCCCGAGCGTGTGCCGCGCAAGGGCCTTCGGATGTTGATCGTGGATGACAACCGCGACTCCGCCGAAAGCATGGCGCTCTTGCAGGAATTGTCAGGGCACAAGACCTGTGTGGCCCATGACGGTCCGGCTGCCATCCTGGCCGCTGCGGATTTCCGGCCGGAGGTGGTCTTGCTCGACATCGGCCTGCCCGGGATGGACGGCTACGAGGTGGCCCGCCAGCTCCGCCAGATGCCTTCGCTTGCCGGAGCCTTTCTGGTCGCACTGACAGGCTATGGCAGCAGCGAGGACCGGGATCGCGCCACGAACTCCGGATTTGACGAGCATCTGGTGAAGCCGGCGGATCTCAACCAGCTCCGGCGGTGGCTGGAGGAGCGGGGTTGAGGGGACAATCGTATGGCAGGGACCGCTCTCCGAGCGGTCCGGCGGATCGCGGCGGTCTTCTATGAATCGGGATCGGAGCTAGGCTTTGGGCCGTGCCCAGCCGGACCTTTCGGAGAAGGGTCCCTGCCTTTCTCGGCGGATGCAGAGGCATCTCATATCAAGCACCCCGCTCTCCGATTCATTATCGCGAATCCGCCTCGTCCGGCATCCGCGGGGCGAAGCTCGCCCGCCTGATACGGCGGTCCTCTCCCGGTCAGGCATCCCGGCGGCCGTGGGGCCGGCGGGAAAGGCTATCATGCGATCGCGGCCCGCAGTGGGGGCTGCGGAACGACCGACATTCTAAATCATATCGACGACTTCAACTTCGCGAACTCCGCCTGCATCGCGGCGAGTTGCTTTTCCTTTGCTGCGATCTCCGCGTGCAGGGCCCCGAGCTTGGCGAGAACGCCGCCGACGCCCTTGGCGGAGGTCTTTATCCCGCCGGTGCCATTGGCATGACTGCGCATCCAAGTGGAGATGGTGAGAGCCGAGATGCCGAACTTCTTCACCGCTGCGGTCTGGCCGCCGCGGCCTTGTTTCGAGTTCACGCTTTCGACATAACGGAGGATATCCTCCTTCTCCTTGACGGTATAGCGTCGGGCTTTCGATGAGTTCTTTTTGCGACTGGCCATGGCTTGATGTCTAACACGCATTTCCGAGGACGAAAGCGGCTTTTCCATTTATGATGCGGGGTACGCGACGGCACGTATCGTTTCCCGCAGCGAATGAGTGAAGAGTTCTTCTTGCCAGATTCTGCTTTCCCGCCCGCGGCGTGTTCGCATAGAACTGCGGTCGCAACATTGCCGGGATGGCGGAATTGGTAGACGCACCTGATTTAGGTTCAGGCACCGCAAGGCGTGCAGGTTCGAGTCCTGTTCCCGGTACTAACTAAAAGCCAGCCATGAACGAACTCAAAGAGCGACTCACTGCCCTCGGCCTGAGCCCGGAGCAGGTGGACGGTGCGATCAAAACCGTGGCGGAATTCGTCAAATCGAAGCTCCCTGCCGAATACCAAGGAGCGGTCGACTCCCTTCTGGCCGGGCAAACGCCCGATTTTTCCGCCCTCGGTGGCGGTCTGCTCGACAAGGTCAAGGGCATGTTCGGTTGAGCGGATCTACCGCGGCGCAAATTGCACGCTCCGCGGCCCGTATTTGCACCCCGGGCATGATTCCCCCGGGGGCGAACCAAGCGGTAAACCGCTTGGCCTCAAGGATCGCGGCCATCGCGGGGGCTTGGGCATGCCGTGCGCTGGAGGTGACCCATGAAAACCGTGATCAAACCGGAAGAGGACCCCACCCAGAGCCCGGCCAAAGATCGGGATGCCAATGGCGCCGGAATGGCCTTCGGTGGTGCCGGAGGCGCGATCCTCGGCGGTGTGGTCGGCTCGTTGGCCGGTCCCGGAGGCACGATTGCCGGAGCCCTCGCGGGTGCTGCCGCCGGGGCTGCGGTCGGGAAGCTCGTTGGGGCTGGCGGCTGGGCAGCACACGAGGACTACTGGCGCGACCACTATCGCAGCCAAGCCTTCTACAAGCCGGAGTATGACTTCGGGGACTATGAGAATGCATTCCGTCTGGGCTCAGAAAGGCCGCCGGGGTCCGGGATTTGGAGCGAGGAGCATGAGGCCGCTCTCGCCGCGGATTGGGAGCGCGAGAAAGGCGCTTCCCGGCTCACCTGGGAAGAAGCGCGTCATGCGGCCCGCGCGGCGTGGGAGCGGCTGACGTGAGGGTAGGGATCTTTCTCCGAAAGGTCGGCGGGGGGCGGCCCGATACTCGTTTCGATGCGGCTTCCAATTAGGTCCACGCCATCAGCCGGGCCGCTCGGAGCGCGGTCCCTGCCATTTGCAGGCGGCGACGACCGGTGGGATCAGGAGAGGCCGCTGCTTGAAAAGTGGCCGCCCCCAGCCGGACCGCTCGGAGAGTTGTCCCTGCCATCGGAGGTGCCATTCGCCTGCATGCACTCTAACAGCTTCTCCGCGCAGGCCTTGGCAAAGGCCGGATCATTGATCTTCAAATCGTATTCTTCTACAGATTGGTGCGCGTGGGCGCGGATCGCCGCAAAAAGTGCTTCGTCGGCCGCGGCATCGTGGAAGGGCTGGCCGGGGGCGCTGATGACGCTGATGGCCTTGCAGGGAATCAAGATCGCGGCGGGGGCGGTGTAGGCATTGGTCTTTTCCGCGAGGATCCGGCCGAGTGCCGTGCATTCCTCCGGTGTGGTCCGCATCAGGGTGACCTGCGGATTGTGGATGTAGAAGCGGCGCTCCGAGTATTTTTGGGGGACGGAATTGCGCTCGCCGAAATTCACCATGTCCAGGCAGCCGGGCACGATGACGGCGGGAACCTTCGCCCTGGCCGCGGCGTCGAGTCGATCCGGCCCGGCGCTCAGGACGCCGCCGGCCAGCTCGTCCGCCCATTCGGTGGTGGTGATGTCGAGGACCCCGCCGACCATGCCGCTCTCGATGAGCGCTTCCATCGAGCGCCCTCCCGCGCCGGTCGCGGCGAAGACCAGCACCTCGTAGCCCGCGTCCTCGATGATGCGCTTGGCCTCGGTGACGCAGGCGGTGGTATTGCCGAACATGCTCGCCACCACCAGCGGCTTGGCGGCGGCGGTCTCGATCTCGGCCTGGGCCTCGACCATCCCGCAGATCGCCCCGGCGGCGCGGGTGAAGATCACGCGCGAGAGACGGTTGAGACCTGCCACATCGGCGATGCTCGGCATCATTACGATGTCCTTAGTACCGAGGTAGTGGGCGGTATTGCCACTGGCCAAGGTCGAGACCATCAGCTTCGGGAAGCCGAGCGGCAGTGCGCGCATGGCCGCGGTGGCGATGGCGGTGCCACCACCGCCGCCGAGGGAGATGATGCCGTCGATCCGCTTCTCCGCCGCGAGCCTGGCGATCAGGACCGGTGCCGCCTGCGACATGGCGACCACGCACTCGCCCCGGTCCTGCTTGGCCAACAGGGGCGCGAGGTCCAGTCCCGCGGCGGCGGCGACTTCCTCCCGCGTGACATCCGGGGCGACCACCGGCGGACCACCGCTGCCCACGTCAATCAAGAGTGCAGCATGACCGCGCCGGCGGATGAGGCCGGCGACGAAGGCGTGTTCCTCACCCTTTGAATCCAGCGTGCCGAGAACCGCGATGGTAGCCATGGAACAGCAATGACGAATTTAGAATTTCCGAATGTCGAATGACTTCCTGATGAGCTTTCCAAACGACACTTCATTCGTCATTCGGGAATTCGCCATTCGTCATTCTCCTAGTGTTTCCGCTTCACCGGAATCGCTTTGAACTCCTCGGTCAACTTGGTGAGCGATTGCTCCACCGCCATCCGCTCCAGCGACGAAGCGCCCACGAAGCCGACGGCATCGGTGTGCTCGTTGATGTAGGCGGCGTCTTCCGGCGAATTGATCGGGCCGCCATGGCTGAGGTAGATGATGTCATCGCGCACCGTGCGGCCGGCATCGATGATGAGCTGGGTGCGCTTCGCCGCTTCCGCCAGGGACATGGTTGCATCGACCACGCCGACCGATCCGCCGACCGTCGTGCCGACATGGGCGATGATCACATCCGCGCCGGCCTCGGCCATCGCCTTGGCCTCCTCCGGGGCATCGACATAGACGATGCTGAAGAGATCCATCTTCCGCGCCAGGGCGACCATCTCGAACTCCTTCTTCACGCTCATCCCGGTTTCCTCGAGGATCTGGCGGAATTTGCCATCGATGATGCAGTGGGTGGGGAAGTTGTTCACGCCGCTGAAGCCCATGTCCTTGACCTTGCCAAGCCAGTGCCACATCCGGCGGCGCGGGTCGGTGGCATGGACGCCGCAGATCACCGGGATTTCCTCGACGATCGGCAGGACCTCGTATTCGCCGATCTCCATCGCCACCGCGTTCGCATCGCCATAGGCCATCAGACCGGCGGTCGAGCCGTGGCCGGCCATGCGGAAGCGCCCGGAATTGTAGATGATGATCAGGTCGGCACCGCCTTTCTCGATGAACTTGGCGCTGATGCCGGTGCCGGCGCCGGCCGCGATCACCGGAAGGCCCTTCGAGAGCGTGTCGTGCAGGCGTTCGAGAACTTCGCTGCGGGTGTAGGGATTTCCTTTTCCGGTCCAGGGATTGGGCATGGTCCAGTGTATGACGAATCCTGCGGCAAACGTCTAGCGCCCGCGGCTCCACATCCGTTTATCGCGGAAGCACGCGAGGGAGTGGAAGTTCCAAGTTAAAAGGACCAAGTTCCAAGGAAGGCAGGAAAAGCCTCCGGCCGAGCACCAAGAGGCTGTTCCTTGGCACTTGCACTTCCTACTTGGAACTTCGTCCCCTTGGCACTTGGCCCTTCTTACTTGGAACTTTCCTACCTCAGGTGCGAGGGCTTCTTGAGCAGATCGTAGGGAGTGCCGCAGTACATGCAGCGGAAGCGGTGGAGGAAGAGGATGCCCACGACGGCGGTGCTGCCATAATTCAGCGGCTTCAGGCGGTAGGCTTTCGCATGCTTGGAGGCTCCGGTATCGACCAGCGGTGAGCCCTTGCAGAGCGGGCAGCGGGCGGAGCGGCGCTTGAGATAGGCGATCAGCCAGGTGACGCCGCTGCCGACGGCCGAGATCACCAGCGGCTGCATCGAATCCTGCTTGGGATTGAGGAAGACGATGACCATCGAGGTAATCAAAGCCACTACACAGAGATAGTGGAGCAGGGTGATCAGGACCGCGACGTTGTAGGGCCGCTTGTCGTGGACGGAACGAGAGCGGATATTGGTTTCGGGTGCCAAGGTGCGGAACAGCATCGTTTGAGGAAACCGAACTAAAGCCGACTTTCCCGGGTCCGCAAGGCACTTTGATGGCCCTCTCGCGATGCCCTCATTCAACTTCTGAAAGTCAGGGAGATAGGGAGGTGAAGGCGGCGTGCCCGGCGGGCGGAACTCCTTGTCAGCGTGCCAGCAGAGGGATGATCAGGATCGCCAGGATGTTGACGACCTTGATCATCGGGTTCACGGCCGGGCCGGCGGTGTCCTTGTAGGGATCGCCCACGGTATCGCCGGTCACGGCGGCTTGATGGGCGGGCGAGCCCTTGCCGCCGTGGTGGCCGTCTTCCACGTATTTCTTGGCATTGTCCCAAGCCCCGCCGGACGAGGTCATGGCGATGCCGAGGAAGAGGCCGGTGACGATCGTGCCGACCAGCACGCCGCCGAGAGCGACCGGGCCGAGGGCGGGGATCCAGGCGACCGCGATGACGAAGACCAGCGGCAGCAGCGCCGGCAGGATCATCTTGCGCAGTGCCGCCTTGGTCACGATGTCCACGCAGGTCTTGTAGTCGGGGACCTCGGTGCCGTTGAGGATGCCCGGAAAGGCCTTGATCTGGCGGCGGACCTCCTTGACCACGGCCCCGGCGGCGCTGCCCACGGCATCCATGGCAAGCGCGGTGAAGGGGAAGGGCAGCAGGCCGCCGATGAAGAGACCGATGATGACCCGCGGATCCATCAGGTCGAATTTGAAGTCCTGCTTGAAGACCGCTTTCAGCTCTTCCACGTAGGACCCGAAGAGCACCATCGCGGCGAGACCGGCGGAGGCGATCGCGTAGCCCTTGGTGACGGCCTTCATGGTATTGCCAACCGCGTCGAGTTCGTCGGTCACCTTGCGGACCTCGGCGGGCAGGCCGCTCATCACCGCGATGCCGCCGGCGTTGTCGGTGATCGGGCCGAAGGCATCGAGCGAGATGATGATGCCGGAGAGGCTGAGCATGCTGACCACGGCGATGGCGATGCCGTAGAGGCCGGCCTGATCGTGGCACCACCAGATGGAGGCGGCGATGCACAGCACCGGCAGCACGGTGGCGTGGTGGCCCGTGCTGATGCCGGCGATGATGTTCGTGGCGTGGCCCGTTTCGCAGGATCTCGCGAGGGCCTTGACCGGACCGTGCTTGGTCGAGGTGAAATAGTTGGTGATCGCGACTGCGGCGAAGGTCAGGACAATGCCGACCAGCACGCAATTGTAGAGGGCTGCGGAGCTAACCACCTTGCCGGAGAACTCGAGCCCATCCGGGAAAAGGCCGCCAGTGGCCGGGTGGAGCAGCGCGGCGGAGACCAGACCGCTGACAATCACCCCGCCGATCAGGGCCTTGGTGGCCTCGATGCGGGCGATATTCACGAAGCCGATGCCCAGCAGCGCCCCGATGATCGAAACCCCGCAAATGATGAAGGGGTAAACAATCGCCTGCACGGCATGACCCGCGGCGGTCAGATAGCCGACCAGCACCGCGCCGATCAAGCTGACGGCGTAGGTCTCGAAAACGTCGGCCGCCATGCCCGCGCAGTCGCCGACATTGTCACCCACGTTGTCGGCGATGGTTGCGGGATTGCGCGGATCGTCCTCCTGGAGGTTTTGCTCGATCTTGCCGACGAGGTCCGCTCCGACATCCGCGGCCTTGGTGTAGATGCCGCCGCCGAGCCGGGCGAAAACGCTGATGAGGGAACTGCCGAGGGCGAGACCGACCAGGGAATCGATCGCGATCTTGGTTTCGCCGCTGAGCTGCCGGACCGTGAGGTAGAAGACACCCACCGAAAGCAGGCCGAGCGCGACGACCAGCAGGCCGGTGACCGCGCCGCCATTGAAAGCCACGCGCAGCGCGGGATGGTGACCGATCGAGGCCGCCTGGGCGGTGCGGACATTGGCCCGGACCGCGACCATCATGCCAATGTAGCCGGCCGCCAGCGAGCAGACCGCGCCGATGACGAAACCACCCGCCGTCCACTTGTCCCGCAGCATCAGGATGCCCACGAAGAGCAGCGCCGCCATGATCAGCACCGTGACCAGCTGGCGGTTGAGGTAGGCCTTCGCGCCTGCTTGCACCGCTCCGGCGATTTCCGCCATGCGCTCGTTCCCGCTGGAACAGGCCAGTACGGACCGGATCAACAAAATGGCGGCCCCGAGGCCGAGGGCGCCGAGGACGAGGGAGAGGCGGATCCCCTGGTCGGTCAAAAACTGCTGCACGGAATTGGGTTGGGTTGTGTTAGTATGGACGGTGAATGATCCGTTCTAACTGACAAGCGGAAAGGAAGATACAAAAAGGTTTGACCCGCGCGCGGACCCGGAATTTGTCGGACAAATCCGGGCCCCTCAGCCGCGGCATCCAAATCCTTGCGCGTCGCGATTCCCGCGGCCACTGTCGCCGCGTGGTGGAAATTGCGACATCGGCCAAGCGCTGGAATAGCTTCGTCTGCCCGGCCTGCCGCTTCGTGTTCCGGGTGGCGCGGGATCACGACGGGAGGGGAGTGGTGTGCCCGGGCTGCCGGGGAATGCTGCGCTTGCCGGCCGAGGGCGATCCGCCCGCCCCGCTGGTGATTGAGCGCGGGGAGGCGCATGCGCATGCCCGGGAAGAAGAGCCGGAACCCGCAAGTTCGGGGACCCTGCGCCTGCTGGCGATGGTCAGTTTGCCCGCGCTGCTCCTCCTGGGTCTATTCGCCTGGTGGATCATGCCCCGGGCCTCCGACAAGAGCACGCCGGTGGTGCAAAAGGAACGGGTGGAAACTCCGGCCGAGCCCGGAGCCAAGGAAGCGGTGCTGCCGGCGGAGAATCTGGCCTTGCAGGTCGATTCGCTGACCCAGCATTTCCTGGAGGCCCCGACCGTGGAGGAGCTATTGCGCTGGGTCCGCATCCCGGAGCAGGTGAAACCGGAGATCGCCGCATGGTATGCAGGGAAGACCTACAAGGCCCCCGGCTTCGGCGGCATGGCCGATAGTTACCGCTACATCGTGCAAAACGACCGCGAACTGGTGGTGGTGCCGGTGCGGACGGGCGACTTCGAACTGCGCGACCTGATGCTGGTGCGCGAGGCGGAAGGCTGGCGGGTGGACTGGGAGAGCTGGGCCCCGTGGTCGGACTTGCCTTGGGAGGAGTTCCGGAAGGAACGGCCGACCGAGCCGAAGATCTTCCGCGTGATCGTCTCGCCGGTGAATTACTACAACTTCGGCTTCAAGGACGACCTTCAATGGCGCTCCTACCGGCTTGATTCGCTGGACGGCGAACAGGGAATTTTCGGCTACGCCGAACGTGGAAGCGCCACTGATGTAAGGATCAACTCGCTGCTTGAAGGAGGCTCGAAGAAGCCGATGTTGCTGCGGCTGAAGTTCCCGCCGCAAGCACCGTCGGACAACCAGGTGGAGATCGCGGAACTCGTCTCCGAGAACTGGGTCGATCTCGCCGGCACGCAGCCGCCGCCACCCTGACTCCATGCCTACGACTTTCGACAAAGCCCAGGAACTGAACCTCGACCCCGGGATCTACGGTACCTTCGCCGAGATCGGGGCCGGCCAAGAGACCGCGAACTGGTTTTTCCGCGCTTCCGGCTCCGCGGGGATGGTCGCGAAATCGATCTCCGCCTACGACATGACGATGAGCGACGCCATCTATGGCAAATGCTCGCGTTATGTCTCCCGCGAGCGCCTGCGGCAGATGCTCGACCACGAATTCGGCATCCTGCTGGAGCGGCTGGGACCGAAGCGTGGCGAGAACACGACCTTCTTCTCTTTCTGCAATACGGTCCGCGCCCGCGGCTACCTCGACACCGGCGAGTGCCACGGCTGGCTGGGTATCCGCTTCCAGCTCAAGCCGGGCGACCCGCCTTCGGATATCTTCATCCACGTCCGCCTGCTCGATGGCACGAATGCCGAGCAGATGGAGGCTCTCGGCGCGGTGGGTGTGAATCTCATTCACGCCGCCTTCCGCCACCGTGGGCACCTCGGCCTTTTCGTGACCTCCCTGGTCGAGAACTTGCGGCCCTACCGGGTGGAGGTGGACATGCTGAAATTCCACGGCCACGGCTACGGATTCTTCGACAACCGCCTGTGCTCGCTGGCACTGGTGGAAGCGGGCCTGACCGAGGCCGCCATGTTCCTGCCGGACGGCGAGGTGGTGCAAGCGGCGGAGGCTCTCTACAAGCGGCCCATCCTGCTGCTGCGCGGCAGCTTCGATCCGGTGAGCCTGCTGCACCTGCAGATGCTGGAAAAGGGCCGCGAGGCCTTCGGCGATCGGCTCGAAGCGGGCGAGGGCGAACGCACCCTCGAACTCTGCGAGATGACCATGTTGAACCTGCTCCGTGGCAAGGCCGTGGACCACGTTGATTTCATCGACCGCTGCGACGCGTTGCAGTCGCTCGGCAAGACCGTTCTGGTCTCGCGCTACGCGGAGTTCCACCGCATCGCCGCGTATCTGAGCCGCTACACCGAGCGGCCGGTGGGGATCATCCTGAGCATCGGCTTGCTGAATGAACTCTTCAAAGCGAAGTGGTCGGAGAATCTCGCGGGTGGATTGCTGGAGTCCTTCGGGCGCTTGTTCAAGAACCAGGTGACGCTCTACGTCTACCCTTGGCGCAACCGCAAGACCGGCGAGATGGTCGATGCCAAGAGCTTCATCCCACCCGAGGATTGCCGCAGCCTCTACCGGCATTTCCTGGAGACCGGCCGCGTCCGCTCGGTCCCGGTGGGCAATGAGGACCTGCTGCGCTTCACGGGCCGCGATATCCGCGAGATGATCGGGGAGGGGGACGAGAACTGGAAGAATTTCGTGCCGCAGGTGGCCCACCGCGCGGCGATGCATCTGAGCGCGAATCCGTGAGCGAGGGGACGGCTCGGCTCGTGACTCGCAGCGTCCCGTGATGCCTCAAGGAGAGTTCTGCCGCTGGGAGCGCGGCCTCTGGCCCGCAGAAGCATCCCTTGCTGCCGGGTATCTCACGCGGGGTGTATGGGTAGCGCCGCTGCCTTGCTGCGGACTCTCTTCGCTCTCGTCCCCGCTTGGACCGTTCTGCGGGCCGGTGGCTCCGCGCTCCCAGCGGTAGAGCCGTCCGTGCGAAAGCGATTTGCCTCAAGTCAGCCCAAGCCCCGCAGCGGCGCGGTCGCATCGCCCAGATCCTTCGCCTTCACACCGGCTTTCTCCAGCATCCCCAGCCAGAGCGAGCAGAGCGGGGTGCCTTCGTCATAGACCTCGTGGCTCCCATTCGCTAGCCCGGCCTTCGAACCGCCGGCTACGACGATCGGGACGTTCTTCGGATCATGCGCATTGCCATCCCGGATCGGCGAGCCGAAGGCGACCATCGAGCGGTCTAACAGGTTGCCATCGCCCTCCTTGATCTCCTTCATCCGATCGAGCATGTAGCCGTATTGCTCCACGTGCCAGCGGTTGATCAGCTCGTATTGGTCGAGCTTCTTGACGTCATTGCTGTGGTGCGAGAGGTCGTGATGGCCGCCATTAACGCCTTCCAGGAAAGAGAAGTTCCGGCCCGTCACGTCGTTGCCAAACATGAAGGAAGACACGCGGGTGGAGTCCGACCAAAAGGCCATCACCATCAGGTCCATCATGATCCGGCAGTGCTCGCCGTGGTCGAAGCGCGGGCGTGAGTTGAGCTCTTCCTCGCGCGAGGCCTTGCCCATGCCCTTCGAGATCCGCTTGTCGAGCTCATCGAGACGCTTGAGCAATTCCGGAGGCATGTTCTCGCCGGCGCCGAGCGTGGCGGCTTCGGCCTCGATCCGGCGCTCGATCTCGCGGATCGATTCGAGATATTGGTCGAGCTTGTTCTTGTCCGTCTGGCCGAGCTTGGCCTGCAGGCGCTTGGCATCGCTGCTCACCAGATCGAGCACCGACTTGTCATCGGCGGCCTGCTTTTCGCCGCCCTTCGAGCGGCTGCGGAAGAGACGGTCGAAGGCGACGCGCGGATTGATCTCGCAGGGCAGCGGCACCGTCGAGGTCTTCCACGAGATGTGCGAGGCGTAGAGGCGGGTGTAGTTGACGTTGGTGTCGATGCCGGTGGCCACCGGCTCCGTGCCAAGCTCCAGCGAGGGCAGCTTGGTATTCCTGCCGAGCTGCTGGGCGGCGATCTGGTCCATCGAGATCGCACCCGCCGCGATGTCGGATCCGGTGGTCTTCGTGATCGTGGTGCCGGTCAGCCAGCCGCCGGTCTTCACGTAGTGGCCGTCGCCGGTGAAGGAAGCCTTGTTCTGCAGGCCTGTTAGAACGAGCAGGTCCTGCTTGTGCTTCTCCAGCGGCGAGAGGATCGGCGAAAGTTTGAAGCCCTTGCCCTTTCCCTCCGGCGTCCAGCGGTCCGCGCGCACGCCGTTCGGCATGTAAAGCAGCGCGATCCGGATCGGCAGCGAGCCCGATGAGCCCGCCGCCATCAGCGGCCGCATCGCCTCGAGAAAGGGCAGCGCGAGCGTGGCACCGGCACCGCGCAGGAAACTGCGGCGCGGCATCAGCCATTTCTGGGATTGGATGTTGGCCATGAAGTGAAATTACTAATGACTAAGCACTAATGACTAAAGATCCTAGCGTTTCGCGCTGCGGTTCTGGAAAGGCTGGGATTCGACGATGGAAAGGATCAGCGACTGCATCTTCAGGTCTTCCTTGCGGAGCTTCCCGACCAACTCCGAAATGACCGGCTCGTCGTAGTATTCGAGCGGCCGGCCCAAGGAGTATCCAAGCATTTTCCGGGCGAGATTGCGAAGGAAAAGGTCGTCCGAACCTTCGAGCAGCTTCTTCAACTCCGCGGATGTGGAAAAGCTGATGTCCCCGGGCAGCGTGGCCTTCGAGTCGATCGGCTCGCCGTTCGCATCCACCGTGCGCCAGCGGCCGATGGCATCGAAGTTCTCCAGCCCGAAGCCGAGCGGGTCGATCTTTGCGTGACACCCGGCGCAGCTCGCCTTCTTGCGGTGGATCTCGAGGGTCTCGCGGAAGGACAGGCCGGCGGTCGATTTGTCGTCGCCCGGCAAGACCCCGGCATCGGGCGGCGGCGGTGGCGGCGGCGTCCCCAACAGGGTATCGAGGATCCATTTGCCGCGCTTCACCGGGCTGGTCCGCAGCGGCAGCGAGGTCGCCGTTAGGATGGATGCCTGGCCGATGACCCCGCCGCGATTCGGATCGGTGAGCGAGACCTTCTGCATCTGGCCGCCGCTTACCCCGCCGATCCCGTAGTGCTTCGCCAGCTCCGCGTTCGCGAAGGTATAGTTGGAGTTGATCAACTCGCTCGCCGGGCGGTTCGCCTGGACCAGATGGTTGAAGAACTCCACCGACTCGCGATACATCGCGACCCGCAGGCTCTGGGTGAAGGTTGGGAAGCGCTTGGTGTCCGGCTCGGCATTCTCCCGCAGTTCCTCAAAGCCCAGCCACTGCCCCGCGAAGTGCCGCGCCAGCGATTCCGCGCGCGGATCGGCGATCATCCGCTGCGTCTCCGCCCGCAAGGTAGCAGGCTCCGAGAGCTTCCCTTCATCGGCCAGCTTGAGCAGCCGCCGGTCGGGCATCGAGGCCCACAGGAAATACGAGAGCCGCGTTGCCAACTCGAAGTCGTCGACCTTCCAGTCGCTCTTGCCCGCCTGATCGTCCTCCATCCGGAAGAGGAAGGAAGGGTGCATCAGCAGCGCCTGCAGCGGCATCCGGAGGGCGTCCTCGTAGGACTCGCCGCCCGCCAACCGCTTGTTGAAGGCTCCTAACAGCGGTGCCAGATCCTCGTCCGTCACGCGCCTGCGGAAGGCCAGCGAGGCATGCGTCAGCAGCACCGTGCGCGCCGCCTGCTCCGGCGTGACCTTGTCACCGGGCTTGGCCGTGAATACCCGCTCCCGCCGCTTCGGATCCTCGTAGATCGCTGCCACCACCTTCTTGGAGGCCGCCAGATACTTCTCCATCAGCGAAGGCTGGACGAAGAGGGCATCGCCAACATTGTCGAAGCCCTCTCCGCCCGCTCCGTCGGAGGGGAAATCCTTGCCCGGCTGGAAATCGATGCCGAAGAGATCGCGGACCGTGTTGTTATACTCGTTCCGGTTGAGACGGCGCACCGTGCTGCGGCCCGGGTTCCGCGGGAAGTCGCCGCTCTCCAGCTTCCGGACGATGCTGCGGATCTCCGCAACCAGCGCCTTGCGTTCCTCATCCGTCGGCAGCTTGTCCTCGTCATCCGGCGGCATGTCGCCGTCCTCCACCTGCTTGGCGATGTTTTCGAGGAAGCGGTGGTTGCGGAAAGCCGCCTCGGTCGAGACCAGGTGCTGCACCTCGATCCCGCCCTTCTGCTTCTTCTCGCCATGGCAGTCGTAGCAATACCTTGAGAGCAAGGGTGTCGCCTTGTCGGCAAAGGGATCCGCAACCCCACTCAGGGAGGAAGCAAGGAAGAGTGTGATGACGGGACGGAAGAACACGGGGCAGGCGTGAAACGTCGCGCGGAGGCTCGGGCTTTCAATGAACCCGATCCGCAGGACTGGGTTCCTTGCCAATCCGGCCCGGCACGAGATTGAGCCTCAGCGTTTCACCGGTGGAAAAGCATAGGGCAAGACATGGCCGATTGCCATTGGCACCACGGACTTGTGGCTCTCGCCGGGGAAGATCCGTAGCTCCGTCTCCAATCCCGATTTCGCCAGAGCCTCCAGCCGCCATGCAAGTTCCCGCGTGTTGTCCACCATCTTGCGGCGGGTGATCTTCAGGCGGTGTTCCTCGCGTTCCTCCTCCGGCCATGCGGCCTCGATCTGCGTGAGGGATTGCTCCAGCTCGCCCACCGTCATCACCAGGGTTGCTTGGACCGGCTTGGAGGCGAGCTTCTCCGTGAAGGATTTCTCCTCCTGCAGGATGTAGCGGTCGTTCCACCAGATCGATGGACTCGAGGCGATGTAGGTCTGGAACAGCTCCGGACGGGTGAAGAGCACGTGCAGGGCGAGGAGCCCGCCGTAGCCATTTCCCAGAAGGGTCTGCCGGCTCCGGTCCGGAGCGTGGAGTTTCTCGATCACCGGCCGCAGATCCTTCTCCAGGAAGCTCAGGAAGGCCTCCGCCCCGCCACCGGGCCGCGGCGGATAGGGCTTGCCATTGCGGTAGGTCTCCGGCGGGCCGGCAGGCGCGGGCAGGGTGTAGTCGAAGTCCCGGCGGGATTCGGCGGGGTAGCCGATTCCGACCACGATCCCGGGCGTGATGCCATTGTGCTTCGAGAGCTTTCCCGTCCCGGCCTGGAGGCGCAGCAAGCTGGTCAGCACGGGGAAAAGATCGTCGCCATCGAGCACATAGGTCACCGCATGGCCGCCCGGTGGGGGCGGCTCCTGCGGTAGGGCGACCATGATCCGGTATTCGGCACCCGCGGCAGACTTCAGGATGAATTCCTCGCTGCGGGCGAGTTGGTAAGGCTTGGGATCGGGAACCTCTTGCGCGCTGGTTACAGCGGCGGTTCCGAGGGCGAGGAGAAGTGTGAGGTGTCGGATCATTACCAGCGGTAGCTAAGGTTGAGATTCACGGTGCGGCCCGGGCCGTAGTTCGCGGAGATGTTGGTCTCGGCTTTGGCGACGTAGACCTTGTCGGCCAGATTGGCTGCGGTGAGCGAGACCGCCGCTCCCTCCAGGGAGCTGGCAAGCTTGCCCAGATCGTAGCGGATTGCCGCGTCGAAGAGGGTGTAGGATGGGATGAAGAGGGCATTGGGATTGTCGCCGTAGCGACCGCCGGTGTAGCGCACTCCCGTACCCAGGCCGAGCCCCTCGAGCGGGCCGCATGGGATGGTGTAGTCGAGCCACAGCGAGCCGGTATTATCCGGCACGTTGGCGAAGTCATTGCCCTGGTTGCCGTTGTTGTTCCGCTTGATCTCGGAGTCCATGAAGGTCCAGCCACCGGTGATCGCCAGCCCTTCCGCCAGCGCCACCTTCGCTTCAAGCTCGATACCCCGCAGTTCGATCTCGCCGGTCTGCGCTTGGAACAGCGGATCGCTTTGATCCAGCGTGAGCACGTTGGTCTGGTCGAGCTGGAAGGCGGAGGCGGTGAAGAGGGCGTTGAAGCTCTTCGGCTCGTATTTCACGCCGACTTCGACCTGCTCACCCTCCGTGGGATCAAAGGGCGCGCCGTTCTTGTCCGTGCCGGCGATCGGCTCGAAGGAGGTGGCATAGCTCGCATACGGCGCGATCCCGGAGTCGAAGAGATAAAGCAGCCCCGCCCGGCCGGTCCATGCGTCCGAATCGGTAATGGTCGTCGCTTTCGTGATCGTGTTCAGCAGCCCGATGTCCGAGTTGTCGTAGCGTCCGCCGAGCGTGAGGTGCCAGCCGCCCCACTTCATCTGCTCTTGGAGGTAGACGCCCTTCTGGCTTTCCACCGTGTCTTGGCCGACCTGATTGGCGAAGACCGCGGTCGACGGGATGCCGGTGTAGATCGGCAGGAAGATATTGATCGCAGGGACGGTCGTGCCCGTGCGCAGGTGGGTCCATGCGCCCCGCAAGTAGTCGAAGCCGGCGATGGTCGTGTGCTCCACCGGCCCGGTGCTGAAGTCGGCCTGTAGCCGGCTATCGATGGAGAAGCTGTGGGCGTCGCCGATTCCGCGGACCGCGCGGCGGGTCCAGTCTCCATTCGCATTCGGCTCGAGCAGTGCCCCGCGGGTGCCGCCCACCACGCCTTCGTAAAAGCTGCTATTGTCGGCGAAGCGGGCATTCTGGCGGAAGCTCAGGACATCGTTGAAGCGGTGCTTGAACTCGTAGCCCAGCGACCATTGGTCGCGGTCGAAGGTATTGTGCTCCGGCTCGCCGAGGAAGTTCTCCCGGCGGATGAATCCGCGCGGCGCGGGATAGAGCGTGCCGGCCACCGGCAGGAACTGGAAGGTGGCACCGCCGCGGTCCTCCTGGTAGGCGGCGAGCAGGGTCAGGGAGCTGTCCTCGCCGATGTTCCAGGTGAAGGAGGGCGCGATGAACTTCCGCTCCAGGTCGGTATGGTCGATCTGCGAGCCACCGTCCCGGTAAAGGCCTGCGATCCGATAGAGGAAACGTCCCTCCGTGTCCAGAGGACCGCTGCTGTCCGCGGCGAGTTGCCAGGTGCCGAAGCTGCCATACTGCGAGGAGACCATGCCCCGCGTATCGGAGGTCGGGCGCTTGCTGGTCTGGTTGATCAGGCCGCCGGGTGCCACTTGGCCGAACAGGACCGCCGAGGGACCTTTCAGCACCTCGATGCTTTCCAGCCCGAAGACATCGAATTGGCTCCGGGTCCACTGGCCGCCTGCCGGTACCCGCAGCCCGTCCCGGTACATGTTCGTGGAGGTACTGCCCGCATCGTAGCCGCGGATCAGGATGTCGTCGAAGCGGCTGTCCTCCCCGCCCGCTCCAACCAGCACCCCCGGTGTATAAGTCAGCGCCTCGGCCACGCTTTGCGCACCGCGCCGCTCGATTTCGGCCCGGCTGATGACCGAGACGGATTGCGGCGTCTCGATGAGCGGGGTGTCGGTTTTGGTGGGGGCCTCGGCCGCTTTGGCGACCGCATTGCCGCGCTTCGCGGCTTCGACCACGACATCCCGCAAGGCATCGGGGTCGTTTGATTGGGCAAGGGCCGGGGTGGTCAGGCAGGCGGCGGTAAGCAGTGTGGGGATTCGGGAAAGTGTCATTGATGGCGTTGAGTCGTCGCCATCAGAGGAGAAATGGCGCGGCTCAAACGCACCCGCTGTCCAGCCCTTAGAATGAATTGCAGTTTCAAGCGCGGATTGACGCTCGATTGCCTAACCGGAAGATAAGGAAACAACCCACCACGATGGTAGCGCCGGGCTCGCAATAGGGACTCGGAATGAAGTGGGCCGAAGAAGCGAGGTCGCCTGAGCCAGGTGCGAGCAATCCATCCTACTCACTGGCCATTCGTCATTCGGGAATTCTTAATTCGCCATTTCGTTTAAACCAAATGCGCTCCCTGCGCCGGCCGCGACGCCAGGATCTGCGGCTTGATTCCCGTGGCCTCTTCATACTCCCGCGCCAGCGTCGCGGCGATCTGCTCGACCTTGCGCGATTCGCACAGCGTCACGGTCGAGCCGCCGAAGCCGCCGCCGGTCATCCGCGCCCCGATCACCCCGCCGCTGCGGCCGATCGCCCGCGCAATCTCGACCATCAGGTCGAGCTCCTTGCAGGAAACTTCGAAATCGTCGCGCAGCGAATCGTGGCTGGCGGCCATCAAGGGGCCGAGCGCTTCGTAGTCGTTCTTGGCCAGGGCCTCCGCGGCGGCGACCGTGCGGGCGATCTCGCCGACGACGTGGCGCGAGCGTCGATCCACCGGATCGCCGAGCTGTTCCCAAGCGGCTTCCACCTCGCCGGGAACCACCTCGCGCCAGGACCGCTTGCCGAGGATGGCGAGGCCGTCCTCGGTATTCTTGCGGCGGGCCGCATAGCCGCCGTCCGAGAGTTCGTGGTGCACCATCGTGTTGGCGATCAGCACGGTCAGATCGGGATTTTCAAAGGGCACCAGTTCGGGCTCGCCGGTCATGCAATCGATCAGGATCAGGCGGTTCACCTTGCCGAAGCAGGAGGCGAACTGGTCCATGATGCCGCAGGGCACCCCGGCGAAGTCGTGCTCCGCCTTTTGGCAAAGCAGGGCCTTCTCCTTGGTGTCCAGCACGGTGTCCAGCAGACCTTCCAGCAAGGTGGCCACGCAGCATTCCAGCGCTGCGGAGGAGGACAGGCCCGCGCCGCGCGGCAGGGAGGACAGCACGTAGGCATCGAAGCCCGGCAATTGGTGGCCGCGCTCCTGGAAACCTTGGAACACGCCGCGCAGGTAGTTCGCCCACTTCGGCTCGGTGACCTGCTGGGGAATATTCAGCGGCAGGATTGCCGGTTCGCCGCCGAGGGCGGTGACCACCCGGGCTTCCCCGCTGCCATTCAAGGCCGCCGCCATCACGATGTAGCGGTCGATCGCGAAGGGCATCACGAAGCCGTCGCAATAGTCGATGTGCTCGCCGATCAGGTTCACGCGGCCGGGCGCTGCGGCGATCACGCTGGCTTGGCTGCCGAAGTGTTCCTTGAGGCCGGCGGCGGCATCGGCGGCGAGGTCGGAGAGGGAAGGTGCGAGGTCGATGGACATGGAGTCGGGGCGCGAAATGCTTATTCGCCGGGAAGGGCTTGTTCGGGAGACGCAGGTGGGGCTGCCGCTTCCGGCGGCACCGCTGGCGGGGTTTGCCCGGCTGCTGGCAGGGGCCTCCGTCGCGGCACGGCCTGCTGGAAAGCTGGCGAGGGCGCGACCTGTTCGGAGCTGAGGAGGAAGGACCAATGGAAAGTACCCGAAGGCTGGATACGATAGCGCTCGAGCGGCAATTCGCCCCAGGAATTCGTCCCGCCCAGACCCATCTGGCGATGGTCGAGGTTGAGGATCACGGTGCCGCTTTTGGCCGGGATGTCGGCGGCATTGTGGGCAATCTCCAGATTGTCCTGGGTCAGCGGATAGGCGGAAACGGAGAGCAAGGAATCCCCGGTGGCATCGGCACGCAGGGCGATCCCTCCCGCGCCGGGCACGAAACGCGCCCAGCGCACGCTGGTCACGTTTCCGCTCTCCTGCGGGTCAATGTAGGGGTGGAAGATCTGGCGAAGGTTGGCACTGTGCCGGCTCGTCCAGGTCCCGCTCTGTCGGTCGACATAGTTTTCATAGGGGCCCTTTCCAAACCAGGTCAGTTGGTCGACCGCAGCCGGCAGAGAGCCCTGCAGGCCGATGCGCGGGATCATCGGCAGGTTGCCCTGTGGAGTGAAGACCGCATCCACCGCGATCTGGCCGGAAGGATGCATGCGCCAAGTAAGCGCGGCCTCGCTGGTCCCGGCGGGAACGGAGATGCGGGTGTTCACGAAGGCGTTGCCATCCTCCGCGCCCGCTTCGCAGGATACGGCCTTGGCGTTCTCCCCGGCACGGCGCCAGACGGCCAGGCGGCGCGGCAGCTTCGCTCCCTCGTCGTTGTTGGTCGGCGGGCGCCAGAAGTTCAGGCGCAGCGGTCCGGCCAGGACATCCTTCCCGTCCAGCTTCCACGAGGAAAGCATGCCGGTCTTGCGGTCGATCACCGCCACCGACTTGCCTGCGGAAAGGGTAATCTCCTGCGGGGTTTCGGCAAAGGTCGCGGCACCTTCCGCGGCGGCCGGCTTGACCGGGGCCGCCTTGCCCCAGGGCAGCGCGAATCCGTCCCAGGCCAGCGGCATGCCCGCCGGTGCCCAGGGAGCTGCCTCACCGCGGTCGAAGCGCACGCGGAAGATATACTCGGCACCGGCTTCAGGAGTGATCCCGGTGGGGACGGTGACTTCGGTCGAACCTTGCGGGGCGGTCCCGGGCAATTCGAGTTTGCCGCCTCCGGCCGCTTCTCCGTTCTTGGTCAGCTTCCACGAAGCCCGCACGCCGTCGCTGCTGGTGAAGAAGCGCTCGTTGCTCACCTTGATCCGCAATTGCGGCGTGGCGAGATCGACCGCGCTGACGTGGAAATCCTGATAGAGCTTCTTCACCTCCTCGAATTGCGGGCTCGGCCGGCCGCTCGGCATGACCAGTCCGTCGAAACAGAACGAGCCCGGTGTCAGGCGGTCGTCGAAATCGCCGCCGTTGGCGAACATCGGCCGCGTCGACGGCTTCGCGGCATCGGCGGTGAAGTCATAGGAAACGAGCGCGTCTTGAGCGGTGAAACCGATCTCTTCCGCGGCCAGCGCCCGGCCGTAGATCGCCGCGCGGCGGATCGCACCGTTGAAGCGCCGCTCCGGCTTCTCCGTATCGATGCCCACGGCGACCCGCCAGAGGTTGGCGGCGATCATCCCGCTGCAATCGCGTTCCGCAGCCTTCTTGCCATCGATGTAAACCACCAGTTGCTTGCCGTCGTAAGTGCCGGCGATCACGTGGAATTTGCTGCGCCAATCGGTCGCCTCGGGGAGGTCGGCATACACCGCCTCCCACTTGCCGTTGATGTAAACGAAGAACTCGATCATCGAGCCCTGGTTGTTCACCTTGAGCATGTAGGATGTATCGCCCTTCGAGATGATCGGATAGCCGTCGGATTGAGCCGCATCGCCTTCCGGACGGTTGCCGCGGCCACCGGAGTTGCCGCGGATTTCTGCCACCAGGGTGACCGTTTGGGTGAGATGCAGATCGGTCGCTTCATCGAGCACCACGCTGCCAGCGAAGAGGCCGTCCTTGTCGTTGACCAAGCCGTAGAGCGTGCCCTTGTGACCCTTGCCGGAGCGGTCCTCCCCGGCATCCGTGCCTTGCACCCTGCGAATCAGTCCCTGGTCCTTGAAGTCCCAGATGAAGCCGCCCTGCAGCAGCCGCTCCTTGCGGAAGATCTCCCAGTAGTCGGCCAGGTTGCCGGAGGAATTCCCCATCGCGTGGCTGTACTCGCACTGGATCAGGGGGCGCTGCTGCTCGATCGGCTTTTTCTCCTCGCTGCGGCAGTAGTCCAGGCAATCCTTGATCGAGGCATACATCGGCGCGAAGAGATCCACGTGGCTGCGCTGCTGCGCCTGCTCATAGTGGACCGGGCGGGAAGGATCGCGCTGGTGGACCCACTTCGAGGTCTCCTGGAAATTGATGCCGTCGCCCGATTCGTTGCCCATCGACCACATCACCACGCAGGGATGGTTCTTGTCGCGCTCCAGGCAGTTCTTCATCCGGTCGAGATGGGCGGGACCCCAGGCGGGATCCTTGGCCAAGCGGTTCGCGTCCGGGCCCCAGCCCATGCCGTGGCTTTCGACATTGGCCTCGGCGATCACGTAGAAGCCGAGCTCGTCGCAGAGTTCGACGAAGCGCGGGTCGTTCGGGTAGTGCGAGGTGCGGATTGCGTTGATGTTGCCCCGCTTTATCTGCAGCAGGTCGTTCATCATGTCCTCCTCGGTGACGTAGTGTCCCCGCAGTGGATGGTGATCGTGGCGGTTCACACCCTTGAAGAGGATCGGCTGGCCGTTGTGGAGGAACTGGCCGTTCTTGATCTCGTCGCGACGGAAACCGGTCTTGCCGGAGTAGAAGGCGAGTGCCTTGCCGCCGGCATCCGTCAGGGTGATCAGGTAGGGATAGAGGACCGGCGTCTCGGCGCTCCATGATTCGACGTCCTCGAGCGGCGGCGCTTCGAAGGAGATCGGGATCTCGCCGTTGGCGGGCACGGTCAGGGGGATGTCCCGGGTGACCCGTTCCCTGCCATCCTTGTCCTTCAGAACGAACTGTAGCTTGCCGTCCTTCGCCTCGGCGGACTCGTTGACCACCGTGGCGGTGAAGCGCAGCGTGCCCTTCGTATAGTCATCGCTCAAGCCGGCCTGCAGCCAGTGGTCGCGGACATCGACCGGCGGCGAGGTCCACAGATACACGTCGCGGAAAATCCCGCTCATCCGCCACATGTCCTGGTCTTCCAGGTAGGAGCCGTCGGAGTTCTGATAGACCTCGGCGGCGATCACGTTGTCGCCCTCTTTCAGGAACTTGCTGATGTCGAATTCCGCCGGCGTCCGCGAGTCTTCGGAATAGCCGATTTTCTGGCCATTCACCCACAGGTGGAACGCGGAATCGACGCCTTGGAAAACCACGTGCACCGGCTGCCCGGCCCAAGTCGCGGGCACGGTGAAATTCCGGCGATAGCTGCCGACCGGGTTGCGCTCGGCGGCCGGGAAGTTCGGGAAGTGTGCGGGTGGCTCGCCCATCACGTGCGGCGGATCGGAGGCGAAGGGATACTCGATGTTGGTGCCGATCGGCACGCCGTAGCCCTCCATCTGCCAATTCGAGGGCACGGTGATCTCCTTCCACCCGGCGACGTCGAATTCCGGCTTGTAGAAGTCCGCGGGTCGCGCGGAGGGGGTGCCGGCGTAGTGGAATTTCCACATTCCGTTCAGCATCTGGCACCAGGGCGACTCCAGGCGCTTTTTCGAGAGGGCCGCATCCTGCTCCGGGAAGGGCATCACCGTGGCCCGCGGTGCTTCCTTGTTGACCCGGAAGACCGCCGGATCTTCCCACTCGGGCGCTTGGGAGAAGGCCGGAAGGGTCAGCGCGATAAGGACGGGGAGAGCTTTCATCGGCGGCGGAAACGACTCCCGGGAGCGTGGGTCAATCCGGCCTTTTGGCAAAGGGGAAAGGTGTCCGCAAAGGGTCATCGGATTTGGGGTTTTGCGCCCGCCCGTCCCGGACCAACTGGACTTCTTGGTAAAACTTGTCCCCTTTTACGGGACAACTTGATTTTTAGCTAGATCCGGGGCCATGCACGCGTTCAGGGAAGTGGAAAACCCCTATGCCCGATTCCCGACTTTCCGGCCTTTTGCGGCGCGGCCTGCTCCTGCGTGCGCTGGCCGCCGCGGTCATGTTGCCGGCTGCAGCCCGTGCTTTCGATCCTGCCGATTTCGGCACGGTGGCACTGCACCTGAAGGCAGATGACCTGGTGCAGGCCGACAGCTCGCCGGTGGCAGCCTGGGGCCCGCTGAGCGCGACCGGTGTCCAGATGCCGACCTACATCGCCAGCGATGCCCGCTTCAATGGCATGCCGGTGGTGCGGTTCGATGGATCAAGCGATGTGATGAAGGCTGCCGGGGCGAACTACGCCGCACGGACGATCTTCGTCGTCGCCTGCTTGGAAAACGGGGCCTCGAATCTCGCAGGACTCCTGTCGAACGGGAACGACGGTCTCAACCTGCGCCGCGAGGGGGTGGTGTCCTACTATCGCTCGCCCGGGCATGGCATGGACGGGAATGACTTCACTGGCCACGGCTCGCTCACCGGCACCCTGGATGTCAATCAGGTGGCCAGCGGCTCCTTCGTTCCCGGATCCCCGCATCTGGTGATGGCGGTGGCCGGCGCGCCGAAAAACTACGGCGATTTCTGGGTCGGCAGCGCGAGCAATTCGCTGGGCCGCTACTGGTTTGGCAGCGTGGCGGAGATCATCATTTATTCCGGCACGCTTTCTCCGGAAGGGCTCGAGAAGGTCGGCTGGTACCTGCAGGACAAGTATGACCTGCCCACCAATTTCCCGCCGCCCTACCCGACCATCAACTTCCATGCCGCGACCGCTTCGATCCAGTCGGACAAGGGAGTGCTTTCCACGCCCGGAGCACCGGTGACATTGTCATGGACCACCGGCAATGCCGACACCCTCTCGATCGACCAAGGCGTGCAAGCCAGCACCTCGCAGTCGTCCGGCTCGGCGCTGGTATCGCCATCGGTCACCACGACCTACACCCTGAGCGCGGCGAACGCAGACGCCGCTTCGACCCGGGCACTCACGGTTTACATCGGGGAGGCAATCCAACCCGCCGTCCTGAATGAATTCCTGGCCAGCAATTCCGGTGGCCTCGAAGACGAGGATGGCGATAGCTCGGACTGGATCGAGATCCGCAATCCGAATCCCTTCGCGATCGATCTCGGTGGCTACCGTCTGGAGGATTCGGCGAACACCTGGGACTTCCCCGCAGGTGCCGTGATCGAGGGCGATGGTTACCGCATCGTCTTCGCCTCCTCGAAAAACCGCATCAATCCCGCGGCGAACCTGCATACCGGCTTCGGTCTGAGTGCCGATGGCGAATATCTGGCGCTGAGGGCGGTGGGTGGTGCAGTGGTCACGGAGTTCAGTCCAAGCTACCCGGCCCAGCGCCAGAATATCTCCGCGGGCCTCGCGGGCGGGGTGACGGTTTTCTATCCCGTGCCGACCCCGGGCGAAGCGAACGGGACTCCGGTCGAGGGCGTGACGGAAGAAGTCGAATTCAGCTCGCCACGCGGGTTCTACGGCGCGGCATTCCTGCTCACGCTGTCCTGCCCGACGCCGGATTCCCTGATCCGTTACACCACGGATGCCAGCACGCCCACCGAGAGCAACGGGACGATTTACTCCGGGCCATTCGTCATCGACGCGACCAAGACCCTGCGGGCGCGGGCCTTCCACACGGGTTATATGCCATCGCGGGTGGCCACGCAGACTTATCTCTTCCTGGACGATGTGCTGGCGAATCAGGTGTATCCGGGCGGCACGGCACCGGCGGGTTGGCCGGGCTCATCGGTCAATGGCCAGCAATTCCGCTACGGCTGGAACCCCGCGCTCAAATCACAATATACCACCCCGCAATTGCGCGATGGCTTGGAGCAGATCCCCACGGTTTCGCTCGTCACCGATCAGGACAATCTAACCGGACCGACCAACGGCATCTATGTGAATGCTGCCAACAAGGGCGACGCGTGGGAGCGGCCGGTCTCGGTGGAGTACATGCCCGCCGATGGCAGCGATGGCTTCCGGATCGATGCCGGCCTCCGGATCCGCGGCGGGGCCAGCCGGGGCGACGGCTCGGTGAAGCATTCCCTCCGGCTCCATTTCCGCGGCAGCTACGGCGAGTCCTCGCTCAAGTTTGCGCTGCACGGCGGCTCGGGCACCGACGAGTTCGACACCCTGGATCTGCGGACCGAGCAGAACTACCACTGGGCAAACAACGGCGGCACCGAGAACACCGCGGTGCGCGAAGTCTTCTGCCGGGATCTGATGGGGGAGATGGGTCAGCCGACGACGCGCTCCCGCTACGTGCAGCTTTATCTCAACGGCCAGTATTGGGGCATCTATCAGACCGAGGAGCGCGCACAGGAAGACTATGGCGCGAGCTACTTCGGCGGCCAGGCGGACGACTTCGACGTGATCCAAACCTCGAATCACCCGAACTTCACCTACGAGCTGAGCAGCGGTGAAATCAACTCCTGGCAAGCGATGTGGAACTTGGCCCGGACCCACGCCGGAAGCCCCACGGCGGCCAACTACTTCGCGCTGATGGGCTGTAATGCGACCGGCCAACGCAATCCCGCGCTGCCGGTCTACGTGGATCTCGACAACCTGATCACCTACATGCTGGTGACCTACTACACCGGCGATGGCGATGCCCCGCTCTCGAATTTCCTGGGGATGAATGCCGCGAACAACTGGCGGGGCATGCGCAACCGCACCGGCACGGAAGGCTTCCGCTACTTCGTCCATGATGCCGAGCACACGCTGCAGGCCTCGAGCTGGGTGGACAACCGGGCGAATACCAACGCCCCGAACGGTGGCAACCGGGGCAACTTCACCTATTCGAATCCCGAATGGATTCACGAGGACCTGTCCGGGAATCCCGAGTACCGGATCCGCTTTGCCGACATCGTGCAGAAGCACCTCTTCAACGGCGGCACCATGACCCCGGCGGCGGCGCAGGCGATCTTCGATGCGCGGGCGGCGCAGATCTCGCAGGCGATCGTGCCGGATGCCGTGCGCTGGGGGACCAGTGCGGGCAATCACACGCTCACCCAATGGCAATCGCGCCTGAACACGATCCGCAGCTCCTTCTTCCCGGGGCGGCCTTCCACCCTCATCTCGCAACTGCGCAGCCGCGGCTTTTTCCCCGCCGTGAATGCCCCGCTCTTCTCGCAACGCGGCGGTTCGGTGGGCGACAATTTCACGCTCACCCTCACGACTTCAGGATCCCCGCTGGGAACGATCTACTACACGCTCGATGGCAGCGATCCGCGGGCAATCGGCGGCGGGGTCGCCGGCACCGCTTACACGGGGGCGGGGATTCCCATCGAAGGCGTGGTCACGGTCAGGGCGCGCACCCGCAGCAGCGGCGGCGAGTGGTCGGCGCTCGATGAAGCCCGCTTCATCGCCTACCCGCCGGCCGCACCGGGAGACCTGGTGATCAGCAAGATTCACTATCACCCGGACAATCCGAACGAAGAGGAGGAAGCGCAGGGTTTCGAGTCCGACACCGAATTCGAGTATGTGGAGTTGCTCAATATCAGCAACCACACGGTGGACCTCTCCGCGGTGGAATTCACAATCGGGATCGAATTCAACTTCGCGAACTCGCCGATCGTGGTGCTGGCACCCGGCACCCGGGTCTTGATCGCGAAGAACCCCGCCGCGCTGCAATTCCGCTACGGACCCGGCTTGCCGGTGGCCGGCGCATTCACCGACGATCTCAGCAACGGCGGCGAAACCCTGCGCTTCGCCGGCACCGCGGACGTGACGCTCAAGCAATTCGCCTACGACGACAGCAATCCATGGCCGACCTCGCCGGATGGCGATGGCTTCGCGCTGGTCCTCAATAGCCCCTCAACCGATCCGGCAGCAGGGCTCGGCGTCAATTGGCGCGCCAGCAACGTGCCGGGCGGTCGCCCCGGCGCGGCAGACACCTTGGACCCCGCGACCTGGCGCGCGCAGCACTTCGCCGCGGAAGATCTGGCCGACCCCGAACAGGAATCGCCCCTCTGGGGCGATGATGCCGATCCGGATGGCGACGGCATGGTGAACCTGATCGAGATGGTAGCCGGCGGTTCTCCCCTGGATCCGTCTTCGCGCCTCACCCCGGTCCTCGCTTGGGTGACCGACACGGAAACGCAAGAGCGCCACCTGACCCTCACCTGCCGGATCAAGGAGGATCTAACAGGCGTGACCATGACGGCCCGCGCTTCCGCCGACCTGGAAACCTGGCCCGACCTTCTCCCCGCAGCCGGACCCGCTGTCTCACAAGGCGACGGCACCGCGCTGCTCACCTTCCGGGATCCCGTCGCCTACGGGGCGGGCGCAGAGAAACGCTTCGTGCGGGTAGTGGTGACTGCCCCGTGAGGGCAGGGACCCTATCTATGTGCGTCCCGACAACCCCGACGCCGCCATCGACGAACGGCCCCCCTGGGACCGCGGGGCACCGCCCGGCAGAGTGGTCCCTTGGTGTCGCGGGGCATTAAAGGAGGAAGCAGGGACCTTTCTCCGAAAGGTCCGGCGGGGGGCGGCCCGAACCTTCGCTTCGGTGCCGATTCATCGTGAACCGCCGCCATCCACCGGACCGCTCGGGAGAGCGGTCCCTGCCTTCGACAGGCCGGAAGGCAGGGACCTTTCCCCGAAAGGCCCGGCGGGGCGGTCCGAACGTTCGCCGGAGCGCCCGGATCATGGGCGGCTCCGGCGAATTGGGAGAGGTCGATCAGATCTGAATCCTGCCGCGCGGGCGTGATCCCCGCGCAAATCAGCTGCCGAAGCTCGCGAAGCTGGCGTAGATCGCAAGCACCAGGGCGATGAGCACCACGCTCGCCCACTTGAGGCCCTTCCACGGCGTCATGTCGATCGGGGTGCTGGTTTCCAGCTTCCAAGGAGTGGCCCGGGGCGCGACCGCTCCCCACACGAGCATGAACACGATCAGTGTCGCGAAGACGAAGCCGAGGAAGTGGAAATTGTAGCGGAAGACGCCATCCACGAGGGGGGCCACGCCGGGAACGAAATACTTCACGCCGATCATCACAAGGCCGAGGACCAAGGCCCAGAACGCGGCGGGTGCTGGCACGCGCGGATGAAGCATCCCCACCACCACCACTGCAAAGATCGGGATGAAGTAAATCGCGTTCATGTCCTGCAGATAAGCAAAGATGCTGCTCTGCCCGGCGAGCAGCGGGGCGACGAACATCGCGGCAATGGCGATGGTGACGACGAAGATCTTCGCGGCCCGGACCATCTGCTGCTCGGAGCCCTTCGGATTGATCACATGGTGGTAAAGACCGATGCTAAAAAGTGCCGAGGTACTGTTGAGCGCGGCGTTAAAGGAACTCAGGATCGCGCCGACCATCACCGCGGCGAAGAAGCCGGTGAGCTGAGGTGGCAGGACCTCGCGGACCAAAGTGCCATAGGCCTGGTCATTGCCGATCCCGTCCTTCGCGAAGAGGTGGTAGGCGATGATGCCGGGGATGACGAGATACACCGGGCCGAGAAGCTTGAGAGCGCCGGTGAGGAGCACGCCTTTCTGCCCTTCCGCGAGGCTGCTGGCACCGAAGGTGCGCTGGATGATCTGCTGGTTCGTGCACCAGTAGAAGAAGTTCAGCAGGGCGACGCCGGTGAAGAGCGTGCTGAAAGGAACGCTGGTCTGCGGCGTGCCGATCGAGTTGAGGTGCTCGGGATTTGACTCCTTGAGGATCTTCCAGCCTTCGGCGATGCCATTGCCATCGGCCACGCGGTTCAACCCGAACCACGCGATCATGAAGCCGCCGACAAGGAGGCCGACGCCGTTGATCGTATCGAGCGTTGCCAAGGTCTTCAGTCCGCCGAATCGGGAGTAGAGCGAACCCATGATTCCGATCAGGAAGACCGTGCCCCAGAGGATCGCGGTGTCCGGCTGGACGGTATTGCCGAGGAAATTGATCGGCTCGGTGATCCCCGTGAGGTTCTTCAGGTCGAGCATCTGCGAGAGACCCACGGCCCCCGAGTAGAGGATGATCGGGATGAGCAGGAACCCGTACGCGAGCAGGAAGATCATGTTCGTCAGCGTCTGGGTCGACTTGTCGAAGCGATTTTCCAGGAACTGAGGAACGGTGGTGATGCCTGCCTTCAAGAACCGCGGCAGGAAGAAGGCGGCCATCAGAACCAGCGAGATGACGGCAACAACCTCCCAAGCCATCACGGCGAGCCCGTCCTTATAGGCGGCACCGTTCAGACCGACCATCTGCTCGGTTGAGAGGTTGGTGAGAAGCAGGGATCCCGCGATCACGGGAAAGGTGAGGGAGCGCCCGCCGAGGAAGAATCCATCGGATGAACTTTTCTCGTCCCGCCGGGTAATCAGGAAAGTTAGGAACGCCGCGAAAAGCGTGAAAGCCAAGAACGATAGCAGGGTCATGGACGTGGTCGGATGGGGTTTAGCAAAGGGAAAGGAGCGGCATTGAAAGTGACCGGCGAGGGAGCGACAAGGATCGACTCTGTCTCGCGCAGGGTCAAAAAAACGACCGCCGGAAGGATTCCCGGCGGTCGTTTTCAAAAGGCCTCACTCGGCGGAGAACTTGTGGATCATCACGTGCTTGTAAGTCTCACCCGGCTTGAGCACCGCGGTGGGGAAACCCGGTTGATTCGGAGCGTCCGGGAAGTTCTCGGTCTCCAGGCAGCAGGCGGTGCGGAAGGCATACTTGACGCCCTTCTTGCCGGCCACTGTGCCGTCCAGGAAATTGCCACCGTAGAACTGGACCGCCGGCTTGTCGGTGGAGATTTCCATCACCCGGCCGGACTTCGGATCCTTCAGGCGGGCGGCCAGCTTGATGCCGTTGCCGGGCTTGAGCACCCAGGCGTGGTCATAGCCACCGCCGAGCTTCAGCGCCTCGAACTTCGCGTCCACGCGCTCGCCGATCGCGGTCGGCTTGGTGAAATCCATCGGGGTCCCGGCCACCGGGTCCTGCTTGCCGGTCGGGATCAGGCCGGCATTCGTCGGCAGATACTTGTCGGCATTGAGTGTCAGGATGTGGTCGTTGATCAGCGTCGTCGGATCGCCGCTCAGGTTCCAGTAGCTGTGGTGGACGATGTTGAGGACGGTCGGCGCGTCGGTCTTGGCCTCCACTTCCCACTTCAGCTCGTTGGCCTCGGTCAGGGTGTAGGTGACCTTGGTCGTCAGCGTCCCGGGGTAGCCTTCCTCGCGGTCCGGCGAGACGTAGGTGAAGGCGATCGCATTCTTCGCCTCATCCGGCTCGGCCTTCCACATCCGCTTGTTGAAGCCGACCTTGCCGCCGTGCAGGTGGCAGGGGATGCCGCCCGGCTCGTTGTTGGTGGCCAGGGTGTATTCCTTGCCGTCCAGCTTGAAGACCCCGTTGGCGATGCGGTTGCCGAAGCGGCCGACGCTGGCACCGAAATACGGATTCCCGGCGGAAGCGTAGCCGTCCGCGGAGTCGAAGCCGTGGGTCACATCGGCGACCTTGCCGGCCTTGTCCGGGACTTCCATCGACACCAGGGTCGCGCCGAAGTCACAGATCTTGGCGCGCAGGCCGTTCTTGTTGATCAGGGTGTAGAGCTTGGCGTCTGCGCCATCAGGGGTTTTTCCAAAGGAGTCCACGGCGATTTTTTCGGCGGAGGCTGTTCCGATCTGGGCGGCACCGGCAAGCGCGGCTGCTGCCAACAAAGTCATCAAGGGTTGGGTCTTCATGGATTTCTCAAACGGGGTTGAAGGGTGAAATCGTTAGGCCGGGCTGTAAATGGGAAATCCCGTCCTAGTCATCTAGCCTCTAGAGCGGGAGTCGGGGCCCGGCAAGGACCGTGTGCGTATCGAGTGTGAAGCCAAGGCCCGATGCCTCCACGAAGAATCAGCTCCCTGTCCGCTCGACCGGCCGCTGAGTTGGGGGTTGATAGATGCTCCGCCACTGTCTTGATTGGTACCCGCATGCCCCCCTTCCGAAACGCCCTGATCGCGATAACCACTGGTTTCTGCCTGGCGTCAGGGGCGCACGGTCTGGATGCCGGTGGCGACGGGATGAGCGATATCTGGCAATGGAAATGGACAATCTCGGATGGCGACGGGGATTCGGATCCGGACGGCGACGGCGTGATAAACCGTGAGGAGGCGCGCTGGCGGACGAATCCCCATGACCGGGATTCGAGCCCGATCCTGAGCTTCGACCGGACCGGGGACAGCATCGAAGCCGCCTTCGTACCGCCACAAGCCGGCCAGAGATTGCAATTCGAATGGAGCAGCGATCTGGTAGAGTGGCGACCCCTCGGCGAGGAGGTGCTCCATCAGGCTGCTGCCACAGTGCCGGTGACACGCCGGCTTCCAGTCACGGCAGGTGGCAGGAGTTTTATCCGGGCGCGAATGATTGAGGAGGATGCCGACGCCGACGAACTCACGCTGTGGGAGGAGATCGTGATCGGCAGCGATGACACGCCGCTTCCCGGGGAGGAAGAGCTTCCCGGCGGGCTGAGCGATGCCGAGCGGTTTCACTACGGCATCCCGGATGCGAAGCAGGATAGCGACATGGACGGCCTTTCCGACGAGCAGGAACTGCTGCACAGGGGCTCCGATCCGCAGCAATACGATTCCCCCTTCGATTGGACGGACAGTGACGGGGATGGCATGGCCAATGGCTACGAGAAGCGTTACGGGCTCGATCCCGCGATCCACGACAACCCGGAGCAAGATGCCGATGGCGACGGCTTGCCGCTGTCGATAGAAGCTGCGATCGGAACGGATCCCTACGACACGGATAGCGATTGGGACGGCTTCAGCGACTACGACGAGTACAACGGAATCGCCGGAAGCAATCCCAACTCGGCAGCACCCGGCGATGTTTTCCGGGCCTCGTTCGGGGTTCGCAGCAGCCCCGGTAGCAGATTCTCGGTACCCGAGAGATTCCGACCGCTATTCAATGAGGGTGACTTTGGCCAGCTTGAGCTGGCGTACCATTGGGGCCCGCAGTATTATCCGACCCACCTCCATCCGGACCCCAACGGGGCGGCCCGGAACCGGATCGAGTGGGAGAATGCGGCACAGGCAATCGACGGCGCGCCCTACGGTTCTCCGACCGGCGATGCCTTGGTGGAGCACCTCCGCGGCATCACGCCTGCGGCCTCCTCGATGCCGCGGTCCCTCGGTTCCACCAACGTCTCCTTCTCCACCTCCTACTCCACGAGGTATCTAAGGCTGCCCGTGAAGGTGGTGGAATACCCGTGGAACGGGAATCCTGCCAATTACCTCGTGGAGACGAAGTATGACTTCGTCCATGAACTGTTGGTCGACAGGGGGGAATACGACCTGCAGGCGGCGGCGGCCCCCCGTGGTAGCTTGCGGTGGCGGCGAGAGAAGCTTACCCGGATCCTGGATGATCATGGCAGGGCTGCAACCGCGGCCCAGCTTTCCAGATACACCGAGTTGGATCGTGAGATTGTATGGGAAACATTTTCCGGTGCCGGTCCCTCTGCCGCTATGGAGAGCAATATGATCGATGAGGAGAGCCGGGCCTCCCACTTCTCGAGATTCAATCTGCTGCCGAATCAAGATGATACCACTCCGCTGGTAAGCCGGGACCGGGAGGTTTTCTTGGAAAGCCCGGATTATGATCCGGAAGACACCTACACGCCTTTCGGATGGATGTTCCGGGAAACCTTCGACTACCGTCAGACCGGGGAGTGGCAGACGATCTTCAACGTGATCCACCAGCATAACTCGGTGGTGACCATAGGGGATCGCCTTAGCCGCGTGTGGATGATGGTTCCGGGTGGCTCGAATCCTTACGCCTCTTGGCCGAAGAGGGAGCTGATCGTCTCAAACGCGCAGGGATTTACCCAACATCTGGAACTCGTCAGGGACGACCTGGAAGATCCCGATGACTACCCCAACCAATTCGGTCCCGCCGCGATGTTCGCCGACAGGATCTACATGAACAAGCACTATCAGGAGTCCACCGAACTCCGGGAGACCGCCCAGATCCCCCAGGCCGAAGCGGGGTTCGATGGAGATCAATTCGAGGAACTGGGGAGCGACTATCTGGCGAAGACGATCATCGCCACGAACGGGCCTGCCGGGAGCGAGATCGGTCTCACCGCTCATCTGGCGATCATGGACCGGGCTACGCTGCCCGAAGCGGCGAAGGTAGTCGCCTGGAATGCTACCTCTGGCACGGCGACATCGCGCGATGATAGCAGTTGCATCCACATCGCGGGGGAGACCCCGGGCGTGGTGACGGCCTCCCTCGAAGGGAACATCCTGTGGGAGTGGAAATTCATTGCCGGGCCGATCTTTCGTCCGGACTGGGATGGCGACGGGGAATTGACGGCAGCGGAGACACAGCAGACCGGCGAGAGCAATCCCTACCAATGGTGGGTGAATGATGACTCCGATGGCGGAGGAAGTCCCGATTCAGCGGACCAGGTGGTCAACGGCGAGGCAGACCTGAAGGACTGGTTTCCGCTGGAGATCAAGCTGGACGAATTGCTGGAGGAGTGGCCGGCCGGCAGCTACCAATATTCGCTGGCGAATCGGGATGGGGATGCCTTCGGTTTCCTGGAACTCACCGGGGTCTCAAGCAGCGGCGTGCGAGACTATCTAAAGAATCCCGTGACGAGGGCTGCACTGGCGGACCGGGCGCACGCGGTCACCAGTTCCTCCGGCACACAGCTCGGCGCAGGATGGCTGACGGCAGCAGCACAGGGTCAAGGTATCCTACTGTGCGAGCGGCGGAAACACAGCAGCCGGCCACTGGAGCTCCGGATCTCCCGGGGCGGTCTGCCCGTGGCGAGATGCAAGTTCCATTGCAGCTCGGATACCGGCATCCTCTACCCCGACCGCAATCGCGATGGGGTGATCGATTTCGAGGTGGATTCGCCGTCGTTTGGCGGGGAGCGCTTTGTGTGGTGGGTGAATGACGATGATGATGCAGGCGAGCATCAGGCACGGGAGCTATTGGACGCCTTGTTCATAGACAGCGGCACGGTCAGGGACACGGGGAGAGTGTTCTTGGATAAAAAAGGACCAATCCCCGACGTGCCCGGGCGCGTGATCTTGGATTCCGAAGACCGTGTTTCAGGACTGCCATGGTGGCTTGACTCGAGAAACCGCCAAGTCGATGGCCTGAGAGATCTGGTGGATTGGTTTCCGGCGCACCTCCGGCTTGCAGAGTTCTTGAAGCGGTGGCCTTCCGCCACGCATACCTACAGCTTGGCTCATCCGGAGGACGACGCCTACGGATTCTTCGAACTCGCGGCGCTGCCTCGCAACCGGGCGGGCGATTTCCTTCGCAACGTGGTAGTCGGGCGCCAGTTGGCCGACCAGTTGCACAAAGTCACCTCGCGTGAAGGAACGCCGCTCTCCCCTGCAACTTTGGAAGCCGCAGCAGCAGATAGCGGAATCGTTCTATTCGAGTGCCGCAAGCCGACATCGATAGGGATGGAACTCCGCATCAGCGACGGCTCGTCCTTGGTTGGGCGATTCCTGATTCCGATGGATGCGCGTCCGGTGGCAAGCCTGCTCAGCGACCTGAACATGGTGGACCGGCTTCATCCCTTGCCTCCGCCGGAAGATGAGATTCATGCCGAGTTTCCGCAGCGGCGGCGCGGCGTCTATTCCCGCACCGTGATTCCTGCAAAGTTCCGTACCAACAAGATGGTGGCATTCATTCACGGTTACAATGTCGATCAGACCTCGGCTGTCGGCTGGAATACGGAGACCTTCAAGCGCCTGCACCAGGCGGGATCGAATGCGCGGTTCATCGGGGTGACTTGGGATGGCTATTCCCACGGAGCAGCCAATTTCTACGACGCCTCCAAGAACGCATTCGTCACCTCCGAGTTTCTCAAGGACGATCTTGAACCGCTCCGCGAGGGCCGGGAACTTGTGGTGATTGCGCACAGTCTTGGCAATCTGGTCGCTGCCAATGCGATCGCCCGTGAGGGCCTGGATGCCTCGAAGTATCTCATGGTGGATGCTGCTATCCCCATCGAGTCCTACGACGCCGCTCAGACCGAGGTGAACGGGGTGAACATGAAGGAGAGGATGACCCCTCCCGATTGGCGATATTTGGAGGAGGGCCATAGCCACGTGTTTGCTTGGAACTGGGCCGGGCTGTTCTCCCCGGGCGATGCCCGATCCCGGATTTCGTGGGGAAACAGGTTTCAGGCAGCCGCCTCGCGTTCCTACAACTTCTATTCGTCCGGGGAAAATGTCCTGGGAGACCCGAACCCCGACGCTTGGACCCTCTACTATCTTCTTGAGGCGTTCACCGATCGCTCGTGGGTGGCGCAGAACTTCTGCAAAGGCCTCATCCCTGCGACCTATTGGAGCGGCGCCAGCGTCGGGGGCTGGGGCTTTACCCCCTATTGGAACGGAGGCGGCTCCTCTGCGGTGCAGCCCCCTTCCACCGCTTTTCTGGATCTGTTCCCCACCGCGGAATTCATCTCCAACCCGATATTCTCCCACTTCCCGCAATACGACAACTCGCCCTTGTTCGCGGTCTACGAAGGGCAGGCTCTGACCTTGCCGGATCTGGACCCGGTTGCACAAACCTATGCGTCCAACAAGCGGGTCCAAGCGAAGTTGCTCTCGGAGGCGATCCCGGCAATGAGCTTCGCCATCGGCGCAAACCCGGTGCACGTTCTGGGGGGCGGAACTTTGATATGATGGATCTTAAAAACGGATGGCATTCTCCCACCGAACCCCACTGGCTTCACTCGGATCTCAAGAATTCCGCGCTGACCTACACCCTTCCCCTGTGGCTCAAGCTGGTGGAAGTCGGTGAGCTGAAGTAAAAGGGTGTTCGGTTGAGTTCTGGAAGTTCCAATTTTCTTGTCTCCTGTAACAGGTGGCAGAAAAAGGCGGCCATGAGCCTCGATTTCCAAACCACCGCCGATCCCGCCGCTTGGCTGGGGGAAGTCCTCACCGCCTTCAATTGCCAGACCGGCACCCTCCACAAGGCCGACGGGGAGTTCCTCGACCTCGTCGCGCAGGTCGGCGTCCCGGAATTCCTCCTTCCGAAGATCGCCCGCATCCCCTTCGGCAAGGGCATCGCCGGGGTTGCCGCCGAGCGCCGCGAACCGGTCGAGCTGTGCAACCTCCAGGAGAATCTCGGCGGGGTTGCCCTTCCGGATGCCCGCCAGACGCAGGTTTCCGGGTCCCTGGCGGTCCCGGTCTTCGCGCCGGACGGCCTGAAAGTTCTCGGCACTTTGGGCGTAGGTATGCACGCGCCTCATGATTTCACCCATGATGAAAAAGCCCGCCTGTCGGCCATCGCGGCGCGCGTGGGCGAGGCTTGGTGTGCAAATTGAGCGCCGACATTGACCACAAGGCCATTGAGTCGTTAGATAGCAGCCATGACACCCGTCGGGGCTGCCAAAAAGATACTCGACACGATGCTCGGCCACCTCGGTTTCCACGTGGAAATCGAGATCCACGAGGACGAGGAAGAGCCGTGCCTGCAAATCCACGCCCCGCGTCCCGAGCTGTTGATCGGCAAGGACGGCGAGCGTCTGGACGACCTCCAGTATCTGGTCAATCGCGTGCTCAAGAAGCACTTCCCGAAGGCGGTGCGCGTCCGCATTGATTGCGAGCACTACCGGGCGATTCAGGAGGACAAGCTGAACGCGGAAGTGCGCGGCGCGGCGGATGCGGTCAAGGCCAGCGGCAAGCCCTTCAAGATGCGGCCCCTGAATGCCTATTACCGCCGCCTCGTCCACAATGTGCTGGTCGATGACACCGATGTGGAGAGCGTGTCGCCCGGCGGCGACGACCGCCTGAAGCGGATCATCATCCGGCCACGCGGCACGGGCGGTGCCGAAAGCCAGCCGGAAGCCACTGAATGAAACGCTTTTTCTTTGATTGCGGCACGCGCGACCCGCTGGCCTCCACGGGCCTGTTGGTCATGCGCACGGGCTTCGGCCTGATGATGCTCATCGGCCACGGTCTCGCGAAATGGCAGAATTACGGGGCGACACTCGCGAAGTGGACCGTCGCCCCCGGCATCTGGCCGCTGAGCAAGATGACCATGCCGATGAGCCTGATGGCGACCATCGGTGCCGAGTTCTTCGCCGCGGCCCTGCTCATCCTCGGCCTGGCCACGCGGCCTGCCGCCTTCGTCCTCGGCTTCGCCATGTGCGTGGCGGCTTTCCAAGTGGGTGCCCATTCGGATTGGTTCGTGCCCGCCCCGGGTGCCAAGGAACCCGCGGTCCTCTACTTGCTCGTCTGCTTCGTCCTGATCATCACCGGCGGCGGACAGTGGTCGCTCGACGCGACGTTCAATACCGAGAAGCGCCGCCGCCGGAGGTAGGGAGGAGCCCGGAGCAAAGAGCCCGGAGCAAAGAGCCGGGAGTTTGAACTCGAACTCTTGGCTCCATGCTCTTTGCTCCGCGCTGTCTATGGAAACGCACCGCCTCGTCCTGCCGGAGGACCTGAACCACTTCGGCTTCCTCTTCGGGGGGCGCCTCTTGGCTTGGGTGGACGAAGCCTGCTGGATCGCCGCCTCGATCGACTACCCGCATTGCCAGTTCGTGACCATCGGCATGGACAAGGTGGAGTTCCGCCACTCGGTGCGGCAGGGGACGATCCTGAACATCCGCTGCGAGCGCGAACACGAGGGCCGGACCTCCGTCGGCTACAAGGTGGAGGTCTTCGACCGCAGGAATCCCACCGCCCCTTCGATCTTCGCCACGCGGGTCACGTACGTGAGCGTGGATGACGCGGGGCGGAAAAGACCCCTCAGGAGCTGATTGATATGGCGCTCCGTCAGGGCTGCTCAAACCCTTCCAGAAAGCTCCACTGCCCATCGATGTACCCCCTTTGCGGCGCAGCCGCTTTGGAGTGCGGCGGGCATCGCCGCTTTCCTGCGGGACCACTTGGAAAATCGCCGTCTCGAATCCACCTCTTCGTCCGGCCGCAACCGTAGCCGCGTTTCCCGCTGCATCCTAGCTGGCAGCACAAGCCTAACAGACCCTCCCCGCTCCCGGCGGTAGAGTCTTTTTCCCTCCACGCTACCCGCCGGACCTTCCAGAGGGGAAATGCGCGCCGTTCCGATCAGGGCTTGATCCGGGGATCGGGCACGCTTTTAAAAGCCAGGGTCTTGAGCTTTGTGACAGTAGTAGCGTCGCCTTGTTTGGTGGCGAGCGCGACGAGCTCGAGGGTGGTTGCGACCAGGCGCTCGTCGCTGTTCTTGATCGAGCGCGCCGACATGGGGACGGCGGTGGATTTCATCATCGCCACCACGTGTTCGTGGTTGGCGATTTCACCTTCGAGGTAGCTGACGAAGCCACCGCCGTATTTGGTGAAGAGTTCGACTTCACCTTGGTTGAGGAGGGTCTTGTCGGCGCGGGAGAAGCACTTCTTGGCGAGGGCGGGTTGCTTGGCGTCGAGCGATTTGAAGAGGGCGACGCTGGCGGCTTCTTCGCCAAGTTTCTCGTTGATGGAGACCACGTTGTGGAAGGTTTCAGGCTTGCCCGTGCCGGCTTCGAGTTCCTTGACGTCGGCGTCGCGGATCGCCTTCAGCGAGGCGAGGGCCGGCGGATATTTGTCGGCGAGGTCCTTCCAGTCGCTGAGGGCGAAGGAGAGGCGGACGCCGTATTGGGCCCGATTGATCCGGAGAGCGTTCTTGTGATACCACTCGTGGCGTTCGAGGGCCTTGGCGTATTCGCCGGAGTCGGTGAAGGCTCGGGCATCGCCGAGGGCCTTGTCGGCTTCATCGTCCTTCGCGTGGGCAGCGGGGAGGGTTATCAAGGCCAGGGCGGCGAGGAGCAGGCGGACCGGTGTTTTCATGGGAGATGAAAGGATTCTATCGTGGGTTTCGGGCTTCTTAATGCACGGGAATGCAGGGATCGCCAAGCCTGCACACATCTTTCATAGGCCGCCCGTCCTCGACCCGGCGCGATGGCAAGTGGTCGGCTCAATCCGATTCGCTCACAGACAGCTTGAAGCCATTGCCAGGGTCCCTCCCGGTGAAACTGGTATCATCGTCTGTTAGAACCAATTCGATATCCCGGACGGGAATGTTTCGGACGGTGACAGTGTAGTCTCCTTCTTCATCGGCAAATCCGGCATCGAGTTTCTTTCCGTCCAACGCCTTGCGGAGTTCCCATTTCATGCCGCCGTCCTTGGAGTTGTCGAAGCCGTGACGGATACGAATCTGGAGGTTGTCACGGTGGCTGAGGCGTAGGGGGATCACGAACTTTCGGCCATGAGTCGCCGAGAACGAAAGTCCTGCCATTTTTATCGGCAAGGGATAGGTCACGCCTCCTTCGGGAGCCTTGCGGATGATTCGTTCGTCCAGCGGCTCCTTTACATCGGGTTGTGGCAGGGAAGCCTCCTTTTCAATCAGTTCGGCTTCCTTGCGCGCGAGTTCCGCTTCCCGCTCACGGAGTCGTGCAGCCTGCGTCTCCAGGGATTCCACCGCAGCTTGACGGGCTTCGGCAGCCTTCTCCTCGGCTGCCTGCTTTCTCGTTTCCATGAGGCGGCGTGCTTCTTCTACCGCCTTGCGGCGCTGTTCCGCTGCAGCCTCTGGATCGTAGGCGAAGCGCGTCCTCATCTCCTCGGACAGCTTCTCGAAGGGGATCTTCGCCGTGCCCGATTCATGCCTGATCGAGATGGTGGCGGCATCGACCTTGGTGACCTTGACCGACTTGTAGCTTTTGCCGTCGAGCGTCTCCAAGGATTCGAACTCTATCGGTTTCGCAGCGGGGTCTTTGTCGTCGAGTTCTTTCAAAGCTTCATCTGCTTCGGCGAGAACCTTCTTCATCTCCTCTTCCTGAATCTTTCCCTCTCGAAATGCCTTGGTAGTATCATCGATCCGACGCTGGATAGCTTCGGTCGTATTCATGTCATCCAGCGCAGTCGGGGCCTGCGCGAAACTACCGGTCGAGGACAGGATGAAAACCCAGGGGAGGAGAAATCTCACAAGCCCGTTATAACAATGAGGCGGAATTGAGCAATTCCGGAATGAGTGTTCCGCAGTTACAAGGCGTTCCGCTGCAAACGATCACCGGCACGGGCAATTGGGAGGTGACGGCGGCTTCCCCTTCCGCGGGGAACCTCACCCACTTGCCGATCCCCCCTCCGACTTCCAGATCGCCTCGCTACGCCACCGTCACCGCTTCCGGGGCTGCCGCGGACCTGGAGGAGAACGGCACGGGTGTTTCGAACCTGTTCCGCTACGCCTTCAACATGACCCGGAACGATCCGTATCGGAACGTGGTGCAGAGCGCCGGGACGACCGGGCTGCCCGCCCTGGTGGGATGGACGGAAAGCGGCCTGATGCGGATCGGCTTCATGCGCCGCAAGGCCGACCGCGCCCCGGGAATCAGCTACACCGTCCAATTCGGCGACCTCCCGGGTGCCTGGGAAGCGGTCGGGCATCAGGTCGGGCTCATCGACTTCGACGAGGACTTCGAATACGTGATCTGGGAAGACGAGGGCGGCCCGTATCCGCATCGTTTCGGTCGCGTGAAAGTGGAGTGAGTTCATCCGGCGGCGGGGATCCCTCCGGCTACTTTACTTTCCTTCCGGTATGAAGGGCTTCATACCGGAAGGAAAGTAAAGTAGCTCCGGGGGATCCCCGGATTTTAGCCACACCGGGCGGGGGCCTTCTACTGCCAGCCGCGAATAATCGCTCACTTCTTCACCCGCACTTCCCGGATCAGGAAATCGGCACCGGAGCCCGCGGCGTCGGTGCGGAAGTTCCAGCCCCAGCCGCCGGCGAAGTTGGCGTCCTTCACCTTCCAAGTGTGCTCGGACCAGTCCTTGCCCTCGGGAATCGTCCACCACTCGCCGCTGCCCTTGTAGCCGTTCAGGGACTCGTAGGTCAGGTTCATGCCCGCGGATTCGCCGGTGGGCAGGCGCTTGGCCACGACGGTGATCTCCAGCTCCTTGGTGGGGAAGGGCACGAAGCTCGGGTCCACGCGGAAGTAGGCATACACTCCCTCGCCGCCCTCCTTCACCTTGGCACGGCGGCAGGTCGAGGTGAGGTCGTTGACCACGGCGGTGGTCTCCGGGCTCTTCTGCTCGATGCCCTCGTTGCCGTTGGTCGCGCCGAGCTTGCAGGAGATGGCGGCGGCCTTCGCGAAGTCCGTGCCCCAAGGGAAGGGCTTGGAAGCATTCTCCTTCGCCTGCGCGATCAGGGCGGCGGTCGCGAGGGAAAACTTGGGAGTGCCCGCCGGAGCCCAGGTCACCAGCTTCTCGCCGAAGACGAAGCCGAAGGCACCGTCCAGATCGACCCAGCCGGTGTAGCCCGGCTCCGCGCCGAGTTCCGTGGTCAAGGTACGGTAAGCTTCGTAGACCGGGCGCTTGCTCCAGTCCTGGCGCAGGATGCCGTGGTCGGTGCCCTTCCCGTAGGCGGGGCCGCGGGCCTCGAACCAGAAGATCTTGTCGAAGCCCTGCGCGAGCGCGAGGACGTAGCCCTTGGTGAACATGTCGGCCTGCTTGCGGTCGGCGGCGTCGTCCGGGGCGATGGTCGATTGCACGCCGAACTCGGTGATCCAGAGTGGCGTGTCCTGCTTCTGGCCATTCGCCGCCAGCATCTGCCGCAGGCTGCCCGCCATGCTCAGGAAGCCGCGCTCGCCGCCGCCCTCCGCCAGCGCGCCGAGGTTCTCGTAGGGGTGGACGCAGACGTAGTTGAAGTGCCCCGCGGCACCGGCCTTGATCGTAGCGTCGAGGAAGCCGGTATCGAAGTTCGCCACGCTGAGGCCGACCTTCACGTCCGGGTTCACGGCCTTGGCGGTCTTGTAGGCCTCGCGGACCAGTTCGGCGTAGATCGCGGGCGTGCCGCCTTCGGAGAAGGAGCCGTTGAATTCGTTCCAGACTTCCCACCAGGGCACGTCCTTGCCGTAGCGGGTGACCATGCCCTTCACGTAGTCGCGCCAGTCCTGGATGTCCTTGAGCGGGACCTTGCGGGTGCTGCCGTCGCTGGTGGCCCAGGGCGCGGCATACCAGAGGCCGCCCGCGATGCGGATCTGGTGGGCCTTGGCGGAGGCGAGGGAGGCATCGGCGCGGTCGAAGGACCACTCGCCGCGCGCGGGCTGCATCGAGTGCCATTCCGGAAAGTAGCGGACCCAGGTGACGCCGGCCTCGTGGAGGAGGGGATTGAACTTCGGGTAATCGCCGGACCACTCCGCGCCCAGTGCGATGCCCCAGGGGCTGTCTTCCGCCAGCGCGGGGGAAAGCAGGGCGAGCGCGAGGAGCAGCGGGCGGGTCATCTTGAAGCTACGGGGCGGAGGGAGGATGGCTTGCAAAAGGTGGTCCGCACAGGGGACTTTGCGGACCACCTTTTTTCCGGACTACCTGAAGCTTGCCCGTCGCCCCGGCTCCTGCGATGACGCGCGGAGGATGATTCACACGCTCGACCTGATCCTGCCGCTCGAAGCTTCCGAGGATGAAGCGGCGTGGCTGGCTGCAGCGGCAAAGCAGCTCGGCCTGCCGCCCTCGCGGGTGAACGGGGTGCGTCTCCTGAAGCATTCGCTGGATGCCCGGCAGCGGGCGGTGAAGGTGCAGCTGCGCCTGGAGGTGGCGGTCGATGAAGTCTTCCCGCAGGAAGTCGCGCCGGTCTGGTCCGCGCCGCCGCTCCCTGCGAATGCGAAGACGATCGTGATCGTCGGCTGCGGGCCGGCGGGGATGTTCGCGGCGCTGCGGTGCCTGGAGCTGGGTCTGAAGCCGGTGGTGCTGGAGCGCGGCAAGGATGCGTCCGCACGGCGCTTCGACCTCGCGCCGATCCTGCGGCAGGGCACGGTGATCGAGGACTCGAACTACTGCTTCGGCGAGGGCGGTGCGGGCACCTTTTCCGATGGCAAGCTCTACACCCGCGCGACCAAGCGCGGCCCGGTGGCGCGGGTCTACGAGATCCTGGTGGCCCACGGCGCGCCGCCACAAATCATGACGGACGCGCACCCGCACATCGGCTCGAACCTGCTGCCGAACGTGGTGAAGGCGATGCGGGCTTCGATCCTGGAAGGGGGCGGCGAGGTGCGCTTCCAGACCAAGGTGGTGGATCTGATCACCAGCGGCGGGACCCTCCTCGGCGTGGTGACGGCGGATGGTGCGGAGATTATTGGCGATGCGGTGATCCTGGCGACGGGGCACAGCGCGCGGGACATCTACCGCTTGCTCGCTGCGAAGGAGGTGCTGTTAGAGCGCAAGCCGTTCGCGGTCGGCGTGCGGATCGAGCACCCGCAGCCCTTCATCGATGCGGAGCAGTATCATCTGCGCAAGGACGAGCCGCGGCACGACCTGCTGCCCGCGGCGCGCTATGCGGTGGCGACCAAGATCGACGACCGCGGCGTGCATTCCTTCTGCATGTGCCCGGGCGGCTTCATCGTGCCGGCCTCGACGGAGAACGACGAGGTGGTGGTGAACGGCATGAGCCTGGCGCGGCGCGACTCGCCCTTCGCGAACTCCGGCCTCGTGGTCACGGTCGAGCCGGAGGATACGGACTCCTTCGCCGCGGAACACGGCGTGCTCTCGGGGATCGGCTATCAGAAGGCTTTGGAAGTGGCAGCGAAGCAGGCCGGCGGCGGCGGGCAGGTGGCGCCGGGCCAGCGCGTGACGGACTTTCTGGCAGGCAGGATCTCGGCGGATCTCCCCGCGATGAGTTACTTTCCCGGAGGTAATCCCGCGCCGCTGCACGAGATTATGCCGCGGGGAATCGTGGATCGCATGCGGGCGGGGCTGAAGTTGTTCGACCGGAAGATCCGCGGGTATGCGGGGAAGGAAGCGCTTCTGTTAGGCTTTGAGACGCGGACCAGTTCGCCGGTGCGGATCCCGCGGCGGGATGATACTTTGGAGCATCCGGGGATGAAGGGGCTTTTCCCATGTGGTGAGGGTGCGGGCTATGCGGGAGGGATCGTGAGTGCGGCGCTGGACGGGATGCGGGTGGCGGAGGCGGTAGTTTGAAGAAATCTTCAATCACCAATCTTCCAATCATCAATCGGTCTGCCGCTGCGCGGGAAGAGGGCCTGAATGAGGCGCTGCCGCGCCGCCAAGGGGCAGGGACCTTATTGTCCCTGACACCGGTCCTGCCGCCAGTCCTGCTTCCCTACCGGCGCCAGCGACAATAAGGTCGCTGCTCCTTACGGCACATGCTCCTTACGCGGCAGCGCCTATTTCTTCGCGCAGCGCCACTTCGATTGATGATTGGAAGATTGGTGATTGATGATTTCCGGACGCCTTAATCGCACGGTCAGGGGAATCGAGTGAGCGGATGCCATCCCAAGACGCTCTCCGCCTTGCGTGCATCGGCGAGCGTTCCCGGTACGTCCGCAGGGTGGGCGGGTCCGTAGTGGACCTTTGCCGTGATGCCGGTCCATGCCTCGGCGGCGCGGAGCATGTCGTTCACGGAGTGATTCGTGCCGGTGCCGATGTTGAAGACCTCGAAGCCGTGGCCGGACCAAGCGAGGGCTGCTTCGACGGCCCGTGCGACATCCGAAACGTGCGTGAGGTCGCGGCGCTGGCTGCCGTCGCCGTGGATGGTGATCGTTTCACCGGCGAGGATCTTGCGGCGGAAGGACTCGAGGGCGAGGTCGGGCCGCTGGCCGGGACCCCAGACGGCGAAGAGACGTAGGGCGATGAAGTCGATGCCGTGCTTCTCCGCGAATATCCTGCCCCATTGCTCGCCCTGGAGCTTGGTGAGGGCGTAGGGACTGCAAGGGGATAGGGGATCTTCCTCGGAGCTCGGTGTGCCATCGGTGGGGCCGTAGACGCTGGAAGAGGAGGCGAAGATGAAGCGACGCAGGCCGCGCTTCCGGGCGTGTTCTAACAGGCTGATGGTCGCGCCGAGGTTCGTGTCGAGATAATCGAACGGACGCTCCATGGAAGGACGCACACCGCCGAGCGCCGCGAGATGGACGATATGGTCGAAGCTTTCATCCGGCAGTTCACCGCGACGGAGATCGCAATCGATGGTGCTCACGCCCGGCGGATGCGGCTCGGGTGGCGGGCGCAGATCGAGGGCGGCCACGGCATGGCCGGCGGCGGCGAGTTGCTGCACGACGTGGCGACCGATGAAGCCGGAGCCACCGGTGACCAGCACGCTTGCGGGGTCAGGGTTCATCGGGCAGGAAGAGGCGGAGGTAGTCGTCGGTCATGCGTTCCAGCAGGAAATGGCGGCGGATGTGCTCGCGGGCGGCTTCGCTCATGGCATCGCGACGAGCGGCGTCGCGTGCGATCTCGATCATCGCGGTGGCGAGGGCGGGGATGTCGCGCTTGGGGACGAGGTAGCCGTTCAGGCCGTCGATGACTTGTTCGGAAGCGCCGCCGACATCGGTGGCGATCACGGGCAGGCCGGAGGCGAGGGCTTCGAGCGAGGCATTCGGGCAGCCGGCGGGATCGGAGATCATCACGAAGACATCGCAAGCGGCGTGGAAGCTGCCGATGTCCTGCGTTTCGCCGAGCCACTCGACGGGCAGATCTCGGGAGAGTTCGCGGAGTTCGGCGGCGCAGTCCTCCGCGCCGGTCTCGACGCCACCGGCGATCTTGAGCACCGCATCGGGCAAGTCCGGGAGGGCGAGGCGGAAGGCGGCGATCAATTCGTCCAGGCGCTTCTGCGGGCTGATGCGGGCGGCGGTGCCGAAGACGAAGGCTCCTGTCACCGCCGGACGACGCCGCGGCTCAGCGGGCAGGATCACGCCATTCGGGATGATCTTCACCGGTGCGCCGATGGCTGCCGCGCGCTCGGCCTCCGCGGCGTATTTCACGGTGAAGCTTTCCAGCAGCCGCCCGTAGTCGGCGGGCACGCGGCAGGGCAGGCCGGGCGGCGGGTTTTCCATGCTGCGCTCGAAGGCGCTGAACCACATCTCGCCGGGGGAGATGTCGTGGACCTTGGTGAAGGGCAGCGCGTCCGCCAGCAGCAGCTTGTGGGTGGTGATGGCATTCCAGAAAACCACCGCGGCGGGTGCTGCGGCGGCCATCTCCGCGAGGATGAGGTCGATGGCTTCCTGCGCCGTGATCAGTCCGGCGGGCGGCGGGACGAAGACTTCAATGCCGTGCTCTAACAGGTCGATCCGGCCCGGCGTGGGGTGTTCGGGATACTCTTGCAGCAGGGCGATCCGCACGGACAGGCCGCGGGCGTGGAAGGATTTCACCAAGCGCCGCAGCGAGGACTGCGCGCCGCCCATGGAGAGGTTGTTGGTTACGAACCAGAGGGTCGTCGCGGGCTCAGCCGGACGGCAGGCGGCCTGCCGGGCGAAGCGGGCCACGCGCTCTGCCATGCGGTCGGTGGTGAAGTCGCGCCAGACGAGCTTGTGAGCGGAGGGCGGCGGCGAGAGCAGGGCCTCGGCGAGGACGGTTGCGAAGTAGTCCGGCGGGGCGTCTTCGTCTAACAGGGTCATCGCCGGGTTGTTCCAAGCCAGCTCGCGGGTGCCGCCGGTATCGCAGGCGACGACCGGCCTTCCGGACGAAAGCGCTTCGAGATGGGCGAGGCTGAGGCCTTCATGGGCGCTGCAGGAGATGAGGGCGTGTGCTTGGGCCAGGACCTCGCGGACGGGGATTGCGCCTTCGGTCCAGGTGAGATCGATGCCGTGTCTCCCGGCTTCGCGATCGACGGCGGCGCGGCTTTGGATGGCTTCTTCGAGGAGGGGAGAGGTTTCGCCTGCGATGATGAGGCGCAGAGGGGTGGTGATGCCGCGGGAAGCGAGTTCGGCGCGGGTGGCGGCGATGATCGCGGGGAGGAGTTCGAGGCGCTTTTGCGGGCGGGGATTGGCGATGCAGGCGAGGGTGAAGGGGGCTGTCTCTGCTTGAACTGTCGGGCGGACTAAAGTCCGCGCTCCCGGGGCGGGCAGGGGAGTTTCGGGGAAGTCGTTCGGGTTGATGCCATTCCAGACCGTGCGGACCGGTAGGCCGGGCAGTGCCTGGCGCAGCTCCGTCTCCGCGGCTTGGGAGCAGGCGAGCATCAGGGCGAGGTCGTCTTTCTGGAGCGTTTCCCAGGCGCGGGGCCAGCCGTGACTGGAGTTGTGAACGGTGGCGATCACGGGGATGCCGGACTTCGCGAGGGCGCGGGTCTCATCGGCATCGGTGAGGTGAACGTGCAGGACATCCGCGCCTTGGGCGATGGCGATCTTGGCAAGGATGCCGGCCCGCTCGTGGCGCGAGTGCTGCGAGAGATCGAGGAATCCGGCGGGAGCGGCGAGCGCGCGGCGGTGCGGCTTGCCGAGGACGACCAAGCGGGCGGCGATGCCGTGGCCGGGCAAGGCGTCCGCGAGATCGCGGGCGATCTTCTCCGCTCCGCCGTGCTGGAGGCTGGTGACGATCTGGTAGACCGAGAGCCGTTCATCGGTCGCCGCGAGGTCGAGAGCGGGCCAGTGGACCACGCGGGTGCCTGCAGGCAGCGGCTCGCCTCTCAAGCGGCTGGCGGCGGTGGCGGGGGAAGAGTGCCATTCGCAGAGGGGAGGCGGGAGTTCGCCGGAGTAATCGCCGCCGTGCCGGGCGTGGAATTCCGCCCATGCCCCGGCGGGCGGCAGGCCGATGGCGACGAGGTCCTTTCCCGGCAGGGATGGGGGCCGCTTGAAGAAGTCCGGTGCGCGTAGTACTTGCCCGGATTGGATGAGAAGGCAGGGGCCGTCCGGCTGCTTTGTTTCGCTGGGGGCGATTCCTGCTGCGGCGAGGCTCCGCTGGCTGCGTGCTACGAGCCAAGGCTTGCGCGGATCGCCGGCGAAGAGGAAGGCGAGGTGCTGGCCTGTCCCGCTTTCCGGAGACGGGGAGATGTCAGAGATGGACCGGGAGCGGGACACGGGGCTTTAGAACGATGAAGGTGATACCGGAGGGCGGCGCAGCCGCTTTGGAGTGCGGCGAGCATCGCCGCTTTCGGGCGAGTCGGGCCGGAGAGCGCCGTGTCGAATCCACCTGTCCAATGCTCCCTTAACCCTCGATCTCGAACGATCCATGTTACGATTCAAGGTAGCGTGCGCGAGTAGGGTCGGAGCGGGCGGCGCTTTTAGCCGACAGGCGGGGGTCGACGAAGGAGTGGATTCCATGCAACGACTTCCGGGGTGACCCGCACCAAAGCGGCGATGCCCGCCGCACTCCAAAGCGGCTGCGCCGCCATCGGGGGGCATCGGATATTGAAACGACATGACGCTCTATCTAGTAAGCGGACGGGGAGGTCGGCGGGCGGCTGGGGCGGTCGTTGTCGTCATCGCGATCACGCCCTTGGGTGATCGAGGGGCCGGTGAAGAGGCCGGGTTCGGTGGTGTTTGTGGGATCGCTGCCGGCCAAGACGCTGATGGTGTCCGGGGTATTGCCGGTGTAGACGAATTGCCCGCCGCTACCCGGGCGGTAGAGGATTTCCTGCACCAGCGCCACTCCGGCGACCACGTAGCGGAGCGTGAGCGGCGTGCCCTCCGGCCAATCGCCGTGGACCCAGAAGCCATCGTCCACCTTGCGGACCACCGAGCCTCCGGGAGTGCGGCGCAGGAAACTGTCGGAAGGCGGTGGTGGCGGCGCTTGGTCCTGCTTCCTGCGCAGGGCCCGGCGGATGAGCGTGAAGATGATCGCGAAGGGAATGAGGATGCAGGCGAGTCCCTTGACCAAGGCCACACCCGTCGAGCCGCCGGACTCGGGGAATGCCGGGGTTTGGCGCGATGGTGGCGGATTGTCCGCGGGCGGCGGGTCTTGCCCCATCCGTCCGGAAGACTCGACTTCCACCGGCGGTGTGACCTGGGCAACCTGGGCCGCTTCCAAGCCGCAGACGATGCGGAAGCCGGTATCCGCATTCCGGCTGCGGGGATCGGCGCGGTAGCGGGCGGCGCTGCGGGTATTGCTCACGCCACGCAGCCACGAACCGCCGCGCAGCACCCGGCGAGGCTTGTCGCTTAGATTGGGATTCTGCTGGAGCGGATCGGTCGCCGGGCCTTCGGGGTAGGGGCCGTACCAATCGAGGCACCACTCCGAGACATTGCCGGCGATAAAGAGGCCCCAGGGATTGGGCGGTTTCGAGCCGACGGGGCGGGTGCCATCGCCGGCGTTCTCCTTGTGCCAGCCGGTGATGTAGGCGTCCTCGCCATGCCATGGGCCGGTGGTCCCGGCGCGGCAGGCGTATTCCCACTGGGCCTCGGTCGGCAGCGTGACCTTGCGGCCGGTTTTCTTCTCCAGCCAGGCGCAGAAGGCCTGGGCATCGGGGAAGGTCAGCAGGGAGACCGGGTGGTCCGGCGTTTGAGGGAAGCCGGGGTTCTTCCAGGTGAAGTCCTTGCGCTGTTCAAGCGCTCTGCCATTCCAGCCGTAGCCGCCGCTGCTGCCGACTTCAGACTCGGTCTTGTAGCGTGTCTCCGCGATGAAGCGCTCCCACTGCGCCCGGGTCACGGCGCTGCGGCCGATGTAGAAGTCGTGGCTGATCCGCGCGATCCGCTGGGTCTCGTCGCTGGCCCGACCGGCTTCATCGGCGGGCGAACCTTGGACATAGCCGCCGGCGGGGATCAGGACGAGGTCCAGGCCGACGCCGTTTCCGAGGTCGAGCTTGAGGACCGGCTCCGCGGCAGGGCACGAGCATGCGATCAGGCAGAGTGTCAGGCCGAGCAGGGGTGCTTTCATGAATAGGGAAAGGCTAGAGGCCGAATCGAAGCAGGGGCAACCCTACAGATGGCGGCGATTTCGCGGACTACGAAAGCCCCTCCGATTTCCATGCGGCTGCTGACGGAGAACTTCCAAAGCAGTTCAGATGAACTGGAGATGCAGGGGGCTGATGAGCTTTAGGTTACTCCGGTATATCTCCTTGAAAGGCAGTTCGATATCGGAAGCCGGAGCCGCTGCGCCGCCCCCCCCGCACGGGGCCTGGGCGAAAGCGTCACCAAAGGCTGCTGAAAAAAAGACGCGAAATCTGAAACAAAAACCCCGTCAGCGGCGTTATTCAGGTGTAAGGCAACTGCGGGGAACGGCCCGCTAACTTATCAACAGATCTTGTCAGGAGCTCGCTCCCGGCAGGTGGCCCGGCCGGTGGTTCTTTAGGTTTTTGGGTTTTTCCTAAGGAATACCGGTCGGGCTTCTTTCTGTACGCTGAGGGCAAGAAGGGAGGATCCGAGCGCTTATTCCGCGCTCTCCAAGGCCGCCCAAGGTTCCTGCCCGCCCATTTCGCCCCAGTGGAGGGTGGCGGATGCGTTCGGCTTGTCTAAATTCGAGCAAGAGATCCCGGCACCGGAATCATAGAATTGCTGGAGTTTGATGTTGGCCTTTTCGGGGTAGATGTTCACCCGCATCGGGGCGAGTTTCTGGAACTCCGGGGGGATCGGCAGGTTCCACTGGTACTGTCCGAAGACCCGCTCGAATTGCTCCGGCTTGATCCCGCGCGCGTATTTCACGCAGGCGCGGAGGATTTCCTGACGCTCGGTCATGGGAATGGCACGCGCCCTCCGGACGGCTTCCGCTTGGTCATGATTGGATTTCCCCACCAGCGCGCCGAGGCCAACTACAAGGAGGAGCAGGGGAATTCCGAACCAGAGCACGAAGAAGTTTCGGGAAATCCAGTGCAGGATACGCAAGCGCCGGTCGCCCGATTGAGAGTGGGATGGCCGAGGGTTTGAGGCTCTGGGTTCGCTTCGCATTCCCTCAACGGGCGATTTCAGCTGCCCATCTTCAGGGGTGCCGCGGCCGCCAAGGCCTCGGGAACGTCGGCAGGCGAGGTGTCGAATTCGAGGCCGCGCAGCCAGTCGTTGGTGCGATCGAGCTGCACCGCCGCGCCATCGATTTCGTGGGAGAGCGCGCCGGCATCGCGATTGGAAAGGTGGTCGGCACGGAAGAGCTTCACCAGCTCCGCGATGCGCTCCTGCTCGGAGGCGGTCAGCTCGCGGCTTTCCTCCGCGCCGCGGCGCTTCTCCAAGCGGGAACGCAGGGAAGTAAGCCGCGATTGCATCGACTCCGCCAAGCCCGCGCGGCTGCCAGGCGCGATAGCCGCGACGTCCTTTTCCATCGCTGCGATCTTGGCCTCCAAGTCGGCAGGGTCCTCGGTCTCGACGAAGCGATCCAGCATCTCGCCGGTGTGGAGCAGGCGCAGGTAGGTCCAGGCCAGGTTCGAGAGCCGTTCGCTGCGCTGGCGGACGATCTCGGGATTCAGCCGCGGGTCGCGGTGGAAGTCCGCTTGCAGGGACTCGATCTCCGCCGCCAATGAGTCGTAGCGGGTGCGGGTGGAAGTACGCAGGGAATCGTAGATCTGCCGCCGCTGGAAGAGGAACTCGCGCAGCTTCGCCCCGTCGTCGCCCTGCTTGCGGGCGGCGAGCCAATTCTTGAAGAGCCGCGAATCCGGCAGGTAGATCCAGCCGAGCGCATAGACCGCCGCTCCGGCGATGATGCCGATCCCGCTCATCGTGGCCACGCCCGCGCCGAGCGTGAGGAGCCCGAGCCACGCGTGGTGCGGGCTCTTCGCGAAGGCTTTCAGTTTTTCGACGCCGGTCATTCCAAGTGTTCAGTTTGCCAGTGTTCAGTTTTCAGGGAAAGCAAGCACACTCGCAGGATCATTCCTGCCTTTCCCTGAAAACTGAACACTGAAAACCGGCAAACTTATTCCACCGTAAACCACTGCACTTCCACCCGGCGGTTCAGGTCGGAATTCTTGCTGGCAGGTTCTTCCCAGCCGCGGCCGACGGTTTCGAGGCGCTCGGCTTGGATTCCGGGGAACTTCTCCATCAGGCGGGTCTTGATCTCCTTGGCGCGCCGGTCGGAGAGGGCCATTGCATCCAGCGCCATTTTATTGAGGAAGGCAGCGCCCTGCTTGCGGAATTCCTCCTTCTTGGCGTCATCGGCGTGGCCGCGCAGCACGATCCGCGAGCCGGGGGAGACGCCGAGCAGGCGATTGACGTTGGTCAGGAAGTCGAGGTTCTCCTTCTGGGTCATGTCCAGATCGTGTTTGTTCGCCACGAAGTAGAAGCGGATGTCGCGGGTCAGCAGCGGGTCCTGCTCGATCGCCGATTGGTTGCTGCTTTTGATCGGCTGGATCGAGGCGACCTGGGCCGACATCGTGCCGCCCTTCTCGATCGCTTCGAGTGATTTGGTGTCCGCGAAGTAGGACGAGCTTACCGGAGTCGGCTGGAGTTCCGGGCCGTAGGCGAGATTCGCGGTCTGGAAGACGGACGCGAAGGAGCCCGCTTCGTCGATCCCGCCGCGGAAAAAGGCGAGGTTTTCGGGGAGATTCGAGAGGTGGACCTTCGCCAGCTCCTCGCGGGTGCTTTCCACCGTCCACTCGTATTTCTTGAAGGCGGTGGCGATGGCTTGGAGGTATTGCTCGGGAGCGGCGCGGATCTTGTCGTTGTGAAGTAGCATGCCCTCCACGATTTTCTGGACGATCTCCGGCTTGGCCTGCGCGAAGCCCTTGTTGAAGACCAGGATGTCGGCGATCACCAGCAGGTTGCGATTGTCCACCAGCTGCCGCGCCGCGCCGCCGGAGCCCTCGACCACTTCCGTGGTTTTCGGGGCCCAGGTCACGCAGCCGTCAATCTTGTGGCCGCCGCCCTTCAGGTCGGCCAGGAAGGCATCACCCGCGGCGAAGGCGTCTTCCAGGAAGACCAGGTTCACCGCTTCCGGGTCGCGCTGCTCATCCGGGCCATCGAGCCGTTTGACCGGCAGGCCGGCCTCCTGGGACAGGTAGCGGATGAAGAACTCCGCCTCGCTGAAGGGGGCGGTGGCGATGGTCTTGCCCTTGAGATCGTTCACACGCTTGATGTCCTTGCGGACGATGATGCCGTCCGCGCCGCGCGACCAGGAGACCTGCGCGGGGACCACGCACTGCCACTGGCGGCCGTAGTTCGAGAGCACGTCCACGGTGGTTGCGGTGGCGGCGAATTTGCCATCCTGCAGGTCGGCCCAGGAGTCCTCCTCGCTGAGGGTGATCTCCAGCTTGAAGCCGCCGTTCTTCGCGAACCATGAGTTGTCGTTCGGTTCGAGGCCGCCATTGGCGGTGATCAGGCCGGCGTAGCCTGCGTACTCGGAGAGGTTGACCAGGATCGTGTTGTCCACCGGCGCATAGGGCCGGGGAGAGGGAAGCTGCTTGGCCTTGCCGGGCGCGATGAATTCGAAGGAGGCGGTGGCATCGTCCGCGGCGGGCGTGGAGTCCTCCCCCTCCTTTTCCTTTTGAGGAGAGGATTGGGTCGTGCGCGCCGGCCCGTCCTGCTTCTTGTTCAAGACCCGCATGACCGCGAATCCGGCGAGGAGCAGGACCACGAGGGTGAACACGATCTTTCCGAGTTTGGTCATGATGCCGGTCATCATGAACCGCACCGGGCGCTTCGTGCGATGGGAAAATGCAGGCAGTTGTGGAAGGGTCGAGGCGACGGGACCGGTGTCCGGTCTCGACGGGCACGGCTGTTTCCCGGGGCGTGCGTTCCGTGCCCTATTCAGCCCCTGAATTGTGAATAAGTCGGATCGAGACGGGTGAAAATGAGACAAATAATCCCAAAAGCGGACATAACTCTGAATTGCCTTCCTCTTTGAGATGATAGGTGATTTCAGGATAGGTGTAACGCGAGTTGTTTGCGGCTGTAAATCGAACTCAGAGTCTCCCATGCCTAATGATCTCTTCATCTAGAGTTGATCCCTGAAAAGCTTAGTGTCCTCCTGTTCTGATAAAGCCATTTCGTCTGCTGCCCGGTAGGCGGGGGTCGCTGTCTCTATGGGATTGGATGCCGAAATTGGCGCGATGATGTCGTGCCCGTGGTGGGGTTGTTGTGTCTTGGGGGATATGTTTTTTTGGAATGATTGCCCTGACTAGATCGAAAAACAATTGGTAATTAACTACAATTATGAGAATTAATTCAATAATCGGCCTGTCCGCCTTCGCTGCGGCGAATCTTGCCCAAGCAGCCATCACCGTTGCCGATGGTTTGGACATGGATACCACCACCACTGTCACCAGCGGCTCGAACTCCATTGTCGCAGGAACCGGCAATGCCGCCGATAATGAGAGCTTGGCGTTGGGCTTCGATAACGTTGCGGACACTTGCAGTCTTGCCGCCGGCTATGATGTCGAGGTGTTCAACTATTCCCTCGGCTACGGATTCATGAACACCATGTCGGGAGCCTCGTACTACACGCTGATGGGCGGTGTGGACAATATTGTCGAATCGGCGACCGACTCGGTGGTGCTCGGGCAGACCAATGTGATGAGGCGCCAGTCGTCATCCTTGGCGCTCGGACTCTACAATTCATTCAATTTCCCCAGTGGCACAAGTGGGACTGGCAATGTTCTGATCGGGTCGGGAAACACCATGGACGGGACGGGGGCTCCCGCTCCCTTCTACAGCCTGCAGAATTGCGTCATGATCGGTGTCCAGAATGAGTCCACCACCGACCTGGCCTGGGTGATGGGCTTTGGTAACATCGCCCAGCACGAAACCGTGACCCTTGGGAAATACGCCGCCACCGTTTCGGATGCTTCGCTGATCGTCGGCAATGGAACGGGTACGGGTAGCCGCTCGAATAGCTTGGTGGTGCTGAACAATGGCAACACGAGTGTCCAAGGATCGCTCACCATCGGCGGCAGCCCCGCGGTGACCAGCGGCTACCTTTCCACGAACAAGTATCTGACCGCCTCCTACGGAGCCGGCGCGAGCGCCGCCGCCACCGCGATCGGTGCCCTTGGAACCGGTGCGACGGCGACCCATGCGGATTCCTTCTCGGTGGGAAATAGTGCGGACGCGACCAATACGGGCGCGATTGCGATCGGATCCAACAGCTCGGCCACGGGAATCGATGCCGTGTCGATCGGTTATGCCACCTATGCCCGGGCACAACGCTCCTTCGCCGCCAGCACGGGCGGTGTCAACGCCAGCGGCTACGGAGGCAGTGCCCTTTCGGGCGGTCTGTCGGAGGCGGTCCATGCCGTTGCGCTCGGCCAAGGAACCGCAGCCCGGGCGTTCTCGTCGGTATCGGTTGGTTCCCACCCTATCACCGAGTGGGGCGACAGTGCCAGCACTTGGGTCGCCACCGATTCGGTCTTCACGGTCGGCAACGGCACCACCTACGGCGGCCCTAACCAGAGCAACGCGCTGAAGATCCTCAAGAACGGCAAGGCCACCTTCAAGAACAAGAAGTGGAGCAGCGGCCTGGGCGATCCGGATGCGGGCGACGGCTCCGATGCCGCCGGCGTGGCGTTGCGCGTGGAGGGCCATACCGAACTCCAGGGCAAGGTGACAATCGCGATCCCGCAGGGCGACATCTCCATGGGCGATTTCGAATAAACCCTCCAACTAAAAGAGCTATTATGTTCCAGACGAAATCCATACTGCGCTCGTGGGGACCGCAGATCGGCGTCCAGGCACTGCTGGCCTGCGGTTTCATCGCGAGCGCCGCGCCGCCGGCTTGGTGGGCGGGCAAAGGAGTAACCAACGCAAATCCCGCCAATTCACACGGTGCTGCGAATGCCGGCCAGGGCAAGCACGTGGCCTTGCAAGCCGTCGACGCCTTGGAAGACGTGCTCGGGCCGGGTGCCGCCGAGGTTATCGCCATCAAAGCGAAGCTGTTCAAGGCGAGTCCGGGAGCGAGCACCGGAGTCTTCTATCCCACCATTCCATCCTCGCCGGATCCGGCATGGGAAGCGACCCAGCGCGAGCCCTTGACGGTCGGCGCGCTGAAAGCCATGGCGGCGCCATTCTACGAACATCTGGGTGCCAGCTATCCGGTGTGGATGGACAACCAATTGTTGGAAAACGAGCTGCATCTCAATGGCACGCACCACTTCACCGGTGCGGGAGACCGTCTCTATCCATGGAACCCGGCCAACAATTCCAATGACGCGATCAACTACTCGGCTGCCACCATCGGCCAGTTGAAAGCGGTGTTCGCGCTGCGCTTCGAGGATCTGCCGCCCTTCGTCGATGGGGATGGGGACGGGCTGAGCAAGGAGGAAGAGGAAGCGCCGGGGACCGGGATCGGGACCTCCGATGGAAACATTGATTCGGATAGCGATGACTTGCCCGATGCGTGGGAGTACCGTCACGGCCTCGATCCGACGAGCGACAGCGGCGGCAACGGAGCCGACGGGGACCCTGACGGGGATCATTTCACCAATTTGGTGGAGTACAGGCAGGGGACGGAGCCCTTCTCGGACGAGGACTTCCCGGCGCATTTCTTGATCCTGACGCGCAAGGGCGATCACATCTGGGAAGATGGGGAAACGGGCAATTCATTTGCTACCGAGCAGGACTGGGGCGGGGGTGCGGGAACGCCGGTTAGCGGCGGGACCCCGGGTCCCGGGAACTACGCGGCCGGTATTATGTCCGCCATGGCGACCAATCATGCGTTTCCATCCTCATCCTCCCTTGATCCGGATGACGTCGATGACCTTGCCGACGATAAAAGCCTGAATACGAAGCGGATGATCCTGGAGTATGGCAAGCCGATCGACTTCGGATCCAGCTACTATGAGACCATCACGGTTGTCGATCCCCTCGCCGGGGCTCGTGTCATCGCGGGAATCCATCAACATGCAATCTACCTGAAGGTTCCGGAACGGGCAAAGGCGGCTATTCCGAGGACCCTCAATCTGATCTGGAAGACCACGAGCAGTTACTACCCGATAGACGAATTTGGCTCTGGCGGGGAAATTGCGGTCTCTACCGGCTTCGAGGTTAAGCAGATAACCTTGGATGCGAACGAAGATTGTTCCGATCCGCTCATCATCACCTACGATTTCAATGGCTCCGACGACAACTGGAATTTGACACGCACCTATGAGGTCGGACTGTTGAGGGTCGAAATAAGTCCGCTCGGCGATCCTCGCGAGGATCGGAAGAAGGGCGTAAGCAAGCCGGTGGGCGCTTCCCAGGAATACTGCCTGGTGAACGGGATGTATGACCGCGGCGACATGCCGATCCCGGATCTGGAGGACGAGGATGTGACCTGGCAGGTGCGGAAGATGAAGTCGGACGGCACCTTCGACGTGAGTTGGAGCACGGGTATCATTGCCGATGGCAAGGAGGTCCTGCACACCGAGACCCAGGCGGGAATCTTCCAAGTGCGGGCCCTGGTCGATCTCGGCGGCCTCGAACCATTGATCGTGGACTACACACGCGTGAACAATGCGCCCCATACCTCCACCTATCCTTGGGAAAACCCGCTGTGGACCTCCTCGACGGTGTTGGATGCGCAAAAGGTGGGCTTCCCGGACTACATCGGGATCTACAGCGCGGCTTGGCAGGAGAATGCGCGGCAGAGGGCGATGCTCCAGCTCGGCTCCCGCAACTACAAGAAGGCGGATGCAGTGAAGGTAACAGAGTATTACACCGCGCCGGCTGCCACCGACAAGGACTGGGTCTTCACCTACCACACCCTGCGCGAGGCGGGCCTGTGGGTGCCGCTGGTCCGGGTCCCTTCCTCGCCCTACGCGGCCACAGCTCCACCTTACGCGATTGACTGGTGGAACGACAACACCGGCCGCGTGGACTCGGACAGCAATGTCATCGTCACCCCTGCAATCCCGGGCTGGGATCGCTTGGGCGACCTGACCGCGCCGCAGCCCGGCTGGGTAATCGCGCGGCCCGACCTGACCGCGGACCCCGTCGGCTACAACTCGAAGGTCGGGATTCTCGACTACGACGGAAGCTGGATCATGGCCGGGGAACACTGGGTGCAGAAGCACGGGCGCATCATGGCCAGCGGCTATGGCGGCCAAGGCTTCCGCAAGCGCAACCCCGCTCCGTGAAAGGCCTGTAAGGGAACCCGGGCGCGCTGCTTGCCCGCCTTGACCCTGCGGGTGCCGCTCCGCCCGAGTGGCGGCACCCCTCAAGGGGGGCGTCGGCGCGGGACCGAATGGCCAGGGCGGGGCAGGCAGGATCCCCGGGGGTTTCCGGGTGAAATTCAGGACGGCAGCTCCGGCAGAATCCCATTGTCCGCAGCGCGGGGCATGCTTTGTTAGCAGCGCCAAGCCCTCCCGCATGAAATCGCCGGACCCGAAGTCCAAAACCAAAGCTGCCGGACTGCCGGCCCCTGCGCAAGGGGTGGAGGCGCTGCCCGATATCACCTACCGGCAGCTCGAGGTCTTCAGCGTGACCTGCAAGGAGCGCTCGTATGCGAATGCGGCACTGGAGCTGCACAGCACCCGCGCGAACGTGAAGCGGGTCTGCGAGGAATTCGAGGAGGCGGTCGGGCGGCCCCTGTTTGAAGAAGGGCCGGATCGCAGCCTGGTGCCGACCGCCTTTGCCACCGGCTTGCTCGCGCAGATCGGGCCGCTGTCCCGCGCGCTGCGGAAGCTGGGCGATGGCGTGCGCGGCCTCCATCAGGCCGGGCGCATCTTGCGCTTTGCGGCGGCGGGGGAGTTCTTCCGGGTTGGCCTTTTCACGGATTTCCTGGCGACCTTGCAGCTCTCCGATATCTTCCGCTCCTGCTTCGTGCGGATCGAGGTGAAGCGCTTCCGCACGGCGCTGCTCAATGCCGAGTGCGATGTGTATTTCGGGATCGGCCTCGGCGGTGCAGACCGTCTGGAGGCCGTCGACCTCGGGCCGGTGCCGTGGACGATCCTGCGGAACCCGGCGACGCCTTTGCCCACCGCGCCCGCACAACTCCAAGGGACCGGCTGGTGGATCGCCTCAGCCGGTGAACCCGAAACCGCCGCGGCCTTGCTCGCGGCCTTCCGCAGCGCGGGGGCCAAGGGCGGTGCGATCATGGGCGAGAGCGAGGCCGCGGATTTTCTTGCGGATCCGGCGCGCTTGCCCGCCGGTGCCTGCGTCTTCGTGCCGGAGACCACGGTCGGCATGAGCGGTCGCGATCCCGGGAGCTGGCCCGCCTATCGCCTGACCGCGTGCCTGCGGCGCAATCATCCCTATGCAGAACTCAAGCCGCGCCTGATGACGGCGGCCAATGGCCATGGACATCGATCTCAATAGCCTGCTGGTCTTCCGCCACCTCGCGGAGACGGGCAGTTTCACCGCGACCGGCAAGCGCTGGGGCATGACCCAGCCCGCGGTGAGCCTGACGATCTCCAAGCTGGAATCCGCCGTCGGCCTGATCCTCTTCGAGCGCTCGCCGGCCGGGGCCAAGCTGACCCCGGCGGGCGTCGCCTTTCTGGAATTGGGCAGCGAGGTCAGCGATGCGTATCTGGAATTCGTCGATGGCATGCGCCACCTCGACCGGCGCATGGACCGCCAGGTGCTGGTGGCACTGGATGCATCGTACTTCGGGCGCACGCTGCGGGAGACCCTTGCCGCCGAGCCGCCCGCAGGTCCCAGCGTGCGCTGTTGCGAGGCGAACGGGAATTGGCGCGAGGCGTTGGAGGCGACCCGCGTGGACGTGGTGATCGCCGGGCGTTTCCTGCGCGCGGGCCTCTCGCCGGCGGTGCAGGAAGCGGTGATCCGGCGCGAGCGCGGCCTGACCGTCGCGTGGAATCCCGACTTCTATCCCTTCGATCCGGAGAACTTCAGTTTCCCCGAGGTGCTGCGGACCAGCATCCTGGTGCCGGACCGGAAGGTGGTCACGGGCTTCAGCTCCTTCCTCCTGCGCTGGTGCGAGGAGGCCTACGGCATCCAGCCCGCCAACTCGATCGGCTTTCCTTCCGAGGATGAAGCCGCGGCGGCCTGCAGGGCCGGCCTGGGCGTGATGCTGGCACCGGGTAATGCGATGCCGCGGCTAGGTGCCGGGGCCGAAGGGTTGGTCCATGTGCGGACCTTCGAGTTCCTGCTGCCGGAAGCCTTCACCGTCGCCGTCTATTGCCGCAGCGGCGAGGAGTCGAAGGAGGTGCTGGGCGTGGCCGCGGCGATCGCGAAGCTGGGGAGGAAGATGTTCGCTTAGATTTTACAACCGCGAATGGACGCGAATAGGGAAGACCCTCGGGGCGGACCTCCGGGAAAGCGCCACTTGCGGATTGCCGCGGCGGTTCTTGTCGGGTATCACATGGGATGCGATGACCGTCCACGATAGCAGCACTCTGGCCGCCTTGATCGCGGCCTATGAGAAGTCGGTGGTGTTCGAGGAGTCCACGCCCGGTGCCCTGCGCGTGGCCAAGGCCCTGCCGGCCCTGCAATGGTCGAATGGCGGCCTGCTGCTCCTGGGGGTGCGCAAGGACGGCAGCGTCTGCGGCGTGCCGGAAGGCGAGGTGGACGATATCTTCGCGCGCTTCAGCCACCTCTGCGCGGAGTTGACCCGTGCCAGCGTCGAGATCGGCCTGCTGCGCTGCGGGGAGAAGGCCGTGGTGTTCATGGTCTTCAACATGATCCCGCGCCACACCGCGCCGCTCGACCGCTACGCCGGGGAGATCGAGCGCGTGGCGGTGGTTTGAGGTGAGCCCCCCGGTGCGCTGGCTCCATGCAGGCAGGGGCTCAGCGGGCCGCTGCAGGTTCGGCCGGTTCCGGTTCCTTCTCCGGTCGGCGCAACGAGACACTCTGGAGGAAGCCCGAGCGCGATCCGTCGCCCGATAGGAAGAAGCCCGCGTCGCTCTTCAAGATGATGAGCTGGACCTGCTCGTCCGGGCGGACGGGGATCAAGTTGTTTTCCTGGGTCGTCCAAGCGCCGTTCTGCTCGTAGGCCAGTTCATAGATCACTTGGCCATCCTTGGGCTCGACGACGAAGGAGTCCCGGGTCTTCATGGGAGCGCCCTGCTTGCCATTTAACTTCATCGCAATTTTGAAGGGCGTGTAGTTGTGGACCCGCAATTTACCGAAGGGCAACTTGGACGGATCGTCGTCGATCACGAAGGTTTGGTAAGTACCTCCTTGGGCAGGCGCGATCAGGACCGTGGCACGGCGCGAACCCACGGGCAACTTGGCCAGTGCCACGATCGTGGGATCCTTTGCCCGCAGCGCCTTCAGTTCAGCCGGAATGGCCGCGGCATTCTTCTCGCCCGCCGCCTTGTCCGCGGCTGCCCCGCCACCTTCCTGATGGATCTCCATCACTGCCGGCCCGTTGTAGCGAACCGGAGTGGAATAGGTGAAGGCGCGGGCGGTGATCGGGGAGGCCTTGCCGGCAGCGGTCAGGCTCAGGCCCGTGATGTCCTCGCCCCATGAAACCACATCGAGTTTCATGGAGACTGTATCCTGGGCACGGGCGGCGGATAGGGTGCCGAGCAGCAAGAGCGCAGCGGCGGAGCAGGAAATGGAGTTAAATTTCATTGGGCGAGAGCCATTTGAAGGAAACCATCGCGAAGCGACGACCGAAGGTCTTGTTGACCTCCGACTGTAAGCTTGCCGGACGAACCGTCGCCGCATCTTTTTCGTCAACCACGTATTCCGGCATGCGTTGCACGACCGCTTCGCACCAGGCGCGTGCGACCGGCAGGCCGGTGCCGGCGTCTGTCGCCTCACCGTAAGCCCGGATCCGGAAGGTGTCGGAACGCACGCTGAGCGCGGGGCCGATGACCTGAAGGACGTCCGCCTGGGTGAGCCAGCCGGGGATGCCGGTGGAACGGAAGCCTTGCTCGATCTTGTAACGGGCGTCGGTCAGCATCGGCCGGTCGGCCAGAATGCTGGACACCGCTCCCGGATTTTCATCGAAGCAGGTCGGCGGCCAAACGATGTCGGCAATTCCGGGTTGGCGGGTCGCTTTGCCGCCGGAAAGGTCGGCCTTCGGAGCGCTGCCGTCCTTTTGGAAATTCACCTTGTCGGTAGCGATCACGAGGGCCGGGCCGAATCCGCTCTTGGTCCCTTCCGGATTGATGGTAATGCCAGCCGCGTCGATCGCCGCTTGCAGAGGGCCGCTGCGGCCGATCATCGCGTTTTGCACCGAGAGGGCCGCCAGCGTGCGGTTGACGAATTGCGAGAGCGACACGAAGGGCCCGCGCAGGCGCACCTGCTTGGTCAGCTCGGTCGCGAGCAGATCGATCTGGTCGTCGTTCAGCTTCCGGTAACCGGCGAAGGAATCCTCCCGGGCGCCGGTCGGTTTGGTCAGGCCGGCATCGCTCTGCTCGAGGCTCCGCGGGTAAATGGCATCCGAGGATTGGCCGGCTTCCGCCTTGTGTTGAAGATGCTTCGAACTCGCCAGCAGGGCTTTCCAGGCGTCCTTGTCGGTGCAGTTCACGTTCTGCGCGCCATCATACATCAGACGCGATGCCGCAGTGGCTCCGTCCTTGATCTGGTTCGAACTGTCGTCACCGTAGATCTTGATGATGGAGGGATTGAGCGGCCGGGAGCCTGCGTTTCCGCCAATGGTCGAGAAGAAGTAGGTGTCCCACAACGCGGCGTTGAGGAGGTATGACATGTCATAGTATTTCCGCGCCGCCGAGGTGGCGGATGTGAAATCGGTGATCGTGATGTCAAACCGGTTCGTGAAATGTTTCCCGCGGGTGACGAAAGGGGTGGCATAAGAATTGCCGACCGCATTGCCCGGTTGGTGGGCGACCGATACCGAGATGTCGTCCGCCGTCAGGTCGGCATGCTGAAGCTGGGCCAGCGATACCAGATGCTCCGGCGGGCAAAAAAGCTCCACGCGACGGCTGTCGGCGGACGAGCGTCCCCAAGGCAAGGGATCCGCGGCGATATGCTGGCTGAAAGCGAATCCCGAATCGCCGTTGGTGCCCAAGCTCGCTTTCTCATTGGAGGTCCGCATAAAGTAGGGAGGCGGATTGTAAGAGATGATCGGCTTGCGGTAGCGGGTCGCCTGGAGATTGAAATCCGTGAAGGTCCGCACCGTCGAACTGCGCAGCCCGAGCCCATCCCCGACGGGGAGGACGCTTAGGTAGTCGAACCCCGGCTGGCTGATCTGGAAGCCATCGTACTGCAGACCGAAGGCCTTCGTCAGCGCCTTTGCGTCCGCGGCATACAAGCGGCGGCCGGTCGCCGCGAAGTTCGCATTGTCCAACTCGAAGCGCTCGACCCTTTTCAGGAGGGTGCCGCCGCTTCTCAATTCGACATTGATCTGCGAGGTGGTCGACTGCTCCCGAACGTCCAGGAAGACATTCTTGGCCGAGCCGTCCGGGTTGGTCCCCTGAAGATTGATGACTTGGTCATTGTCCTGGATAACGCAGGGTTCGTAATTGCCGGCACCGGAACTGACGAAGAGACCGAGTTCGGTGGTCAGCGTTCCGATGTTGTTAACGCCACGCAGCACCGAGGACTTGTTCGTGTAGGACTTCGCCTCGCCCGGTTGCAAGGTTGTCGCAGGGATCTGGAAAATGGTCTTGGCCAACGCCGCACCGCGCCCGTTCCTCACACCGATGAAGGCCGGTTGCCCGGCGGCCTCGTAGATGCAACAGGTCCGTTGGGCCGGATTGGTGACGTCAAAAACTTCCAGTTCGATGGGTGTGGTCCACTGCAAGGGGTAGGGATAGGGATTCGCCAGCGAGACCGCGATCTTCGCACAGGCTTGCGCCCTGTATTGGTCCGTGCCGGCTGGGATCAGCTTGCATCCGAGCAAGAGGCGGAAGTCGGTCATAATCGGCGAGATGGCCGCTTCTTCTTCTCCGTTATTGTTGAGCGGGACACCCTTTACCGTCAGCTTTCCGGCTTGGGCCGCGCTGACGCCGAGGTCGCGGAATTTCTTCAGCGCACTCCATTTCGGCCCCTTGATCGTAGGGGCGACCGCCGTGAGCGACTTGGGGATGATGTTCGCATTGCTACCGATGGCATTCGGGATGTCGGTGGCCGGCGTGGGCGGCATCGTGCCGTCCAAATAAGCAGTCAGGTCCCGCTTGAGGCCGCCCTGCAGCGTATCAGTCAAGAGACCGAAACTCTCGGGGGTGGCCGAATGGAAGGCCCGGCCGAGCGCCGAGGGGCTGCCGGTTCCGATGCTATCGTCCAGAAGTTCGGCCTGGGGCAGGGTCACTACCCGGGGCAGCATCCCGATCCCGCCGGAACCGGGGATCGGATAGTTATCGAAACCATCCACCGCGTCCCAACCGCGCCAGCGGGCGGCGAGCTTCGCGGCGGTCAATTCGCTGTTGCCTTCCTCGTTGCCCGGCAGGTTGATCTTGGCCTTTACTCCCTCGTCGCCAACCCACCACGCGTAGCGCGCCCCGGGATGTTTCCCCGGGTCGATTCGGTGCCAAGCTCCACCATCGGGGCGCTCACGAAGCGGTCGAGCGACTCCGGCGAGGTGTCGCCGATCGTTTTCTGTCCCACCAGGACGATGGCCCTTTCGCTGTCGGCCACTTGGCCATTCCCGCCGACTGCCACCGAATTGATGGCAGGCGTAATGGTATTTTCGGGGCTGATGCGCCCGTGATTGCCACTGATCAGCCACTTGCGGAAGGCAGGGCGGGGGGGCGTCGTATAAATCGTCTCTCCCGGATTGGAGGTGTTCGTATTATTCCACACCCCGGTCCAGTAGCGGCTGCCCGGCTGCACGCTGGTCAGGCCCTTGGTGCCGCCGCCGAACGCGGTGTTGTTGCCGGGCTGCGCGCCCGTCCCGAGGCGGCTGCCGTCCGTTCCACCGGCCAGATCGGCGGTGCCGGTTACGCGCTGGTCCGGACCGGCTTGCTTCTGCAGGTCTCCGATCGCCAACATTAACGCCATCCGCGCGTTCGCCCGGGCCGTGGCCATGGCGTCCTCCCGCGTCGAGCTGCGGAGAGAAATGGTTGAAAGGCTCAACAAGCCTACCGCTAGAATGGTCAGGAGGACCATCAGCGAGAGAGTGATGACGAGCGCGAATCCGGGGTTTTTGGAGCGAAGTTGGGTTTGAAGGGTTTTCCTTCCGTTCATCGTATCGGTCGCAGGGTGATCTGTAGCGACGCCGGGATAGGTCAAGTCCCTGCCGCTTTCACAGTCATTCCAGCTTCCGGAAGTATTCACTAAGTATTCAGGGGCGCTAGGAGAAATTCCGCCCTACCTATGAAAAACCGTGGGTTTTCCATTTTTCCATGTGGGATTCCCGCTGGAATTTGGAAAATTCCCAAAATCCCTCGCCTCAGCGTCCCAGCAAGCGACCGCGCGTTTTCTCGTCTACCGCCTTGCAGGCGCGATAGCCTTCGCCGTGTTCCGGCACGGAACTGACGAAGGCGTCCCGCTCCGCCTCGCTGGCGAAGTCCAGGCCGATCAGCGCGCGCCCGATCCTCTCTCCGGATTGGCGGTAGTTGAAGTAGCAGAGGCTGGCCCGACCGCGGACGCGCATGTCCAGGAAATCGTGCAGCGCGCCCGGCCGCTCGTAGAAGTCGAGGCGTAGGAAGGCCGGGTAGCCGAGCAGATCGCCGCGCAGCGGGATCGCGCGGAAGGCGAGGTCCACCGCCCCGGTCAGGTCCTCCCACTCGAAGCCGGCGGCGGCGAGTTGTCCCGGCAGCGCTTCGATCAGCGCCGGGTCGTCCGCAGCCAGGGTGAAGGCGGGCCAGGCATCGCTCGCGTGGGTCTTGCCGTACTGGAAATCCGTGATGTTCAGCCCCGCGAAGCAGGTGTCCAGCAGCTGCAGCATCGTCCCCGGGCGCTCCGGGATGCGCACCCGCAGGCTACGCGTCGCATTCGGCGCGGAGCCTTGCGATTGCGCGATCAGGCCGAGCTGCAGGAAGTCGATGTTCGCGCCGGAGACGACCAGCAGCACCCGCTTGCCCGCGAGCTGTTCGCGCTCCTGCATCGCCGCCGCCAGGCCCATCGCCCCGGAGGGCTCCGAGACGCAGCGCAGGCCTTCCCAGAGTGTCCGGATCGCCCGGCTGACCTCCTCGTTGGTCACCGTGATCACCCGGTCCAGGGTCTCGCGGCAGATCGCGAAAGGTAGTTCGCCCGCCTTCCGGACCGCCGTGCCGTCGCAGAAGATATCAACTTGCTCCAAGCCGATCGGTTCGCCCGCAGCCAGAGCCGCTTTCATCGAGGCCTGGCCGATCCCTTCCACGCCGACGATTTCGATCTCCGGCCAGTAGGTCTTCAGCCAGGCCGAGACGCCCGCCGCCATCCCGCCGCCCCCGATCTGGAGGTAGGCGACATCGAAAGGTCCGTGGCCCGAGAGCACGATCTCATCCGCCAGCGTGCCTTGACCGGCCATCACGTGCAGGTCGTCGTAGGCATGGATGTAAGTCGCGCCGCTAGCCGCCGCGTCCCCGCGTGCGGAAGTCACGGCCTCATCGTAGCTATCTCCGGCCAGAAGGATTTCGACGTGATCGCCACCGTGATGGCGGACCGCGGCCTGCTTCACCCGCGGGGTCGAGCGCGGCATGTAGATCCGCGCCTGAATTCCCAGCGCCCGCGCCGCCAGGGCCACGCCCTGACCGTGATTTCCGGCCGAGGCCGTCACCACGCCCGCGGCCCGCTCTTCCGGCGATAGCACCGCCATGCGGTTGCAAGCGCCGCGCCACTTGTAGGCCTTGATCGCCGAGAGATCCTCACGCTTTACCCAGATGTCCAAGCCCGGCAGGGCGAGATGCTCCAGTGGCGTCGCCTGCCCGAAGCGGTAAACCCGCTCCCGCGCGAACAGAATCTCCTGCCGCAAGCGGCGGTCCAGCGGCAGTGCATCGCGTTCCACGCCGGCTGTGTCCGATATCTTCCCCCTGCGCGCAAGACCCGCCTCACCGCAGGGCTCCTACAGTTCTTCCCTTCGACGTTCGATGTTGGACGTTCGATGTTCGATGTTCTCCCTTAGTCTTCCCACTTTCGCAAAGTCCTTCACCCCCGGCCGCAGCTCCGCGCCCGAGGCCACATCGAGCGCTGCCGGCCCCACCGCCGCCACTGCTTCCGCGACATTCTCCGGCGTGATCCCGCCCGCCAGGATCAGCGGCAGGTCCGGATGCTCGGCCATGAAGGCCCGCGCCAGAGCCCAATCGATGGTCCGCCCGGTGCCGCCATACAAGCCCGGTGCATGCGCGTCTAACAGGATGGCCGCGGCCCCGTAGTCCCGCACCAGCGCCAGGTCGTTCAGCCCCTGCACGCCGATCGCCTTCAGGAAGGGAATACCCGCCTCGCGGAACACCTTCGCATCCTCCGGCCGCTCGTCGCCGTGAAGCTGCACCATGTCGATCAGGCCTTCCTCGATCAGACGGCGCGGCAGGTCCGGGCCGGCATTCACGAAAACACCGACCCGCAGAATCCGTCCGGCGAAACCGCGCAGAAAGCCAGCCTCCGCCGGGTCCAGATAGCGCTTCGACTGTGGCCAGAAGTTCGCGCCCAAGGCATCGACTCCTATTTCCACGAGGCGCTCGGCGTCGTCCGCCAAGGTCACGCCACAGATCTTCAGCGAAACAGGAGAGGGGGCCAGGAACTGGGCGGCGGTCACGCGGCGACGATAAGTTCGAAGTGAGAAGTTCCAAGTGCCAACCAAGGAAGAACAGCGTTCAAGCTTCGCAGCAAGAGACTGTTGCTTGGCACTTGGTCCTTCTTACTTGGAACTTCAGCGCTCCCGGCGGCGCAGCAGCAGCAGGGCACCGAGCCCTCCCAGCAGGGCGGAGGAAGGCTCCGGCACCAGGTAGGTCGCGTCCAATGAGGAGATCTTGAAGCGGTCCACGTCGCGCTTTCCGCCGGGCTTGCCCTGCATGGCACCGATCAGGATGGCGTTGAAGGTCCCGCCGCCGCTCACGGAGACGTCCCGCGAGTCGCCGCCGCGGGTGGAGAAGTCATCGGTGCGCTCGCCGAAGCCGAGTCCTTCGAGATCGGCGTAGGTGAGACCCGCGAGATCGATCTGGCCGGAGAGATTGGCGGTGTAGTAGGTCACGTCGCGGTCCCAGGTGCCATAGGGATCGACCTTGATGCTGACGTCGCTGACCGGGCCTTCGAAGACGAAAAGCATCCACTCGTTGCCCTTGGCATTGTCGAGCTGGTGTTCCGGGATGCGGAAGGGGTTCTTTTCGTCGGCATTCGTCACGCCGATGCCGTTGGAGTAGATCACGCTCATCCCGGCCTCGAAGGCCTGGTTCCTCTTGCCGGCGGTGTAGCCCCAGGATGTGGCGGTGAAGCCATGGGCACCGTTCCCGAACACCAGTTCGTTGCCGGGCCCGTTGTCGCCCTGCGTGCCGGAAGTGTCCCAGCTCATCGACTGGGAGAACCCGGGCAGGGAAAGCGCGATGACGGCACAGGCCGACAGGGCAAGGGAGTTCATACGGGGGAGGTGCAAGGGGTGGGTGGGTCCCGGAGTCGAGAGAATCCCGGGCAGCAGTCGTGATTAATACTCAATTCACGCTTACAGTCAATAAGTCGCAGGCTACGTGATCGCGGGGGATGCCAGCGGGATTTTGAGGAAGAGGTGCGCGCGATTGACTTCTGAGCCATTTTGAGCACATTTGAGCATGGCCGCCGATATCACCACGCTATTCCGGGCCCGGGTTCCCGCGAAACGTTTGCAGAAGGTAGAGAAGATCCTGCAGCGCCTGGGACTCAAGCCCGGCGATGCCTTCAACATGCTGCTGGCCCAGATCGAACTCCGCCAAGGTCTGCCCTTCGAGGTCCGCACCAGTCCGCTGCTTGCCCCTGAACAACAAGCGGAAGCTTGGACGGAGGCCATGGGTGAATACTAAACCGAAAGCAGGCGAAGTCTGGTTCGCCGACTTGGGAATGACCGCCAAGAGTCGACCCGTCCTGATCCTCGCCTATCCGGAGGAGGACGATGCCAGGTCGCTGGTGATCGTGGCGCCGCTCACTTCTCAAATGCACGGCCTGCGCGGCGAAGTGCCGCTAGGGAGAATTCCATGGCTTCCCAAGCCTTCGGCAGTCAATGTTCAGGGCCTTGCCAGCTTCGACCGCCACAAGCTGGCCAGACGGATGGGGATGCTTTCTCCGACCTTGTTAGCCACGGTGAAAGAGGCGTTGCGGGATTTGTTGAAGCTTTAGACGGCTCCGCGTCGGAGGGGCCGTTCACCCAGTGCGAAAGCTCCGATCCATCCTGCGAGGTAAAGGAGCATCAAGAGCCATGCTTGCATCAGGAGAACGCCGGCTCTAACGCTCGGAGGGCTCCCCGGAGAGCTCCCGCGCTTCGTCGAGCAGCAGCTTGGCGATCGCCCAGTCATACCAGATTGGTCCGATCGGTTTTCCCTCCGCGAAGTCGCCGCCCTTGCTCTTCTCCATCAGGGCGGAGGCCTCCGCCAGATCCTTGCGCGCCTCCTCGTGATCTCCGCGTGCGCTGGTGGTCATGGCCCTGACCGCGAGGATGGAAGCGAGGCACGAGTTTTTGATCCGCTGGTCTTTAAGGCCCTGGTTGCAGGCCTTGGCCGCTTCGCCGGGATCGCCCGCGCGCAGATGGTAGAGGCCGAGTGCGAGGGCCGACCAGGCAAGGAAAGGCGTTTGCTCCAGGGGCCCCATGACCTGCACCGATGGGGCGAGTTGCGCGATCAGGGTAGAGTCCCCGCCGCGCAGCAGGCAGGCCTTCAGGAGATGCTCCGCCTGCAGGGAGGTGCGCGGTAGGGAATAGCGATCGAGCATCTCCTTGCGGAACTCGAGGTAGTCCTTCTCGTCCTCCTGCAGCGTGGCCGCTGCGGTGGCCATGATGTCGGTGCCATTGAGAATCCGTCCCGGATCGCTCAAGCGGTTGGCTTGGGTCAGGAGGCGGAAGCACTGGGTAGCCTGGTCCCAGCGGCTGTGGGTTGCGTTCCAGTCGCCGAGCGAGCGGAAGACCGTGGCGGCTTCCAGGGACGGCTCGATCGAGGACAGGGGATACTCCTGGCGCAGCGCATCCGCCTCGTCGATCAAGCCCTGGTCCAACAAGAGCGCCACCCGTGCGACGTTCGCCCTTGCATCCGCCTTTTTGCGGAGGTGGCTCTGCTCGTCCAGTGCCTCGCGTTCGCGGCGGTAGAGGGTGGCGGTGGTGACGAAGCCGCCTAACAGCAGGGCGGTGAGCACGACCCCGGCGGCGAAGGCCAGGCGGTTGCGCCGGACAAACTTCGCCAGCAGGTAGAAGCGCGAGCGCGGGCGGGCGGAGACCGGCTGGAATTCCAGGAACCGCATCACGTCCAGTGCCAGGTTGTTCGCGGTCTGGTAGCGGCGCACGCGGTTCTTCTCCGTGGCCTTCAACACGATCCAGTCGAGATCGCCTTTCACGCTGCCGAGCAGGTGAGCCGGGTCCGTATCCCTGCGCTCCGCGAGGTCCAGCAGCTTGGAAGCGGGCAAGAGCCGCAGCATCTCGGACGGTCGCACCACCTCGCTGTCCAGCAGGGTCTGGCGGATCTTCGAGATGCCGAAGGTGGACAGCTCCTGGCCGTCCACCGGCGTGCTGGAGGTCAGCAGTTCATAGAGCAGGACGCCGAGGCTGTAGATGTCGCTGCGGGTGTCCACGTCCATCCCGGCCATGTCGATCTGCTCCGGGCTCATGTAGGCCGGGGTGCCGAAGAACTGGTCGTGCGCGGTGATCACCGTGCGATCGGCGCGCCGGCCCTCGGTGGTCTTGGCGATGCCGAAGTCGATGACCTTCGGCACGCTGCCGTGGTCCTGCCCGACCACCAGGATGTTGGACGGTTTGAGGTCACGGTGGATGATCCCTTTCTGGTGGGCGTGCTGCACCGCATGGCAGACATGGGTGAAGAGCTCGAGCCGCTGCCGCGTGCCGAGTTTGTTCCGGTCGCAGTACTTCGTGATCGCCTCGCCCGCCACCAGTTCCATCACGAAGTAGGGCCTGCCGGAGGGCGTGGTGCCGGCCTCGAAGACCTTCGCGATGTTCGGATGGTCCATCAGGGCCAGGGCCTGGCGCTCGATCTCGAAGCGCGCGATCGCCTCCTTGTTCTCCATGCCGGAGCGCACGATCTTGATCGCCACCCGGCGGCGGATCGGCTGTTCCTGCTCCGCCTCGTAAACGACCCCGCCGCCGCCCTCGCCGATCCGCGAGAGCAGCCGGTAATGGCCGAGCCGGGCGTTCGCCACGCCTAAGAGATCGTCGAGCGCCAGCTCCGGGGCCTGCACCTGCCGGCCCGGCGGCAGGAGGCCCACCGTCAGGGTCATGCGCTCCTCCTTGGCTTCGAGGAAGAAGCCCGCCGCGTCCCCGGAGGCGGCGATCAGCTGGCGGATCTCCGCCTTGCCCTTCTCGTTCTTGCCGTAGATGCGGTCGAGGAATTCCTCCCGCGTCGCCGTGTCGTCCAGAGACAGGGCCACTTCCAGAATGGCGCTGTCGATCTCGCGTGCGGAATCGGTGACGGTCGTCATGCGGGTTCGGATCACTTACTCCGTCTGGTCGTCGCGGATCATCTGATAGAGCTTCGCCTTCGAGAACATCCACTGCCGCTCCACGGAGCGCGTGCTGCGGCCGGTCATCCGGCCGATCTCCTCGCTGCTGAGCCCACCGTAGAATTTCAGCAGCACGACTTTTGCGGACTGGGGGTCGATCTTCTCGAGCCGGGTCAGGCACTCGTGGATCATCAGGATATGCTCGTCGCTCTCGCCCGCGGACTCCTGGATGGTGAGTTCTTCAGGCCGGGACCGCTTCAGCCGCGATTTTGCCCGTGCGCGCTCCACCAGGATGCGGCGCATTGCCTGGGCGGCTGCATTGAAGAAGTGCAGTTGGTTTTCCCAAGGCTTCAGTTCCGCGGAAGAGGCAAGGCGGAGCCACGCTTCATGTACCAGCGCCGTGGGTTGCAGGGTTTTGCTGCCCGACTCGTGCTTCAAGCGGAATGCTGCCAGCCGCCGCAACTCTTCGTAAACGACGGGAAGCAATTCGTCGGACGAGGCCGAGAACTCATCCCCGACGCGTTCCGAGTGGGTGGTAGTCTCCATCTGGACACATGGTCAGTACCGCCGCTCCGCTCTGCGGACAAGTCGAATCCTTGGCGCAGATTTGCTGGAGCCTGCGGGAGGAAGAAGTGAGCCACGGATAACGCCGGATGAGCCCGGCCACCCGTCGGCAAACGTGGGGAGAGCCAAAAAAATTCCGAGGTAAGAAGAAATTTGGCGGGAATCCGGAGCGGATGTCGCAGTCCCGCACGAGACCTGCCTTTCCAGCTTCCTGTGAAGGTCAGGTGTCCGTCTCAAGCTGAACCCGCTTGGTCCGGATGCGGGGAGACCCGCCGCTGAACCCAACCCGCCGATTGCCCCCAAGGAATCGGCCGACCCGGGAGATCCCGGGGCAGCCCGAAAACCAAATGAAAATCCCCACGACCCTTGTCCTGGCCGCGACGGCTATGGCATCATCACCCCTCCAGGCGGTAGTCATCGGCATCGAGCCGTTCACGTACGCGAACGGAAACATCGTCGATCTAACCGGTGGCACCGGCTTCAACTACGATAACTTCGACAAGGCGGTCACAGCCTTCACGTCGGACTGGGACAACGCCGGATTCGGCAACGTGCCAAGCATCGTCGACAACGCGCTGGTCACCAACAACGGCGGTGTCATCCGCGAATACAACGGCACCTTCGAAGGAACCGACGGGCCCGATGGCCAGGACGATCGCGAGCGCAGCGGTGCCATCCGTGCATCGGGCCGGGTCTTCTACAAGGTGACCATCAACCGCGGGGCGGGGACGACATGGAGCGGAATAAGTTCCTACGATTTCAACGACGAACGGGTCTTCTTCGGCGTGCCGGGCGCCAACGGGCCCTCCGGTGGTCGCGAATACGGCATTTCCGCCAACGGGGACTTCTTCAGCGGCATCCCCGCCGACACGGGAGTCACCCACACCTTGGTCACGGTCATTGATTACGACCGTGACAGAGTCGCTCTCTGGGTTGATCCCGATGAGAACGACTACTACGATCCGATCGACGGCGCAAACTCCGGCAATGCAAGCGGCTCCTACACCGGAGGCAACTGGTCCACCGCGGTCCGCCTGGCCTCGAGTGCTGCCACCACCTGGGACGACCTCTCGGTGGGGCTGACGCCGGCGGACGTCGGGCTCAAGTCCAACAAGGATGTGGACCTCGACGGGATTCCGCAGTCTTGGGAAACACTGTATGGCCTGGACGATAGCGACGACGGCACGATCGGTGAGACGACGCCGGGTGCCAAGGACGGCCCGAACGGCGCACTGGGCGATCCCGACGATGATGATGTGGGCAATCTCGTGGAATTCCAGCGGGGTACCTTTCCGAACAATCCGGACAGTGACAACGACCAGCTCAACGACAAGGAGGAGGCGGACGCCGGCACCAACCCGCTCGACAAGGACAGCGACAAGGACCTCCTGGAGGACGGGGAAGAGGTGCTAACCCACTTCACCAACCCCTTGGAGGGTGATAGCGATGGTGGCGGCACTTCCGACTTTACCGAACTGGCACTGGGTACCGTGCCCGTCAACAACGCCGGTGATGATCCGGATACGAACGGCAACGCTGCCCTCGTCGGCATCGACTTCTTCGACACCTATTCGGATGGGCCCTTAAACTTGCAGGAAGGGGGGATCGGCTGGGACTACGACAATAGTTTGCTGCCCGAGACCTTCTCCGGTCACTCGACGAAAGTCTCGGCCTGGACGAATGTCGCCGGAGTGCCAACCGTGCAAGCGGGAGTCGTCTTCACGCAGGAGTCTGCGATCAAGAGGCCCTTCCACGGCGGATCGGCCGCGGTGGACGCGTTCGTGGGCGAGAAGTCCGGAAGCTGGCTGGAGAACTCTGCCGGTACGGCGGGCAATGCCAGCGATGTCCTCTATGCCAAGGTGACCCTGTATCGCGGGGCTGGCACCAGTTGGAGCGGCATGAGCCTCTACAACTTCGGTGCCGAGAACCTCTTCGTGGGTGTGCCCAACGCGGGGAACCCGGCATCCGGGGTGCAGGAGTTCGGGATCCAGGTGAACCCCGGTCCGGTACTCGCCTTCACCGGCATTGCGCCGGTGGCCGCGCAGACCTACACCATCGTCGCCAAGTATAACTTCGCCACTTCCAGTGTCTCGATGTGGGTCGATCCAGCCTTGGGTCAGCCGGAGGCCAACGATCCGCCCGATGTCACCACGACGGTGACTGCGGCCTCGATGAAGGCGACTTCGATCCGGCTCGGCTCCGGCGGCACCACTCCCACGGGGTGGGACCGGATGGTGGTGGGGACCACTTGGGAAAGCCTCAATTCGCTGCCAGCGGATACCGACGGCGACGAGATGCCGGATGACTTCGAGATCCTGGTCGGGCTTGATCCGGATGTGGACGATGCCGACCTCGACCTCGACGGGGATGGGATCTCCAACATCAACGAGTATCGCGGCGGCACCGTGGCTAACGACGACGACACCGACGGTGACGGTCTCAACGACGGCACGCAGGAAACCGCCGCCGGCACTTCCCCGCTCAATCCGGATTCCGATGGCGACGGCCTGAACGACGGGCTCGAATATCTCACGATCCACAGCTCCCCAACGACGAAGGACACCGACGGCGACGGCCAAACCGATGGCGGCGAAGTGCGGGGCCTCGGCGATACCTCCACTGTCGGTTCCGATCCGCTCGATCCTGCGGACACCATCGGCGCGCCGCTCGGGCTTATCGGGATGGAGTCCTTCGGCTACGCGGACGGGACGATCGCGAGCTTGGCCGGTGGCAGCTACTTCGACTACGAAAACTGGCTGATCAACGGTCCCTTCCTCGGCCATACCGGCGGGCAATCCGACTGGGATGGCACCGCGACGGTGGCTGGCGGAAAGCTGGTCACTGCCAATGGCACGGACGCCTACCGTGACTTCAACGGCGTCACCGAAGGTGCCGGCAATGACGGCGCTCCGACCGGGGCGCGGATCGGTGCGATCAACGACGGGGCTTCGCACGACAGCGGGGTGGTCTACTTCAAGGCATCGATGACCCGCCGTGCCGGTGCGCTTCTCAGCGCGATCGGGTCGGATGACTTCGGTGCCGAGCGGGTCATGTTCGGGGTGGTGCAGGGCGGTTCCGGTCCCGAGTGGGGCATCCGCAATGATGGCACCGCCACCACCGATGGCGCTGCCTTGGCAGTGGTCGAGGGTCAGACCTACACCGTGGTCGGCAAGCTCGATGTCGATGACAATCTCCTCACGCTATGGGTGGATCCGGATCTGTCTGGAACGGAAGCTGGCAATGCGCCTAACGTGACGCGCGTTTACGCCGGCACGAACTGGGCCTCGGGCGTGCGCTTGACGTCCAGCGGCACGGGGAACACGGAGTGGGACGATGTGGTGGTGGCCACGACCTGGGAGCGCCTGAGCGGCGAGCCCGCCGGGCTGGCGATCCAACTGGGAGCGGACTACAATGCCGGCACGGGGATGCTCAGCATCATCGCGACGGGCATTCCCGCGGGGACCTTCCACCTGCGCAGTTCTGCCACACTCTCGGGCTTTGCTCCGCTGGTGCCACCGTTCAACTTCGACAGCAGCACCCCGCAGCCCTTCCAGATTCCGGTCGATCCGGCGCTGGTCGACAAGCTGTTCTTCCGTGCGGAAGAGGGTGCTTCGCCGGCTCCGTGATCGATCCGGTTCGAGATCCCCAAGGCCCGTCCCGCTGAAAGTAGCGGGACGGGCTCTTTTTACTTTTTGCCATGCACCTCCTCCATTCCCTCCCGCTCCTTGTCCTGTTGGCCGGCCGTCTCGACGGCATCACCATCGGCACGGACGTCTTCGACTATCCCAACGGGGCGATCGCCGGGCGCGCGGGAGGGACCGGCTTCGACCGCGATCTCTTCGACAACGAGGCTACCGGCGTGTTCTCTGATTGGGATAACGTCACGGCTAACCCGGCGGTCGCTGCAGGTGCGCTAACGACCAATGGCAGCGGAGCGAAACGGGAATACAACGGAACCGTCGAGGAAACCGGCGGACCCGCGAACGATGGGCAGAACAACCATGAACGCAGCGGCGCGGTCCGCGGCGTAGGGCGGGTCTTTTATCGGATCGATCTCACGCGCGGCGGCAATGCGACCTGGTCCGGCGTCAGCTCGTATGATTTCGACACGGAGCGGCTTTTCTTCGGGGTGCCGAACGGCGACGGGCCTTCCGGCGGGCGAGAGTTCGGCGTCCAGGTTTCCGGTGTCGGCGGTGCGATCTACTTCAGCGGGATTCTCGCGAACACGACCGCCCATACCTTGGTGGCGGTGCTTGATTTCGACCGCGACTTCGTCGGCATCTGGGTCGATCCCGATGGCTCCGATTTCTACAATGAAGTCACCGGTAGCCACTCGGCCGATGCCGGCGGGGCCTACACCGGCACGAACTGGTCCACGGCCGTCCGGCTCGCTTCCGGCGGGCAGGTCAGCTGGGACAATCTCAGCGTCGCCACCAAGTGGACCGACCTCGGCTACATCGATCCGAACGATACCGACGGCGACGGGATGGCCGACTCGTGGGAGGCGGCCCACGGTCTGGTCGTCGGCACCGACGATGCGCTGCTGGATGCGGACGATGACGATCTTCTGAATCTCGATGAATTCCTCCGCGACACCGATCCTCAGGTTGAGGACACGGATGACGACGGGTTTGGCGACGGCGCGGAGGTCGCCGCAGGGACCAATCCGAAAAACGCGGCGAGCTATCCCGGCGCGGTGCTGCCGGAGGATGTGGTCGGCAGCGAGCGCTTCGCCTACGCGGACGGTCCGATCGCGGGCAAGAGCGGCGGACTTTATTGGGACTATGACAACTCCAGCGAGGACGACGCCTTCACCGGGCATTCCGGGTCGCCCTCCGATTGGGATGCCGCGTTCGGAAATCCCGTGGTGAGCGGCGAGGCCCTGATCACCCAGAACAGCGGCGCGAAACGCGAATACAACGGACCGACCGAGGGCAATCAGGCGGACTCGGACGAGCGCGCCGGAGCCGTGAATGGTTTGGAAACTTTCGGCTCGGGGGTGGTCTACTACAAGTTCGACATCACCCGCGGCGCGAATGTCGAGTGGAGCGGTGCGAGCACCTACGACTTCGCCGCGGAGCGATACCTCTTCGGCATTCCCGGCGCGGCGAACCCCGCTTCCGGGAATCGCGAGTTCGCGATCCATGATCTCAATGCCGGCCAGTGGGCCTACTCCGGCATCGCACCGGTGACCGGCCAGACCTACACGCTGGTCGCCAAGCTCGACTTCGACAACGACGTCGCGGCGCTCTATCTCGACCCGGACCTCGGGGCGGCGGAAGGGCTCAATACGCCGGTGGCCATCTACCCGCATACCAGCGACAACTGGTCGAGTTCCATCCGCCTCGCCTCCGGCGGTAGCGGTCCCGTGACCTGGGACAACCTGCGGGTGGCCTACGCCTGGAGCGGCCTCGAGGACGGGCCGCCGGTGGCCCATGACGACAGCGTGACGATGCATCATCTCGCGAAGGCCCGGCTGAAGGTCTTGGCCAACGATAACGGGGGGATCGCCACGGCTTCCGTTACCATCCTGACACCGCCGCTTCATGGCAGCGCCATCGCCCATGCCGACGGCACGATCCTCTACCATCACCTCACCGGCACGCCCGGATCGGACACCTTCACGTACCGGATCGAAAGTCCCGACGCGGCTTTCTCCGATATCGGCACGGTCATCGCGAACTTCACTGCCGCGCCGCGCTTCGATACGGATTTCGTGTCGCTGCCCCCCGTCCCGCCGGCCGGGGCGTTGCGGGTGGAGGATGCATTCCCGGGCATCACCTTCGATTCGCCCCATGGCTTCAGCACGATACCGGGCGATGCGCGGAAGCTCTTCGTCGCGGAGGGCGATGGCAGGATCTTCCTGATTCCGGACATGGCCGCCCCGCAGAAGATCCAGATCCTGGACATCAGCGCGGCGGTGCAGCACGACAACAACGAGCTCGCGATGAAGGGCATCGCCGCGCACCCGCAGTGGGCGAGCAACGGCTACATTTATCTGAGCTATAATACGAGCGTCGGAAGCGTCCGGCTCTCGCGCTTCACCTGTCAGACCAGCGCGCCCTACACCGCGGGTTCCGAGCTGATCCTGATCGAGCAGAACTGCGACGATACCATTCACAACATCGGCACCTGCGAGTTCGGGCCGGACGGCTATCTCTACGTCGGCTTCGGCGACGAGGGCACGCAGGAGGACGGCCGCAACAATTCCCAGCACATCGATCGCAACCTGTGGTCCTGCGTGATCCGCATCGACGTGGACAAGAGGCCGGGCAGCCTGCCGCCGAACCCGGATCCGGGCACCGACCCTTACGCCGGTCCCGATCCGGGTGGCCAGAGCAACGATGCCGACCTGGCGATCCCGCGGATCGGCGGCGGTGCCAGCGGCGAGGCCCGCTATGCGATCCCGCCGGACAATCCGTTGCTCGGCGCGACCAGCTTCAACGGGACCACGCTGACGGCTGATCAGGTCCGCACCGAGATCTTCGCGATGGGCGTCCGCAACCCCTGGCAGTTCTCGCCGGAGGATACCGATGGCAATGGCACGGTGGATGAACTCTGGGTGGGCGACGTTGGTCGCAATGGCATGGAGGAGGTCGATCTTTTCCACCCCGGGGACAACGGCGGCTGGGGCTGGCGCGAAGGCAGCCAGCCGGGTGTGCGGAACGGAGACAACCTGAATGGCGCACCCGAATCCGCCGCGACCCTGACCGGTCCGCTGTGGGAATATGGCCACGGTGGCGGCAGCTTCCAAGGGGCCTCGATCACCGGCGGCTTCATCTACCGCGGCACCGCGCTGCCCGATCTAACAGGCAAGTACATTTGCGTCGACTACGTTTCCGGAAACATCTGGAGCATCGCGCGGACCGAAGGGGTTCCCACCGTCGAGCGCATCGCGGGCGAGGTCGCCATCGTCGGCCTGCTGCCCGATCCGGCGACCGGGGATATCCTGCTGCTCGACCGCGGCAACACCGGCGGAGCGCAAGGCACCGGTGGCATCAAGCGGCTGACCCTGGGGACGGATGACAGCAGCTTCCCTCCGACGCTATCGCGGACGAATTTCTTCGCCGACCTGGGGGATCTGACGCCCAATCCGGGCGGCCATTTCTACGAGCCCAACCTGCGGTTCTGGTCCGACCACGCGGAGAAGAAGCGCTGGTTCCTGATCAACAGCAGTGCCGATACCGTGGGCTATCAGCAGGATGCCCCGTGGACCTATCCGGCCGGGATGATCTGGGTGAAGCACTTCGACTACCCGACGCAGTGGGAGAGCTTCACCCGCAGCATCGACGGCCAGAACTTCACCGACCGCCGCCCGGTCGCGGGCTCGCCACGCCGCCGTCTCGAGACCCGTTTCCTGGTCCGCAACGAGACGGGCTCCTACGGCATTTCCTACCACTGGAACAACGTCAACAGCGGCACCCAGACCGATGCCGCGCTGGCCGATGACGACGGCGAGACCTTCGGCATCGACATCACGCTCGATGGCAATCCCTCCGCGGCAACCTGGCAGATCCCTTCGCGCACCAATTGCATGACCTGCCACACGCCGGAGGCGGGCCATGCGCTGTCCTTCAATACGCGCCAGATGAATGCGCCGGGCACACTCTCGGGAAATCCGGGGAACATGATCTCGCTGTTAGGCGATGCCGGTTACCTCGCGAATCCACCGGAGGACCCCGCGAGCCTGGCCCGCCATGTCCGGCCGGACGAAAGCGGGGAATCGCTCGAAGCTCGGGTCCGCTCCTACCTTGCCGTAAACTGCGCCTATTGCCACCAGGCTGGCGGCACCGGCGGCGGAAACTGGGACGGGCGCGCCCATCTGAGCCTCGCCCAGACCGGCTTGATCAACGGCGCTACCGTCGATGCCCCGCTGCATCCGGGCGATCTTCTCATTGTCCCCGGCGATGTGCCGAAGTCGATCATCTACAACCGCGTCGCCGCGGCCAATGGCTACACCCGCATGCCACCGCTCGCCAGCGACGTCGTCGATCTCGAAGGCGCGCAACTGATCGCGGACTGGATCGGTCAAGCGGGCCAGCCGCCCTTCGGCAGCTATCAGGAATGGCGCATCGCCAGGTTTGGCAACGGCACCTCCCCCGAGGGTGCTGCCGGGGAGAACCCCGACGGCGACAAGCTCGATAACTTCGGCGAATGGGCTTTCGGCACCAATCCGCAGGCTGCCGATGACGTGCGGTCCGCCACCGCGCTGCTGCTGGTCGAGCCCGGGGCAGGGGAGTTCCGCTTCACGCACCGCCGCCTGCAAGCGCACGAAGCTGCGGGGATCGATTACGCATACCGCATCGGCGACAATCTAACCGATTGGGCGGATGCCACGGTGATCGAGGAATCCGCGGTGGCGATTCCCGGAGATCCCGGCTACGAGATGGTGACCCTCTCGCTCGCTCCGGGGCAACTTGCAGGCAAGTCGAAGCTCTTCCTGCAGGTAGTGGCGAGCCCATAGTCCGCGCAGGCAACGTAGCCGCCACGTCTACCGATTCCGGTAAAGCTCCGGCCTCACGGTGCGAACCATCGCGTCCGGCTCACCCGTGACAAGGTCGCCAAGGAATGCGCGCACCCGCTCGATTCCGGCATCGGGATCAGCCACCAATTCCGGGAAGCCGACCTCGAGGAGTTTGATCGATTTGTTCGCGCGCAGCAGGTCGAGCATACGGTTTACGTGGGTCTCCTGGGTCGCGATCAGATGTTCTTTCCCGGACTTCGGCTGCGCCCCGCGGTTTTCCAGCATCTTCCATTGCGACTCCACCACCTCCGCGACCGGCCGACGCATGAAGATGATCTTGTAGCGATGCTTCGGTGGCAGCGCGGGGAGCAATGCCGAGATCACCTTCACCACCTTTCCCTCCGCCTTCTCGATCACCCGGGGATTCTTCTTCAGCGACATGATTTCCTCCCACTCCCAATAGCCTTCGAGGTTGTCCTCGTCCGCCGCGCGCTTGCCATCGTGCATCAGTTCCAGTCCTCCCGCCCGGAGGATCTGCATCATCAGGGAAGTCCCGGATCTCGGCAGCCCGGAAACGATCGTGAACGTCATCCCGGGGCTTGCTTCCCCTTCACATGGATTCCCCCCGCCATCCGCGTCCTTCAAGCTCCGTTGCCGACGCTCCTCTGCTCTCGCAAGCGCATCCCTCCTCACGGTCTCCATTCGCTTCCCATCGCAGTCACGCTCCGCATGCCTCAACACGCGCGACTGAAGTTCGCTGTCGCCCGCTTCTGCGAAGCGTCCGAGGGCACGGTAAACTTGCGCCAGATACCGATGGGCTAGGGCATTCCGCGGATTGAGGCGCAGATTGTTCCTCAGCGCCCTCTCCGCACCGGTCCAGTCTCCCGATTGCGCCAAGGCCGCGCCTAACAGGAAGTGGCTCCGCGGGTTTCCATACTGCAGGCCGATCGCCTCCAGCGCGGCTGCCGCTGCCTCCTCCGCCGCCTGTCCGCGGTGGAGGTGATGGCGCGAGCGGATCAGCCAGGCCTGCGCGCTTCCCGGATCCAGCTCCAGCATGCGCTCCGCCGTTTGCTCCGCTTCGTCCCAGCGCCTCAGTGCAAGATAGCATTCCGAAAGGCTGAAGAGCAGATGAAGATTGTCCGGATCCGCTGCACGCACCGCCTCAAGATGTCCCAGCGCGGATTCGTGATTGCCACGTTGCGTCTCGATGCTTCCCATCAGCAGCCGTGCCGTCACCCCGTCGCCCAAGCTGGCGAGACAGCCTTGCAAGGTCTCCGCCGCTTCGTCCGCGAGACCTGCTTGCAATTGGGTCCTCGCCAGCAATTGCCCGTAGTCGGAGCGCTCCGGCTGCTCGGCGAAGCATTCTTCCAACAGGGGCAGGGCGGTCTCGTGGCGGCCGCCATACAGGCAAGCGCGCGCGAGGTTCCAGCGGTTCTCCCGCCGCGTTTCCCGCGCCGCCTGGCTGGGATCATCCGCCAGCGGGTCAATGTAGCCGAGGGCCGTGAACTGTTCGAGCAGGGCCTCGCTATCCGCTTCGGAGAGGGAGCCGCGCCGCTGCCTGCTTTCACCGGCAGCTTCCCAAGTCGGAGTAGCCGCCACCGGCCGCGAATCGCTGAAAGCCTGCCCGAGCACGCGTCCCTCCAGGTCCTCCCCGACCGGCAGGCCGAAGTAGTGCAGGACCGTCGGCGCGATATCCAGCAGGCGCGCTCCGTAGATCAGTTCGTCCTGCTTGAAGCCCGGACCGGCAGCCGCGATCACGCCCTGTGCACGGTGCCATACCGTGATCCCCGCCGGCACCCGTGGCGTGAATTTCGGCCTCAGGTGATCGCTGTGGAATCCATGGTCCGAGACCAGCACTACCGCAGTTTCGGGCCCCGCCAGCTCGACCAGGCGCTGCAGCATCATGTCGTGCGCGCGGTAGATGCCCTCCACCACGCCGCGGTACATCTCGTAATCATCCTCCGGGATGCCCTCCATGCGCGGCGGATGATAGGGCATGAAAACATGGCTGACTTCATCGATGGCCCGGAAATACACTGCCATGAAGTCCCACTCCGGATCCGTCTCCATCAGCCAGGTAGCGGCGGATTGGATCGAATAAGCCTCCGCAAGCCTTCCCGCGAGTTCATGCAAGCGGCGGTCGCGCTTCTGATCCACCTCGTGCGCCCGCGGCACGAAGGCGCGCAGGATGTCGTCCCCCGTGATTTCAAAGGGGCTCACCCGGAGTGAATCCAATTCGCGGCCCAGATCCTCGGGCCAATAGGTTCCTGCGGGCGGTGCAGGCCAATCTCCGGGAGTCTGCTCCGGGGTGATCCCGCGGAGGTGCCCGTACATGTTAGACACCATCTTGCCCTCCAGATCGCGCTCGCCCTGCGTCGCGAACCACCCCACCACATGGCTCCTCAGCCCGCGCTCGCCAAGCATCTCCCACAGGGTCTTGCAGCACCGCGTCGCGGCGGACACCGGCACCACCCGCCCGCTTACCGGGTCCACCTCGGTGAAGCCATGAACCCCGTGGTGATACGCCATTTTCCCCGTGGCGATGGAGGTCCACAGCATCGGGGATAGCTGCGGTTCGAGGGTCGCGAGATTCCCGCTGATCCCACCTTCCACCAGCCGCTTCAAGGCGGGCATCTTCCCGGCATCCAGCAGCGGATGAATGATCTTCCAATCGGCCGAATCCCAGCCGATCAGCAACAGGCGCTTTCTTGCGGACATCAATGATCTATCGAAATAGAAGCGCCAGCCCTGTCACGAGGAAAGGGCTGGCGGAAACTCTCGCACCAGCGGGTGCGGAACCCGTGCGACTCAGGCTGCCTTCCGGCGACGGCGCATCATCAAGCCACCCGCTCCCAGCGCCAGCAACGCAAGTCCGGATGGCTCCGGCACCGCCTCGATCGCATCGACACCTGCCGAGATCGACAGGGCGGAGTTGTCGTCGTTGATCGCGAGGGCGACGAGGTACCCCGTGCCATCGCCGGTGAGGTAGAATTGCCCCACCCCTTCATAGATGCCGTCGGCGCCGTTGAAGCTGATGTTTGCGAAATTCTGATCCGAATTCAGGATCACTCCGTTGACCGCGGCTCCTTCATAAAGGTAGGTTCCAAACCCCCAGCCCAAGCCGGTGGATGCGTCAAGGTCTCCCCCGGTCGTAAAATAAGAACGACCGGTGTTGCTGAAGGCAAGCCGCGCGGCGCCGGAGTCGGCCACGTATCGGCTCCCGGGATAGTACCCAAACCCGATGTCGAACCCTCCCGGTGTGGAGGGCGTGCTCGTCGTACTCTGCGCGCCGGGTCCGTAAAGGGTCACGATCGTCGCGGCTTCGGATTGTCCGGCCAGGCAACCGGCACCGATCCCGGCGCCCAGATAAGCCGCCAGCTTCGTAGTTAGATTTTCCATGGGTGAAAAGAGAGGTGGTTTCAGCGATTGTGGGTGTGGCGACTGGCGAGATGCTTTACCTATCGGTCCTTTCCGGAAAGCTCAAAAATCGCTACGACTTAGCTAGTTAGAAGCAAAATCGGACGCGAAAATCCATAACTGGCTCAATTTCCATCCTCCCAGTTCCAGTTCCGTTCCTTTTGATTTCAATAAGCCTTTTCGCGACGAGCTTCGGCAAGGGGGCCGGTTAGTGAGAAGCTTCTTCCTCTTCATGAATTCGGAAATCCGGCCCATCCCGATTCTGCTCTCTCAGGCACCCGAGCTTGACCCCGCGGCATTCCCCGCGTTTCCTGCCGCCGCCCGTGGAGAAGGTCGACATACCTAAGAAGGCGATCTACCGCCTTTCGATCTACCACCGTTGCCTCCAGCGTCTGCATGACAACGCTCAGGAAACGGTGAGCTCGACCGCGCTCGCGAAGGCCGCCGGGGTGAAACCGGCCCAGCTGCGCAAGGATCTGGCCTACTTCGGCCAGTTCGGCACCCGCGGCCTGGGTTACCCGGTGGAAACCCTCGCCTCGATGATCCGCGACGTGCTCGGCCGCGAGCGGCTGCAGCCGGTGGTGCTGGTCGGCGCGGGTAATCTGGGCTCGGCACTCCTTCACTACCAAGGCTTCCAGAAGGAAGGCTTCGAGGTGATCTGTGCTTTCGATGCCGATCCGGAGGCTGCCGTTCGCCGCGGGGTGGCCATCCCGGTGAAGTCGGACAAGGAGATCGACGTCTTCGTCCAGCAGGAGGGCGTGAAGCTCGCCATCCTCTGCGTCCCCGCGGGCTTCGCCCAAGCGGTGGCGAACCGCCTGGTCGCCGCAGGGATCCAGGGCATCCTGAACTTCTCCCCGGTGGTGCTCGAAGTGCCGGAGGAGGTCGTGGTCAATAACGTGGACCTGGCGCTGGAGCTTGAGCATTTGAGCTTTTTCGTGCGCTGAGCCGGCCGGTTCGCCGGGCATTTCAGGCGATGGACCCGGATTTCCACAAAGATTTTCCCGAGCCGCCCGTTCCTCCTGTGGCAACGGTGCCGCACGCGGCCAACATGGTGGAGACCAGGGAACAATTCGTCGAACGGGCGCTCGCGGAATACGAGTCGCCGCTGGTCGGCTACGCCTACGGCTTCACCCGCGATGTCGAACGGGCCCGCGACATCGTCCAGGACACCTTCATCCGCCTCTGCCAGCAGGATGTGGCGAAGGTGAAGGACGGGCTGAAAACCTGGCTCTTCACCGTCTGCCGCAACCGCGCGCTGGACGTCCTGCGCAAGGAATCCCGCGTCAGCCGCCTGGACGAAGCGGAATACAACACCCTCCCGACCGAGACCCCTTCACCGGACCGCTCCCTCGACCAAGCCGAAAGACTCGACCAAACCATGCGTTATCTCGCCCGGCTGCCGGAGAACCAGCAGACCGTGATCCTGATGAAATTCCGCGACGGCTGCAGCTACCACGAAATCTGCGAGGCCACCGGCCTGAGCAGTGGCAACGTCGGCTTCCTGATCCACACCGGCCTCAAGCGCCTGCGCGAACTCCTCCCCGACGACCTCCTTTCCCCACCATGAACCTTTTACCCGATGATCCCCGCCTGAGCGCCTGGGTGCTCGGCGAACTCCCGCCGGACGAGGCCGTGGCCATCGGCCGTGCCGTCGCGAACGATCCCGCCTTGCTTGCCCAAACCGAGGAATTGCGCGGCATGAGCGAATTCCTCACCACCAGCCTGGCCGCCTCCGCCTTGCGACCGGACCAGCGCGAGGCCGTGCGCCGCGCCGGCCGGGCTCCGGCGGCGAATGTGGTCGAATTTCCGGCACCGCGGAAGGCATCGCGGCGTGTCTGGCCCCTGGTGCTGGGTGCCGCCGCGGCGATCGTTTTCGGTGCCTATCTGAACTTCCGCCCCCAAGGCGGGGAAAGGGCGGTGCCCGTGACTGGCGATGCCGGCAGTGAGACCATCCTGCAGCCCTATCCCGGCCCGCGCATCACCACCGTGCCTCCCGCGGACCGGACCAAGCCTGCGCGCGATCCCGGCCCGGTGCTCGACCACATGGCGCGCGATCTGGCACAGGCCCACGCCCTGCCGGAGCCTTCGCAATTGCCAGCCACCATCCCCTTGCCGGCGATGCGCAGCGACGCGGAGATCGACCTGCCGGTGCTGGTCGGCCGCGCCAGCTACGATTGGGTGCGCGGTTGGATCCGCGAGAAGGGCCAGCTCCCGCCGAAGGATGCGGTGCGCATCGAGGAACTCGCCAATGCCTTCCCGCTTCCCGCCGCCGAGGAGACCCGCGAATTCGCCGGCCTGAAGATCGCCTGCCTCTCGATGGCCTCGCCATGGTCCGGGGCCGGGCGTCTGGTCGGAGTGCAGATCGCGAATGAATCCGGCCAATCGCGGCAGGTCCAGTGGTCCTTCAGCCCCGCAGCCGGTGCCCGGCAAGGCGGCGTGCGGGTCCTCGCTTCCACGGGCGGCAGCGGGGATCGCGCCGCGACCCTGCCCGCGGGGCGTCGCACGCTGGTGCTGATCGAGCTGGCATCCGCCTCCGATGACGCAGGAGATCTGGTCGTGTCCTCAAGCGGCCGCAGCAAGCGCTTTCCGGCGAACGAATCGAAAGATCCGGCGCTCCAGCAGGCCGGCCTGGTCGCCGCCTTCGGGATCTGGCTGCGCGGGGAGGGGATCGACGACTCGCGGTTGACCCAGATCCTCGCCACCGCCGAGAAGGACAACAATCCGGCCTGGACGGACTCCCGCAAGCTGGTGCGCGAGGCCTTGGATATCGCTGCCAAGAAATGACGAATGCCGAATTCCCGAATGACGAATGTCTTGTGGGAAAGAAGCCAAGCTAGCGCTCAAGTAGAACATCCTCCTTCAGGACACACTTCATTCGGCATTCCGGAATTCGACATTCGTCATTTGATCCCGCGCTGGTTGACTCCGCCAGCCCCACCGGATTCATTCCCCCCGTGTCCCGGCTTTCCATTCCCGAGTATGCGATGGCGCTCGCCCACGTCGCCAGCATGCGCTCGGAGGATCCGTACCGGAAGGTCGGCGCGGCGGCATTGGATTTCGATAACCGGGTGATCGGCACCGCCTATAACGGGCTCGCGCCGGGTTTCAACGCTCCGTTGGATTTTTGGGACGACCGCGAGGCCCGGCAGAAATTCATGCTGCATGCGGAGGTGAACCTCTGCAGCCTCTTCCGCCGTGGCGAGGCCAAGCTGGTGGCCACCACCACCATGCCGTGCACCGCCTGCATGCAGACCCTGTGCGCGAACGGCATCCGGGAGATCTACTACCGTGACGTCTATCAGGCTTCGGACGCGCCCGAGATCGCCCGCCTCTACGGGGTGAAGCTCGAGCAGGTGGATTTCACGCCTTTCGGCGAGGCGCTGCCGCCTCAGGGTGCCGGGGCCTCGTCGCCACCGAAGAATCCTTTGACGTAGCCGAACTCGATCATCGTATCCTGCCAAGGGGCCACGATGTTAGGATCTTGAAAAATCCGCGCGGCGCGGGCCATTTGGCCTTCGGCCTCGATATCCTTGCCTTCGGAGAAGAGGACCGCCGCTTTCGCGTAGTAGGGAAAGGGAGAGTCGTCGAGGTAATCGTACTTCTGCGCGATCGAGGCGGCTTCGGCGGCCTTGTTCAGCTTCAGCTTCACCAGCAGCAGCTTGAACTCGGTGAGACGGTTTAACTGGAAAGCCGGCTGGTCGTGGCCGGGCGGGCTGAAAGCTATCACCTTGGCAAGGTTGATCTCCGCTTCCGGCCAGTTTTTGGTCACGAAGTTGAGTTCCGCGACGTTGAAGAGAGTCTGGGGATCGTTGGGGGCGAGCGAATCGGCCTTTTTGAAGGCTTCCATCGCCTTGTCGAAATTGCGGAACTCCACTTGGCAGGCACCGATCAAACTCAACAGCTCCGGATCATCCGGGAAGATGGCCGAGGTTTCGTTGGCTTTGTTGACGGCTTCAAAGATGCGCTTGTCGTTGAAGAGGCGCCGGGTTTCGTTGAGTTTCTCGCCGTATTCCTTGCGCTTGGCTTCCGGGAGATTCGAGAAGGCGACCTCGTAAGATCTCTTCTCCCTGGCGGGGGCGGGAACCTGCGCGTGGAGGGCAGAAAACGGCAGCAGGCAGATCAGCAGGGTGCGGAAGGTCGGTTTCATGGCGCGGGACTTGCGGCCACGCTAGAATGCCCCGCGGATTCCTGCAAGCGGGCGTTCAGCCTTTGTAAAGGTCCTGCCCGCGGACGTAGGCGGCCACCGCAGGCGGAAGCCACTCGCCCGGATTGCTGCCGCCAGCGATGGCGGCGCGGATCGCGGTGGCCGAGGCGGGATGGGAGCCGGGAAGATGATGCATCCGCCAGCCCGGGTGCGGCTCCGGCGCACCGTCGCGGGCGAAGACGATGAACTCGACCGCGGCGGCGAGGCACTCGGGATTTTGCCAGCGCGGGAGGGCTCGCCATTGATCGGCGCCCATCAGCCAGTAGAGGCGGGCGTCGGGATAGCGCCGGGCCATTTCCTCCGCGGTGCGCCAGGAATAGGCAGGTTGCGGGCAGACCAGGTCGTGGTCATCGGCCACCGCCCACGGCAGATCCTGAATCGCCAGGCGGACCATCGCGAGGCGGTCGGCGGGCGAGGCGCTGCGAGCGTCCGGTTTGTGCGGGGAAATGTGGCAGGGGAGAAAGCGCACCTGATCCAGCGCGAGGAGTTCGCGGGCATCGCTGGTGATCTGCAAATGCCCGCCATGGATCGGATCGAAGGTGCCGCCGAAGAGGGCGATGCGCTGCTGCCCGGCCGTGCTCATGCGCGCTTGCGGACATGGTTGCGGTAGGCGGCCGGCGGCATTCCCACCATGCTGCGGAACTGGCGGGTCAGCGCGGTCTGGTCGCCATAGCCGCATTCCAAGGCGACATCCGCGATCGCCATCGGCGTTTCCCGCAGAAGGCGCGCTGCGTTTTCGATCCGGCTCTTGCGCACGAACTGGGTGGTGCTGAGCTGGAAGACCCGGTGCATCCGCCGCTCGAGCTGGGTCGGGGAAAGCTTGGCAATCGTCGCCAGGTCCGCGGCGCGCAGCGGTTCGTCGAGGTGGTCGCGGACGTGCTCGGCGACCTTGGCCACGCCCGCCAGCTCGGCATCGCCCTCGCGCGGCGCACGCAGGTCGCGGGACACGGAAGCGAGGCCGATGATCTTGCCCGCGCGGTCGTGGAGCGGGACCTTGGTCGCGAGATACCAGCCCTGCGAGCCGTCGCGGTTGAGGGAAAGCTCGAGCTGGTCGATGATTTCGGAGCCGGTGCCGAGGACATGGTCATCCTGCTCGCGGTAAGTTTCGGCCAGGGCCTTCGGGAAGAATTCTTCCGCCAGGCGGCCGATCAGGCGGCGCGTGTCCTTGAGCCCGATCCGCTCGACGAAGGCCTGGTTCATCGCCCGGTAGCGGCGGTCGGTGTCCTTCAGGCAGAACATCACGTCCGGCAGCACGGCGAAGAGCCGTTCGCAGAAGCGCGGGGAATCCACCCGGGAAATGAAGGCAACGTCGATGGCCACGCGAAGGGAATAGCGGCTGGCGTGACGGCGGGGAACTCCGAAGTTCAAGGAGATGGCCGGAGCGGGGCGGGCCATTCCTGCTGTTAACCGGCGCTATCATGGTGCGAAGGATGAGCACACGGCAGCCGCGGGACCGGCTCAATTTTCCTCTTCCCAAGGATCGTCGGCGCTCTCCAACGAGCTCAAACGCTCCAAGGCCGCGGAGTAGCGGGAGGAGAAAGCCCAGCTCGCCGCGAAGCTCACCGCGGCTAAAACGAGGCAGGCCGTCAGGTTCCGCTCATGCTGCAACCAGCGCCACCAGGTGTCGCCTTCGCCGACATCCGCATCCGGCGCGAGCGCGGCCAGGAAGAAGAACACCGCCGCGGTGGCCAGGCTGCCCTTGGTGAGGGAATCGTAGGCGCGGGCCTTCGCACGCAGGGCCAGGCGGTGCGCGAGCAGGCTGTCCAGATCCGCGAGTTCCGAAGACAGCGTGGCGGACAGCCGGTAGGGATCCTCGGCAGGACTCCCGGGATCAGATGGCGGTTCGCCATTCATGCATCATTCATTCATGCCACGACATCGTGAGAAAGGAAACCCGGCCGTCGCGGAATTTGCCGTCACCAAATGCTGAGGGGAAAGGCGAGGCGTTATTCCGTCTCCTTGATATTTCGTTTTGACGAAATACTTCCGTTTCCGTAGCGTGCTTCCGCCCCCTTATGAAGTGTCCCCGCTGCGTGCAAGTGATCCATCGCGGTGCCGGCCTGTGCCCGCACTGCGGGTTCGGACTTGCCGAGGCGGACGAGCGCTACGGCAGCGAGGATGTCGTGCTGCGGCGGCTCGGCGATGCGGCGGGCTTGATCCGGGCGAAGGACCGGCCGAAGGTTTCCGCGGCGCTGGACAAGTTCTGCAGGCGCTTCCCGCAGCTGTTCTTCGCCGTCTACACCGGCTCCGGCCAGGGCGGCGGGAATCTGCGGCAGTTCGGTTTCTGGCTGCTGAACCGCGCGGCTTTCGAAGATGTGCCGGTGGACCGGCCGAACGAAGCGGGCATCCTGCTGGTGATCGATGCCGATTCGAAATCGGCGGCGGTGACCTGGGGCTACCAGCTCGACCCCTTCCTCACGGAGGAGGATACATTTTTCTGCCTGACCCGGGCCCATGCTTATTGGCTGGAGGGCCGCTTTGCCGATGGGATCGTGCGGATGATCGCGCAGCTTGAAAAGGTGCTGCGCAAGCGCGCTGCCCAAGCACGGCGCGATCCGGAAAAATTCGAACGGAAGGTGGCCCCGCCAGCGCGCACCGGGGAGATCGCCCGGCGCATCCGGGAAGGTCACAAACACGCCGCGGCCCGCACGGTCGCGCCTGCCGCGAAGACGGAGGTGGCCAAGTGAAGGCCGCCCTCGCCCTATGGATGCTTTCCGCGGGAATCGCCGCTGCTGCCGGCAGCCTGCCGCTGCCTGCCTGGAACCCGGAAGACAAGGAGTCGGTGAAGAAGGGGCAACTCGTTCCCGGCCTCACGCTGCTCACGGAGGAATCCTTGGCCGAAGCCGTGAAGCCGCCGGTCGAGGCACCCAAGCCGGAAGAAGTGGCCATGCCCGCCACGCCCACACCGGAGGTGGGAGAGCAGTATCTGGAGGCCTATTTCGGCGAACGGCCGCAGCACTTCCTGGTCGATCCGCAGGGCCTGCTCAGCGCGAAGGACGCCCGCGACCGGGAGAATTTCCTGGATTACCATTCCGGGGATTCGGCGATCGATCTCTTCGTCTACCTCTTCGACGGCCATCAGGAGATTCCCTCCGAAGTCCGCGAGGAAGAGATCGTCGAGCGCCACTTTTCCTCCGGCAAGCCGGCGGTGGTGGTCTACTACTACTTGGGCGCGCCGGAGAAATCCGACATCTACGTAAGTCCGCTGATCAGCGATGCGGTCTCCGCCGCCGACCAGCGCCGGGCCTTGGCGAGTTCGGTCGAGGAAGCCTTGGAGAAGCCCGACAAGGTGGCGCAATTCGAGGCCTTCTGCGTGCAACTCGCGATCCGCATCTACTGGATGGAGCGGGCCACCGGGCTGGTGACCGAGGCGGATGCCACGCCGCACCTGCGACCGATGGCGAAGGCCGAGAAGAAGGAGCCTGAGCACGCCCTCACTACGAAGGTGCAGGCAATCGCCGGCGAATGGGGTCCTGCCGCGGGGATGATGATCACTGCCGTGCTGGTGGTGATCGGCGGTGTGACGATCGCCCGCCAGCGTTCGCGCTACCGCTTCCCGGTCTTCGAGGTGCCGCCCCGCATGGGCGGCGCACATGCCGCGGGCATCGGCGCGGTGATCTCCTTCGGCAGCACCACCCAGTCGCCCTCCGCGCAGCGCAACGAAGTGCCGGATTACCTTGGGCTATGAGCCGTTGGGAAGAACTCTGGAGCTCGGGAGAGACGCCTTGGGAAAAGGGCCGCGCGGCACCGCCCTTGAGCGAGTATCTTGAGCAGGGGGATACCGTCCTTCACCGCGCGCGCCACGTGCTGGTGCCGGGGTGTGGCAGCGGACATGACGTGCGGGAACTCGCGCGGCATGGCATCGCCGCGACCGGTTTGGATCTGGCGGCGACGGCGATTGCGACGGCAAGGGCCCGCGAAGCGGTCGGCAGCGAGGACTACGTGGAAGGCGATCTCTTCGACGAGGCTTGGCGGGCGGGACGGGAACTCGATGCGGTCTGGGAGCATACCTGCTTCTGCGCGATCGATCCGGCATTGCGGCCCGACTACGCCAGGACGATGGCGGAGATCGTGCCGCCCGGCGGGTACCTGGTCGGAGTGTTTTACCTTAACCCTTGGGACCCCGGGGAAGACGCGACCGGACCGCCGCATGGCGCGACCCAGGAAGAGATTGCGGGTTTGCTGGAGCCATGGTTTGTCTTGCGGGAGAACCGCGTGCCGGGGCGGGCTTATCCAGGGCGCGAGGGCAAGGAATGGCTCGCGGTGTTCGAGCGGCGGTAGGCGGAGCTTCGCTCGGGAGTGCTTCACCGGCTTTTCACGCTCGTGATCTTGACCGGATGTCGGCGGAGCTTAGAAGAACACTGAGCATCTGGTTTCCCCGCTTTACCAACAGTCATGAAGCTGATTTTCGTCTCTCTATTCCTAGGTCTGGGCTGTGGAAGCCTGCTCGCGGAGGACAAAGTATACACACTGGTACAGGTCTTCCGAAAATCGAAGATCGATCGTGAGGCGCTGGCGAAGCTCAATAAGCGCGATGCTTCCGAGGAGTCGCGGATGGTGGAGAAGGATGGCAAGCCGCCCTTCAACTGGGTGACCAAGGAGGAGATCTTCAAAGCCATGACCTCGCCCGCTGCGGGTGAGAACACGGTCTATCTCTTCTCGTCCGCTCAAATGCTAAGCTTGGAGCCGAAGCCGCCCTTTTTGGGACCGGTGCTCCATGTGGCCCTGTGCATCGAGGCCGATGCCGCGGGCAAGGTCGTCGGAGGCGTGGCATACCCCTTGGAGTATGCCATGCATTTCCTCTCCGGGGAGATCCGTGAAGTCGAGGTCGATGGCGGAAAGCTGGTCGCCCAGGCGACGATCGATTTCAAGGGCGGTCGTGGCGAAACGATTGAGTATCCCATCCGCGGCGAACTGGATCTCACTTGGCTCGGGAAATGGAACGAGCGCTAGCGACCGATTGCCTGCCAGATCTCGCGGCGGGGCTACGTATTCGCACGTTGAAGCGGGCTGTAGGCCCGGTGCCTGCTTGACTTTCCCCTGTTAGCAAAGCGCCCCAATCGAGGGGTTGCAGGGGAGGGGACAATTGTTTAGGATACAAAGTGTTTCACACAACGATGGCTCTACGACGCGCTGCCTTGCTGTCCGGCTCTTTCGCCGCCCTTTTGCTGTCGCCCGCCATGGCGCAGGGGAAGCGTCCCTTCATCAATGACAAGAAGGCCCCCGATAGCCGCCACGATCTGGACGTGATCCAGCAGCACGTGAAGGACACCCTGCCCGCGGCGCGCCGCGCGACCGTGTGCATCGATCTGGGCGATGGCACCGGCAGCGGCGTGGTGGTCTCCCCGGAGGGGCTGATCTTGAGCGCGGCCCACGTCACCAGCGGGGTGGGCAAGGAATTCACCGTGATTTTCGAGGACGGCAGGAAGCTCAAGGCCGAATCGCTCGGCCTGGTTGCCTCCACCGATTGCGCGATGGCCAGGATCATCGAACCGGGGACCTATCCCTTCATCGAACTGGATCGCGACGACACCGCGAAACTGGGCGACTGGGTCTATGCGCTCGGTCACTCCGGCGGCTTCGACAAGGAGCGCGGGATCGTGGTGCGGATCGGCCGCCTGGTGCAAATGAAGGACTCCACGGTCCAGTCGGATTGCTCGCTGATCGGCGGGGATTCGGGCGGACCGCTTTTCGACCTGAACGGACACCTGATCGCGATCCACTCGCGGGTCGGCTCGCGCACGCCTGAAAACATGCACGTGCCGGTGCGGGAGTTTCTCAAGAACTGGGATGGCCTGACCAAGGCCGAATTCATCGGCGAGGGCCCCTTCGCCAAGAAGCCCGAGAAGGGCAAGGGCTTTCTCGGGCTCGGCACCAAGGATCGCCCGGGCGGCGGCTTGGACATCGAGAAGGTCGGCCGTGAGTCCCCGGCGGAAAAGGCCGGGATGAAAGCCGGCGATATCCTTCTCAAAATGGACGGCACCGAGCTGAAGTCGAAGGAGCAACTTCAGGACCTGCTGAAGGAGAAAGCCCCTGACGACCGGGTGGCCCTTGAACTGCTACGTAACGGTAAGCCGGAAACTCTAACCCTGCGCCTCGGTGAACGCTAAACGCTCCATCTCCGCCGCATTGCTGGTCATCGCGGGAAGCGTTGGCGGGGCCCAGACGCTGGAAACCACTTTCCGGACCAATGGCCAGACGGTGCAAAGTGCCTTCGAACCGGTGCGGACGGTGTTGCAGGATTGCAGCGCGGTCATCCAGCGCGAGCGGATGAAGGAGCTGGGCGGCGGCAAGAAAATCGCCGTCTATGACGATCTTTCCTACGGCACGGTGATGTCCGCGGACGGGGTGATCCTGACCAAGGCCAGCGAACTCGGCGAGGGCGAAGGCCTGACCGTGCGGGTGGGCACGAAGACCTTCAAGGGTGCCGCGATACTCGCCGTGGATCCAATCTGGGATGTGGCCTTGGTGAAGATCGATGCCACCGGGCTGACGCCGGTGAAACTCGCGACCGATTCTCCCGATCCCGAACGTGGAACCTGGGTGGTGGCGAACGGCGCTACCACCAAGCTCAAGCGTCTGCCGCAGGTGGGCATGATTTCCGCCAGTGCCCGTGAGATCTCGCCAGGCGGCGGGGTGATGGGCATTTCCCTGACCGAGAAGGACAAGCGCCTGGTGGTGGAGGATGTGGGGGAAGAAAGCGGTGCGGCGGAAGCCGGGATCAAGGCAGGCGACATCCTGCTCGCCGTCGGCGGCCAGGAGGTGACCGACCTTGAAGCGCTCACCAAGCTGATCGAGAGGCGCCGCGTGGGCGAAGAGGTGGAGGTCTCGATCGAACGCAAGGACGAGAAGCTCACGCTCGACGTGAAGCTCGGCGAAGAACTCACGCGCAATGACTCGATGAGCGGCAATTTTTCCGAGCGCCGCAACGGTTTCCCACGGGTGATCCAGCACGACATCATCGCGAACAACAGCACCGTGGGTGGCCCGGTGCTCGATCTGGACGGACGCTGCCTTGGCATGAACATCGCCCGCGCGAACCGCTGCGAGACCTTCGCCATTCCCGCCGGGGATCTGCGCAGCCTGACCGACCGGCTGATGACCCAGGCGGGAGTGAAGTAGCCGCGCCTAACGTCGCCGGACAGGTTTCAAGGATACGCGGCCGTTTCCAAAATCCGCCGCTATTCCCATTGGCGGAAAATGGCAGCAGGCGTATTCTCCAACAACAGCATGAGCGATCCCGAAACCAACGCGCCGATCCAGCTTCAGGGCAAGATCCTGCTGGCGGATCCGTCGCTGCACGACGGGATCTTCGACCGCTCGGTGATTCTGTTGGCCGATCATTCGGTGGACGAGGGAGCCTTCGGGCTGATCCTCAATCATCCCACCGGACACAATGTCGGCGACTTCCTGAAGGAAGATGCTTTCGAGCCTCTTAAGAAGATCGCCGTCCACCTCGGCGGACCTGTATCGCGGGAGCATCTCACTTTCTCGGCCTTCTGGTGGACGGAAGACGATCGTCTGAAATGGCACGTGCGGATCCCGGTAGAGCAGGCGATCCGCCGCAGCCGCCAGCCGGGGACCTTGGTCCGCGCCTTCGTCGGCTACTCCGGGTGGACCGCCGGCCAGCTTGAAGGCGAACTCCGCCGCAATACATGGATCGCCACCCGGCCGAATGCCGATCTGCTCGGCCAGTCGCACGATCGCGACCTGTGGGCCGGGATTCTCCGCTCGATGTCGCCCTATCACAAGGTCCTGGCCGAGGCTCCGGACGATCCGCGGGCGAACTAAGGAAGCAAATGACGAATTCGGAAATTCGACATTCTGAATTGGCCATCTGGAATTCGGCTGGCCAAAGCGGAGAGCCCGCCTTAGACCCCTGCCGCCGTGGCGGATACCGAGACCCACTTTTTCAGCATCGACGGACCGATCCGCCTGCGCGAGGGCGGAGAGCTGGCCGCCGCCGACTTGGCCTATGAGAGCTGGGGCACGCTGAATGCGGAAGGCACGAATGCGATCCTCATTTTTCACGCGCTCTCCGGCTCCCATCACGCCTGCGGCCACACCCCGGCCATCCCGGGCACCGGCACGCTCTGGCAGCCGGAGATGCAGGATGGCTGGTGGAACGACATGATCGGCGCGGGCAAGGCGCTGGACACCTCGAAGTTCTTCATCGTCTGCGCGAACTTCCTCGGCGGCTGCTACGGCTCGACCGGTCCGGCCTCGCTGAATCCCGCGACCGGCAAGCCCTACGGCTCGACCTTCCCGCACGTGACCACGGCGGACCAGGCGGACTTGCAGGTGAAGCTGCTGGATCACCTCGGCATCGGCAAGTTGCATGCGGCCATCGGACCCTCCGTCGGCGGCCTGATCGCGCTGGCCTTCGCGACCCGTTTCCCGGATCGGGTGAAGAACGTGATCTCGATCGCCTCCGGCTACAAGACGACCGTCTTGAACCGCCTGATCCTCTTCGAGCAGATCCTCGCGATCGAGAACGACCCGCACTTCAACGGCGGCGACTACTACGACAACGACGGACCGCTCTACGGCTTGGCCTTGGCGCGGATGATCTCGCACAAAACCTTCGTCCACCTCGATGCCATCGAGCGCCGCGCGCGGCAGGACGTCGTGCAGTCGGACGATATCCTGGCCTGGTACCGGGTGCGGGACCAGTTCCAGAGCTACATGCTCCATCAGGGGAAGAAGTTCACCAAGCGCTTCGACGCGAACACCTATCTCCGCATCAATGACATGTGGTCGCGCTTCGACGGCGCGATCGAGGGCGACGCCGCAACGCCGGAACTCCTGTTTTCCCGCTGTGCCGAGGCGGGACAGCGCTGGCTGGTCTTTTCCATCGATTCCGACTTCTGCTTCTACCCGGAAGAGCAGACCGAACTCACCAAGCTGCTGGAGCAGGCCAAGGTCAACGTGATGCACGTGACCGTCCATTCGGACAAGGGCCACGATTCCTTCCTGTTAGAGCCGGACTACTACACGCCCCATATTTCGTGGGTGCTGGGGAAGGATTGAGGGGTTAGACCCGCCAAGCACCGAAGACCTCGCCCATCCGATACTCGCCCGCCTCGTCGATCTTCCCGCAGCGGAAGTAGCCGCCGTCGAATTCGCCCCACCACGCCGGGCAGGGATTCATGAAGGCACCCAGGTTGATCACCAGCTTGCCGCGCTTGTGCCAGATGCCGGTGCGGTGGAAGTGGCCCTTCACGATGATCTTCGCGTCGGGGAAATAGCGCTCGGCGAACTCCGCGGCGACAATCGCCTGCTGGGTCCAGACGCGGAGGATCTCATACGCGCGGCGCGGCGGACGCAGGGCTTCGAGCACGCGGTTCCAGAGCTTCTGGCCCTTCGGGTATTCGGCCGCGCGGAGGACCAGGGCGATCTCGCGGGCGAGGGCGATGCGCGCGGCCGGATCGGCGATGGCGGTACGGTGGCGCTCCCAAAGTTCCGCGACCTGCGCGTGGCGCGAGAATGCCTCGCGGCTCCAGGGGGATCCCTCGGCGAAGAAGGCATCACCGTGGGTGATGATGATTCGTCCGCCCGCCAGCTCCACCCAGCCGGGGCCGGGCCACCCGGGGTCATGATTGCCGGAGAGGAAGACGGGCTCCGCGCCTTCTTCCGCGCAGAGGGCCTTCAGCTCCTCCAGCATCGCCGCGGATTTCTCGCGGAAGGGCCGGGCAAGTTCCTGCCAGGTATCCCCGTTGAAGATGACAGTGCCGGTCCCGGTGATCAGCGGGCGGAGCTTCTGCACCGAATCGATCCGCGAGACGCGGTGGCCGAGGTGAAGATCGCCGAGGATGCGGACGGGTTGCTTCATGCTTGAAGCCGCTGCCTAACAGCCTCGTAGAGGCACACGCCGGCCGAGACAGAGGCATTCAGGCATTCGACCTTGCCGGCCATCGGCAGCTTGGCCAAGAAGTCGCAATTCTCCTCGGTGAGGCGACGCATGCCTTTCTCTTCCGCGCCGATCACGAGTGCCAGCGGGCCCTTGAGATCGATCTGATAGAGCAGCTTGTCCGCTTGGTCGGAAGTGCCGACGATCCAGACGCCGGCCTTCTTGAGGTGCTCCATGGTCCGGGCCAGATTCGTGACCTGCACGAAGGGCACATGATCGGCCGCTCCCACCGAGATCCGGCGCACGGTCTCGGTGATGCCCACGGACTTGTCCTTCGGCGCGACCACCGCGTGCACGCCCGCGCCGTCGGCACTGCGCAGGATCGCCCCGAGATTGTGGGGATCCTGCACGCAATCGAGGATCAGGAGGAAAGGGACGGCACGCTCCGCGACGATCTTCATCAGATCGTCTTCGTCCAGCGCAGGGGCGGAGGATTGCGATGCCGGAGCGTCCGGCTTGCGGGCGTGGCGGTTGTCCCGGGCTTCATGCTCGCGGCGGCGGGGCTTCATGCGAAGAAGAATGGAGGAGGTGGGAGGCAAATGACGAATGCAGAATTCCCGAATGTCGAATGAAGTGTGGGGGGAAATGGGGCAGGCATCCGGCGGAGCCCCTTCTTACCACACGCCATTCGACATTCGTCATTCCTTTCCTATTTCGCCCTGGGATGCGCGGCATCATAGGCTTGGCGTAGCCGCTCCTTCGTCACATGCGTGTAGATCTGCGTGGTGGAGAGCGAGGCGTGGCCGAGCAGGCTCTGCACCGAGCGCAGGTCGGCACCGGCGTCCAGGAGATGGGTCGCGAAGCTGTGGCGCAGCTTGTGCGGGGAGATCTTGAAGGGAATCGAGCTGAGCTTGAGATACTTCTTCAAGAGCTGGTCGATCGCCTGCTGGCTGATCCGGGTGCGGAGCTTGCCGAGGAAGAGCGGGCCATTGGTCACCACCGCCTCGCGCTGGTAGCGCTGCATCGACGACAGGGCTGGTCCGCCGATCGGCACGATGCGCTCCTTGGCTCCCTTGCCCCGGACGCGGACGTTCTCGCCGAGGAAATCCACGTCCTTCACGTCGAGCCCGCGCAGCTCCGAGATGCGCAGCCCGCAGGAGTAGAAGAGCTCGAGGATGGCCGCATCGCGCAGCGGCATCCACGGCTGGGTCTGCTTGTGGATCGGTGCCTGCAGCGGCAGCGCGAGCAACTCGTCGATCTGCGCGATGTTGAGAACGACGGGCAGCTTCTTGTCCGGCTTCGGAAGCTGCACTTCCGCCACCGGGCTCTTCGCGAGGCCGCGGCGGTGGACCAGAAACTTGTAGAAGGAACGCAGGGCCGCGAAGCGCAGGCGGATGGTCGCCTTCGCCAGGTCCTGCTTCATCATGTCGAAGAGCCAGCGGCGGAACTCATCCGCGGTGGCGTCCCTCCAGCCGGCGAATTTCTCGCCGTACCAGCCGCGGCAACTGGCGAGGGCAAGCTGGTAGTTCCCGGTCGTCCGCGGCGAGGCGCTGCGCTCGACCTCCATGAACTTCAGGAAGGCGCTCTCCAGGTCCTCATCCATGCGGGGCGGCGGAACTCTTCCGGGTGCGGACGATCACGGTGATGATCAGCGCCAAGCCGCCCGCTATCATGATCGCTGCGAGCCCCATGCCGACATTGATCATGAGCACTTCGGAGTGGATCTGGTCGAGTTCGGTGCTACTGCGGGAATCTCCGGGCTCAATCTTCGGAATTGCCTGCAAACGGCGATTGACCAGGAAGACCATGATCGTCGCCGAGACGAAAAGAGTGAGCGCAATGCGGACGAGACGGTTCATGCGCAGGCCGGGCAGGTGCCGAAGAATTCGAGTTCGTGGTACAGGTTGCGGTAGCCGGTCTTCTCGCGGATCTCGTCCTCGAGTTCGTGGACCGGGCAGGGGGCCTTTACCGCCTCGATGCTGCCGCACTCGGTGCAGATCAGGTAGTCTTGGTGACGGCCGGGAACCAGCAGGGTGAAGTAGGCGGCGCGCTCGTGCAGGCCGAGCCGGCGGACCACAGCCTTCTCCGCGAGCCGCTGGAGCAGGCGGAAGACGGTGGCCTTGTCGCACTGGTCCCGCAGCCGCGGCGAGGCGGCCAATTCGGAGAGCGTCATCGGCCGCGGCGAATCCAGCAGCGTGACGATGAGTTCCTCCAGCGCCTTGGTGCGGCGCAGGCCCGCGGTGCGGCAGCGGTCGATGGTCTGGGCGACGAGTTCGGACATCCGGCCCGACTGTAAGCGGGGGAAGCGCGAATGAGAAACGGAAATCCGGGGGAAGAAAAGGGTCCCCTCAAGGCGTCGTCTTCACCCGCATGAAACCGCCCGTGGCCATGGCCGGGACGGGTGCCCGCCAAGTCTCGGTGAGGGTGCCGTCAAAGTGCTCGGTCTGGCTGACCCTCACCGCGTTTTCGTCCCAGATGCTGCAATCGCCCGAATACTGGACGTGGTAGTTCAGATCCTCCGCATCGACCAAGCGGCGGAAACCGATGGTCAGGTAAGGGGCCTCCCCATTTTCCCCGACCAGCGTCTGGATCTGGCCGACGGGCAGGGGGCTAAAGGCGAGCGGATCGGTGACCAAGGCGTATTCCAAGCCGTTCGCGAGACCGTCGTCGTCCTCGTCGTCGGAGGCGCCGCCACTGACTCCGTGCTCCTGGGCCCAGGATTCGTAAGTGTAGGAATCCCACGCCCCGGGAGCGCCGCCGGGGCGTCTGCTGGCGCGCCAATTCGTATCCAGGCCAAGCCCGGGGCGGGAAGCGGGATCGATGAGGACCAGGCTATGCCCATCGCTATCCGCGGCCGTCGGCCACGGCGCTTCGTCGTCGTAGGCGAAATCGATTAGTGGGACCTCATGGACCGAGAGCAGCAGGATCTGCTCCCCCGAATTGGAGAGATTCCCGCCGTAGGTTCCCAAGATCGTCCGACCGGGACCGTAGCGGAAGGCGAAGGCCGCGGGATTCGAGACCAGCAGTCCCGCCGCCCCGGGGGGCAGCGAACTGCCGCCGGGGAAGGTGTAGGTCAGGCCCTTGTCGAAATAGGCATCGTCCAGATGGATCGTCTCGCTCCCGACATTCCGGAACTCAAGATACTCGAACATCTCCTGATCGTCGAAGCCGGCATCGATCTCCGCTTGGGTCGGATCGTGGGGCTTGTAGAGCAGCTCGCTCACGACCAGGGGAATGTCGTCCGGGTTCGCGCCGGCGATGAATTGCAGCGGTTGCGACCAGTGGCTCCAGCGGCCGGTGATGTCCTGGTGGCGGACGCGGACACGGTAGGCGTGGCCGGTCGAGCAAATGCCGCCGGAGAAAGTGAAGTCGCTGGCGAAGGGGGTCCGCGGACCGTAGTCGTAGGCCGCCGTCCACTCCAGCTTGAACTTGTCCGCCGGATCGTAGGCCGGGGCGGTCGGATCGGTGACCTCGGCGATGCGCCATTGCATCGCGGCGAATTGCCCCGCGCCCTGCGGATCGCTGAAGGCGCTCGAGCGGAAGTTCAGGCCGGTGATCGGGTAGCCCTCCGGCCCCAGGTAGCTGAGGGTTGGCGTGAATGGAATGGTCGAGCCCTCGCTGTTAGAAATGCCGAGCTGCAGGTTGTCCAGGAAGGCCGCACGACCGCCGGAACCCACCGGCTGATCGGGCCACCAGCCCCCGGCCCAGGCGAAGTTCTTCATGTCCTGCACCAGCGCGGGGAGCGAGGTCATGCCCGCCCCGCCCAAGCCGCTGTAGTTCCCAGCCTCCGCCGGAGCGGTCTTCCAGCGCAGCGAGTCCGCGGCAATGAAGGGCGAGATCACCGCAGCGAATTCACCCAGCACCGGATCGATCTGCTCCGGTCGCCACAGCAGGTCGCGCAGCTCGCGCACGGCATTGAAATACTCCGGATAGAGCCCGGCATTCGCGGGTGAATCGAAGATCGCGGAGTAGACCCGGTCCTTACCCTCATTCCAGGTCGGGCCCCAGGTCGCGTCGGTGTCGTTCGGCAGGATCCACAGCTTACCCGGGAAATCGGAGCTCTGGTCGGTGTAGTCGGGCTCGAAGTAGTAGGCCCCGTTGTTGTCACCGGTCGGCCAGTAGTCGTAGTGCCGGATCGCCTGGCAGAGCGCATGGTAGGTCGACCACTTTCTGACATTCACGTAGCGGCGGATGAAGGCGTCGTCCTTGTCCGGCGTGAGATTGGCGAAGATGTTGTAGTGATCGGAACCGTCGGTCACCGCATCCGGTGCCTGATAGCGCTGCTGGGTTGCGCCGTCCACGGCATCGCGGGTGAGCTTGTAAAGGTTGCCCTTCTCCAGCCCGTGGGAGTCCAGGAAGCGCGCGTCGTAGTCCTCGTGGATGAAGATCAGGCCCCAGAAATCGCCGTGGAAGGCATCGGCCTGCTCGGCGGCGGTGGTGATCGTGCGGAAGTGACCCCAGTTACTGTTAGGCGCCGGGATGCCGATCTTCTGCCACAGGTGGAAGTTGATCCGCTCGTTGAGCGAGTAAGTCAGCGTGCCACGGTTTTCCCAACCGTTCTCGGTGGTCAGGCTGTTCCACTTCGTCGGGCTCAGCTTGCCATCCTCGTCGCGGTTCTGGAAGTCGTAGCCCTCGTTGAAGAAGAAGCGGAAGGAGCGCTTGCTCGTGAAGTAATAGCGGCCGTTGCCGCCGTGCAGGCGATACTTGATGTGGTCGTAAACCACGCCATCGAAGACCAGGGTCGCCTCCCAGTTCTCGAAGGTCCAGCCGGGGGTATTGCCGGTGAGCTGGTCGGCATTGTTGTAGGCCACGCACTGGTCGTAGTCGGCCTTGCGCGTCAGGAAATGGTAGGTCGGCAGCCTGGTCAGCGTCGCGGCGGGCACGCGTTGGTAAGCGGGCACGCCATTGTAGACGAAGCAGGCGAAGTTCTTCGACTCGTCATCGGCGAAGGGCGCGCGGACCGAGGCCCCCAAGCTGTCGGTCGCGGTCACGCGGTAGCGCAGCAGGGTGCGGTTCGCCTGGGCCGGGATCGTTGCAGAGTAGAGGCCGTCACCCGCGACTGCGTCACCATTCGTGCCGCTGTCGTTCATCGCCACGGTGGTCCAGTTGGCCGGATTCTCGAAGGCCGGGTTGGCCGGGCGCGGCTGGCTGGCGTCGATCTGGTGATTCACGATCGGCAGCGGCAGATAGGCAGGAATGTGGCTGCCGGGCAGGACCGCTTGATAGGAAAGTTGCACGCTCGCCAGCCCGTCCGCATCGGAGGGTCGCGCCGTCACCGTGATCGGCGTGCCGGATCCCGGTTGCTGCGGGGAGTGCGCGACCTGCTCGATATTCGGCGCGGGATTCAGCGCGAACTGCTTGTTCTGCGCGCCGGGCGACGCCACCTCGCCGGTCTGTCCGAAGGCAGGCACCACCGAGGACCGCCACGAGCTGCCCTTGGTCGCATCCAGGTTCGGATTCACCAACTCCGCGGAAGCTCCTTCGCCATTTGCCGCGCAGGGCCATGGGAAGCCGGCGCGGTAGGTGACTTCGGCCACGATCTCGTCCGCGGCATCGCGCAGGCGGATCGTCTCGCCCTCCGAACTCAGCGCCTTCTCGTAAGGACCGAGCGCGGTCGTGCCCCACAAGTTCTGGATCGTGAAGGGATCCTCCGCGACCACCAGGAAGCCGCCCGCGGGAATCGTCGTGCCCGGCGGAAAGCTGAAGTCGATCCCGCCGCTCAGCGACCAGCCGTCGAGATTCGCGGGGCTGGCGCTGAAGTTGTAGAGCTCCACGAAGTCGCTGTGCACGGCGTTGCTACGACCGTTGTAGTGGATCTCGTTGATGAGGACCGGGCCGTTCGCGGGCAGCACCGGGGAGATCGCTTCCACGGTGTCGGAGAAGGCGCTCGAGCCCGCTCCATTCACAGCCATGACCTTGTAGAAATTCGCCACGCCGGGCAGCGGGGAGGGGTCGTTGAATTGGGTCGCGCTCAGGTTCGCCGCGATCTCGGTGAAGCTGCCGTTCGCGGCATTCGAGCGATAGACCTTGTAAGTCCGCGCGCCCAGCGACTCCTGCCAGGAGATATGCGCTCCGGCAGCCGCCACGCCCAGCGGCAGCAGCGGCGCGGTGCCGTTCGCCAGCGCGTATTTGCCGCGCAGGGCGTCTTCGTGGACCAGTTGCTCCGCGGACCCGAGAACGCCCTCGTAAACGACGATCTCCGCGATGTCGCCGATCAGGAAATTGTAAGGTCCCGGCTGCGCTCCGATCGCGAGCTGGGAGGGCACGCTGAGCGACTGGGTATTGCCAAAATCGCCATCCCGTTCCACGCGATCAACGTAGAGCTTGATCTGCCCGCCGCCGCTGCGGGAGCGGGTGAAGGTCAGAATGTGCGGGCTGTTATCGTTGTAGAAGGGGCCGCCAACGCTGCTGGTGAGATGGGTATCGGGATTCCCGGTGCCCGCTAGCAAGCGGCCGTTGCCACGCATGCTGATGCCGAAGTCGTTGACGAAGCCGGCCGCCTCGCCGCTGACGATGCCCGCCCCGTTGTAGAACTCGTTCGAGGTGCCGATGCCGCCGCCGTCGCTGCGGAAGAGCACCATGATCGTGAAGTCATCCTGCACCGGTCGCGGGAAGACCATCGACTGGCTGCCGCCGAAGTGAACCACCGGCAGGCCGCCGAGGGCATCGAGGTCGAGCGTCGGCGCGCTGCTGGCTTGGGCCAGATTGCCATTGTTGCTGGAATCGCCCCATTGAAAGACCGATGTCCCGTCCGCCCCGGCCAGCGAGTCCGCCTTGAACCAAGCCTTCGGCGTGGCCGCGGAGGATAGGCCGGTCGCAATGCCGGCCATCAGGACAAGCAGGGCTAGTCTCCGCGTTGCGGAGCGGGTCGGGTTCATGCAGGGCTCGGGTTAAAAAAAGCCCCCCGGGGAACGTTCCGGGGGAGGGGTTGTGGGTTTGGCAAGTCAAACGTGTATGCAAAGCGGCCCGGCGTCGCGTGGAAAAAGCGACATGAAGCCTAACCGGCCGGCGGCTTCACCTTTTCCAAAGTCCGTTTCGGACGATTCAGAAAAGGCTCGGCTGCCCGTCGGTGGGCGGCGGCATCGTCGCCCCGATCTTGGCGTAGGCCGCCGGCAGGGCGATGCGGCCGCGGGGCGTGCGCTGGAGGAAGCCCTGCAGGATCAGGAAAGGCTCGTGCACTTCCTCGATGGTCGCACCGTCCTCGCCAACGGCCACCGCCAGCGAACCAACGCCGACCGGGCCGCCGTTGAACTTGTAGATCATCGCCTCGAGGATCCGCTTGTCCATTTCATCGAGGCCCTGCGCATCGATCTCGATCATCGCCAGCGCGGCATCCGCGACCGGGCCGTTGATGTTGCCGTCGCCCTTCACCTGGGCGTAGTCGCGGACCCAGCGCAGCAGCGCATTGGCCACGCGCGGCGTGCCGCGGGAACGCGCGGCGATCTCCATGGCACCTTCGTGAACGATCGGGATGTCCAGCAGCCCGGCGGAGCGCTCGATGATCTGCGCGAGTTCCGCCTGCGTGTAGTAATCGAGACGGTTCACCAGCCCGAAGCGCGAGCGCAGCGGCGCGGTCAGCATGCCGGAGCGGGTGGTCGCCCCCACCAGCGTGAAGCGCGGCAGGTTGAGCTGGATCGAGCGCGCGGAAGGGCCGGAATCGATGATGATATCGAGCCGGAAGTCCTCCATCGCCGGGTAGAGGTATTCCTCGATCGCCGGGTGGAGGCGGTGGATCTCGTCGATGAACAGGACATCGCCCTTCTGCAAGTTGGTGAGCACCCCGGCCAAGTCCCCGGCCTTCTCGATCTGCGGGCCGGAGGTGACGTGAAGCTGCGAGCCGGTGGCGCGCGCGATGATGTTGGCCAGCGTGGTCTTGCCGAGGCCGGGCGGGCCGGACAGCAGCACGTGGTCGAGCACGTCGCTGCGGCGGCGGGCGGCTTCGACCATCAGCAGCAGGCGGTCCTTGACCTTCTCCTGCCCGATGAACTCGGCGAAGACCGGCGGGCGGAGCGAGACGTCGAAGGACGTGGTCGGGGCGGCGGTGGTTTTCTGGTAGAAGTTCTCGCTCATCCGGGGCGCGCGCAGAGTAAGACCATGGCGCTGCCCGGATGAACACGATTTTTCGCGCGAGAATCGGCTTTACATGCCCGCCGGGTTCCGTAATTTCCGCGGCCCGCACCGCAACGCCATTTTCCCATGAAAGTTCTTTCCTCACTCTCTTCTGCCAAGCGCCGCCATGCCGACTGCCAAGTCGTGAAGCGCAAGGGCACGCTGTACGTGATCTGCAAGACCAACCCGAAGTTCAAAGCCCGCCAGGGTGCGACCAAGGGCACCCGCCTCTCGAAGCAGGGGGTGAAGTAAGATCTTCCCGCAGAAGACTTTTGAAAAGGCGGCCTCCGGGTCGCCTTTTTGTATGGGGCCAGAATGGCACGGATCGAAAGTCGCGTAGCGACCGTGGACTGCGGCAGCCCGCTGCCGCTGTAGGCAGGCAGCCTGCTGCCGTGAAGCACCTGAGAGTTCCGCATCCCACGCTCCGTTCGCGGCTCGCCACACCCCGTGCTTCGCCTTTACAGCGCCCCTCGCAGCGGGCTGCACGCATTCCACGGCGGCTACGCCGCGGCCGTCGCCAATCTGGATCAATCCACCCGCTTCCCGCTCGCCGGATCAATGGTGATCGGCCAGCCCTCGAAGGGCCTGTTGTCCGGTGCCGGTTTCGCCGGCGAAGCCCAAGCCGGCCAATTCTCGATCCTCACCCGACCGGAAGGCTCCCACGACGTGATCGTGTAACCGGTCGCGCGGTTGAAGTCCTCGGCCGGCTGGCGATTGAGTTCCCGCGGATTCGCCACCGCGTGGATCGTGATCAGGCTGCCGAAGGCGTCTTCAAAATCTCCCGTCCAGCGTGGATCACCGGCACGGCGGCGCTTGCCTTCCTCCGCGGGCATCCAGCGCCGCGGCAGGGAATTCGTGATCGAGGGTGAGCTGACCCACCACGGACCCTCGCCCCAGCTGCTGAGGCCGTATTGACCGGTGCCGCCGAGGTGGCGGTCGCCGCAGAGGTGCACGGCATGGGCCTCGGCGAGGAGCCGGAGAGCCTTCAGGCGCGGTGCCTGGGGCCATCCGTTGCTGTCGAAGTCGGGCTTCGGGACATCGTCGGGCGGGTATTGCCCGGCCGGATAGATCCGGAGGTCCGGCAGGCCGCGATCGTCGCTGGCACCCGCCGGCAGCGTCTCCGCGGCACAGAAGGGCGCCTGGGTCAGGGCGATGCGAAATTTCGCGCCCTTCGCCGGCGATTTCACCCAGCGGGCCAGGAAGTTCTCTTGGCGGATCCCGAGCAAGTCGCTGTCGGCCACAACCGCGGTCTTGGGGTCCCAGCCTTCGTTGGCAGGCCAGCCGTCCTGAATCGCCGCCTGCGGGAAGAGGGGCTTCGGGGCCGATTTGAATTGGCGGTCCGCCAGGATCACGAAATCGAGCGGCCCCCAGGCGAGGCGGGTGAAGAACACGCTGATCCCGCTGCGGCAAGGCGAAGGATCACCGGGGTCGGGCAGGTTCCCGGTCTGGCTGCGATGGACGGCGTTCACGAACTCCGGCGACATCTGGTAGCCGCCCGTTTCCCGGGCGGCACCACCGTAGCCCTTGCTGACATCGGCCGGCTTGCCTGCGGCACCCCAGAGCTTGCCTTGGAAGGCATCGCCGCCATCCGGCAGGGTGACGGAGGGCGTATTCCTCAGCACATCCCGCCAGGCCCAGCCGTGGAGCGCATACTTGCGGAGGTAGCAGAGGATGGTCCGGTCGTTGGGGCGCTGGTCGTAGAGGATGCCGTAGCCGCCGCTGGCCTCGCCGACCTGGTCGCCGAGAAAAGCGATGAAGTCGGGCGAGTGGGCTTGGACATTGGCGACCAGATCGCCGGATGGAAATCCCGCGCCGCCGTTGCAAGCCAAGCTGGCCACTTTCAGGGGCCTGCCCGCCGCTGCCGCGCGCACCGTGCCCTTGAAGGAATCACCGCCGAGCTTCACTTCGTAAGGATGGTCCTTGGCGGGATCGAGCTTGAGCATCCGGAAGCGCACCGTCCGCGAGGCGGCATCCATCGTCGCCTTCTGGGGATCCCGCCCGGCCAGGATCAGTTCCGCCTCGATCCGCTCGTTGCGGGCAAAAGGAACCGCTTGGGTCAGCAGGCAAAGCGTCCCGTCATTGTCGAAGGTGTAGGTGGTCCAAAGGATCGGTCCGAGAGCCCGCTCCGGGTGCAACTCCAGTTTGTCCCCCACCAACTCGAGGCCGGAGAAGGCGAAGCGGCCTTCGCCTTCGCGGGTCTGCGTCAGGGCGGGAACCTCCGCAGGCCGTTTGGCAGTGAGATCGACAGCGGGCGGCGTTTGCGTCGAAGTCGTCAACGAAATCAGGCCCGGCAGCCAGGTCGCGTCGGCCTTGGTGCGGGCGCTGGCGAGGATCTTGCCGGTTTCATCCTGCACCAGCAGGCTCAGGTCGTAGCTTCCGGTCTCGGCACCCTCGGCTTTGAATTCGAGGACCAGCCCTTGCATGGGCAATGGCAGAGGCGCGCCTTCGCCCTTGATCGTGCCGATGAAGGGTCGCCCGGTGAAATCGATTCCAGCCGTGAAGCCGCTGCCGGAGATGGCCGCATCCCGGTAGTCGTTGCCCGTTCCCTTAAGCCCGATCTGGAAGCCGGCGAAACCCTGTCCGAAGAGCTCGTAGGAGATCTGGTCCAGCCTCACGCGGGCCGTGAACGGGCCCGGCTTCGGGGCCACTGCCGCGGTCAGCAGCACGACACTCCGGTTGCCGCCGGAGAAGGTGTTTTCGAGACGGCCCTTGGAGACCATCCAATCCTCCCCCGGATTCGCCCAGAAATCCTTGCCGGGCCACGGACGGGCGGCATTGGCGGCGATGTCCGGGACGAAAATTTCCGTGCCGCGGGCGAGCGTGCACGAAAGGACGAGGAGGGGGATGAGGCGGGGGATCACGGCAGGCAGGGGAGTCGGGGAAACCGGGCCGCGATGGGGAGAGTCGGGGCGCAGCTTTAGCCGCCGTTCTCCATCTGCGTCTTGGTCTTCTTCTGATATTGCTCGTCGCGCAACTTGCGGAGGTATTCCAAGTAGCGCTTCTGGGCGTCGGTCTCGGTGCTGGCTCCGCCAGCGCCCGTTTGCCCGTATTTTTTCCACGGGCCGTAGGGGACCTGCGCGGCTTCCACGAAGCGCCAGTGGCACTTCTGGCCGGACTGGAGGTCGAGGTAATCGCGGATCGCAGGCGAGATATCGATGGCGGCTTCCTGATTGGAGCGGTTCTTCGGCGGCTTGCCTTGGAAGACGTATTCCCAGTCATCCGTGACCCATGGGCCGCAGTCTTCCCACTGGGCGTAGCAGGTGCGCTTGCCGTTGTAGATCTGGAGCCAGCGGCCTTTCAGGACCGTCTTGCCCGGCGCGGGATTCACGCGGTTGAACCACGGGATCACCTTGGCGGCCTCGGACTTGTGGACAGCCCAGCCGGCCACGTCATTGTAGGGCAGGGCGATGTAGAATGGATTGAGGCGCGGGGTGAAGCCCTTCGGGCGGAAGTCCCCGTTGCGGTGGTCGGCCACGCGTGCGGCAGGCTCGGGGTCGTCGTAACCGCCGAAATTGTTCGCCCACTGCTGGTCCCAGGAGGACTTGTCGTTCGGGGTCGGGTTGTTCTGGGAAGGGGACTCCCCGATCCAGAAGACCGTGGCGGTGATGTTCTGCCGCCAAGGGTAGAGAATGCCCTGGGCCTGGTTGACCGGCCGGACCGGGGCGGTCGGGCGGTTCGAGGTCGGGATCACCACCCGTGGCAGCGCGTTCGAAGTGGTGGCCGTCTGGGCCGTGGCAAACAGGGGCAGGGCGAGCAGCGAGAGGAAGACGAGGCCACCGGACCGCGAGCGGGCCGGCATGCTTTTTCCGTCTTTGTTCCCGGATCTTCCCATCTTTCGTTTGCTTTTTAAAACCGCCGCAGGACGGTATCCCTGAGAAATCTTTCGTCGGTGCCAGGGTAGTCCAAGGTGTAGTGGAGGCCCCTGGATTCCCTGCGTCGTAACGCGCAGTCGACGACGAGAGAAGCGACTGCAACGAGGTTGCGCAACTCAAGAATGTCAGCGGTAACGCGGTGCCCCCAGTAAAACTCCCGCACCTCCTTTTTTAAATTACGCAATCGCGTGGCTGCCCGGCGCAGCCGGTTGTCGGTCCGGACGATGGAAACGTAGTCCCACATCAGGCGGCGGAGCTCGTCCCAGTTGTGGTAGATGACCACCAACTCGTCAGGCGCGGTGACGTCGCCGTGGTGCCAGCCCGGAATATCAACCACTCCGTCGGAGTGCTTCTCCAGGCCATAGTGGAGCAGGATGTCGTCGAGCGCGCGGCGGGCCATCACGTTGCCCTCCAGCAGTGAATTCGATGCCAGGCGATTGGCCCCGTGGAGGCCGGTGCAGGCGACCTCGCCGACGGCGTAGAGGCCGCGGATGGTGGTCTTGCCATTCACGTCCGCGACCACGCCGCCGCACTGGTAGTGCGCCGCCGGGACCACCGGAATCGGCTGTTTTTCGCAATCCAGCCCGAAGGCCAGGAGCTTCTCGTAAATGAAGGGGAAGCGCTCACGCATGAAGCCCGCGGGCTTGTGGGTCACGTCCAGAAACACGCAAGGCGCGCCGGTGCGCTTGATCTCGCGGTCGATGGCGCGGGCCACGATGTCGCGCGGGGCGAGCGAGCCGCGCGGATCGACCTTCTTGGTGAAGTCCTCGCCGCGGGCATTGATCAGGATCCCGCCCTCGCCGCGGACCGCCTCGCTGACCAGGAAGGAGCGGGCTTCCGCGCCGACCGCCGCGGGGTTGTAGAAGCAGGTCGGGTGAAACTGGATGAACTCCATGTTCGCCACGCTGGCCCCCGCGCGCCAGGCCATCGCCACGCCATCGCCGGTCGAGGAATCGGGGTTGGTGGTGTAGAGGTAGACCTTGCCGCAGCCGCCGGTGGCCAGCAGCACGCGGTCGGAGCGGAAGATCTTCACCTCGCCGGTCTTCTTCTCAAGCACGTAGGCACCCATCACGCGGTCCTCCGTGACCATGCCGAGCTTGCCGGTGGTGATCAGGTCGACGGTGAAGTGGTCTTCGAGGAGGGTCAGGTTCGGCGTCTTGCGGGCGACCTCGACCAAGGACTCCGCGATCTCCCGGCCGGTGGTGTCGCGGGCGTGGAGGATCCGGCGCTTCGAATGGCCGCCCTCCTTGCCCAAGGCGAAGTGGCCGTCGTGCCGGTCGAAGTTCACGCCATGCCCGGTCAGGTCGTCGATGGTCGCGGCACCCTGCGCGACGATGGTGCGCACGGCGTCCTCCTTGCACAGCCCGGCACCGGCATCGAGCGTATCGGCGATGTGGAGTTCCACGGTATCGCCGTCATCGCGGAAGCCCTCCGGCAGCACCGAGGCGACCCCGCCCTGGGCCCACGCGGTATTCGAATCGAAGACGCCGCCCTTGGTCAGGACAATCACGGAGCCATGGGCCGCCGCCCGGATCGCAAAGGAGAGACCGGCAATGCCTGCGCCGATCACCAGGAAGTCGCACGTCATGGAGGCGGCAGGATGAGGCCGTGGAACGTGACGGAAAGGGCAAATATCGTCAGGGGAACTTGTGGTTGCCGGCGGGGTGGGGAGAATCCAAGCCATGATCCGGGCTGCAGAGTACCGCTCGAAGTTCTGTGACAGTCCCCATCTCAACCTGTGGGTGAATGGCGAGCCGATCCAGGAATGGCTGCATCGCCAAGTGCCGGCAGGGGATTTGGAGGGCTTGGTCCCGGCATGGCTTGGCTGGTTGAATGAGGATGCCGAGCGGGAAATCGTCCGCGAGCGGATGTTTCCAAGGGTCGGGGAGACGCAACTCGTGCCGCTTCTGGTTTGTCCGGACGATCTCGATTTTTCCTGCACCCTCGTCATCGCAGAGGTCAGCGCGACGGGGGAGGATGTCGTGTGGGAGCGACTCGGCCTAGACCGAACGCGCTCCCCCGATCCCTCCGACGTGGGAACTCAGGTCGAGTGGTTCGCCATCCCCTCGATCCGTTTTCCCCGCGCAGTGTATCTGGAGTGCGTGAAGCGTTTCGGAGAGCTTCAGCCCGCGCCTTGAGGTGTCATTCAGGAAAGCACGAGGACTGAAGCCATGGGGTTACCGAAGGCCCGGATTTCGCGCTCGCTGGAGACGATGAGGTGAAGCAGATGAGTTCTTGTGCAGTTGCCGGTCCGTAGCCAGACGATCTTCGGTGGTGGCCCGTGGAGAAGGCTCCGTTGCTGAAGTCGGAGTCTTTTGAAATGATCGTGAAGCCGTTCGCGCGGGATACTCCCAAACTTCGTCATCCGGTCGTCCAAGCAAGCCGCACTCGCGGACATGGATGCTGCCGGGGAAAAACGTCGCCAACTGCTCCGGCAGTTTCGGCGAGAGATTCTCGTCAAAAAGCAGCTTCATGCGGGAGAACACTCAGGCGGCGGTCGCGATCCGCGGCAAAGGCGAAGCAGGCCTGCACATCGTCTGCGGAGAGGTCGGGGAAATCGTCGAGCAGCTCCGGGACGGTCGCTCCGCTTCCGAGATAATCGAACACGTCGGAGACGGTGATCCGGGTCCCGCGGATGCAGGGCTTGCCACTGCGGATGCCCGGGTCAATCGTGATACGGTCCCGATAGTCCATGGGTGAGGGTAGGATGTTGTTGGCCAAGCGTCAAGGTGGGGGAAGCGTTACCGGGCGTGTCCCGTTTCGGGGGATGCCACCCTTGGGACCGCGGAGGCACCTGTCCCGCAGGGTGGTCCTTGGTTGCGGTGTGTTGAGGTGGAGCGGGAGAATCGGAGCGGCGCTTTCGATGAGAGCCGCGAGATGGTCACGGCTGCCGGGAACCATTCTGCGGGGCGGGTGCCTCCGCGGTCCCAGGGGGGCCGTCCGTTGTTCCGGCGCGCCCAAGGAGATTCTTCCTGAATCCAATGCCTTCTCCGATCCATAAGCCCCCTTACCCCCATGCGGCCTATGATGGCAGCGTGAGGAATGAGGGGGCATCGCCCAGGACCGTATTGACCGCCCGGTCCATCTTTTAAAGGCGGAGTGTATCCGTCCGTGCTGTTGCAATGGTGCCGGAGCTTGGAACCACCCGGGAGCCCCAGAAGAAGGGCCGCCGGACCGGAGGGGCGAAAGAACCCGTCGGGACTTTCAAGGATTAGCAGAAACGGGCGGTTCCGTCAATCGGGAGGTCAGAGAGCGGGGGATTCCCGATACTGCTTAGTCTGCTCTAGCTATCGATCTTCAATAAAATCCCAAGGGATCTCATCCTTGAAGATTTGGACGAATCCTTCCATCTCGTCCAAGGAGAAGTGATTGGAGAAGGTGGTGATTTCCCTTCTCCGTTTGGTATCGTCTCGAAAGATCTCGATCAGCAGGTCCTCGTTGCGCGAGATTTCGACGCCGATACCGTCCCGGTCGCCGCTGACATCACTTGCACACACGATACGATAGTCGGAGCGGTTGAAACTCATCGGTGGCGGTAGTTCGGGATCTCTAGCGAAAGCGACCGCAAAGGGCCGCTCTTTCGCACAGCTGGCTCAGGGCAGCAGGCTGACGTGGTCGATCAGGCGCACATCGCCGTAGAAGACGGCAGTGGCGAGGACGGCGGGCTTCTTGATGTGGCCGACGGGTTGCAGGGTCTCGGCGTCGACCAGTTCGAGGTAGTCGATGCGGAGGAAGGGCGAATCTTCGAGGTGCTTGCGGGCGGCGGCGAGGTAGGGGGCGGCGGCGCGTTCGCCGAATTGGAGGAGGGAGCGGGCACCTTCCAGGGCGCGGCGGATGCGCGGGGCATCGGCGCGGTGCCCGGGGCTGAGGCGGACATTGCGGGAGGACATCGCCAGGCCGTCCGGCTCGCGGACGGTGGGGTGGCCGATGATTTCCACCGGGACGTCGAGGTCGCGGACCATGCGGCGGAGAATGGCGAGCTGCTGGACATCCTTTTCCCCGAAGACCGCGGAGTCGGGCTGGAAGAGGTTGAAGAGCTTGAGGACGACGGTGCAGACGCCGTCGAAATGGCCGGGGCGGGTGGCCCCGCAGAGGTGGGTGGAAAGTAGCGATTCCGTCACCGTGATCGAGCGGTCCGGGAAATACATCGCGCCCGTTTCCGGGGTGAAAACGAGGTCCACCCCGGTTTGGCGGCACTTTTCCAGGTCGTCCTCCAGCGGTTGGGGGTAGGCGGCCAGGTCGCCGGGGCGGTCGAATTGGATCGGATTGACGAAAATCGACATGGCGACGCTGCCCTGCGGGCCGGCGGCCTGGCGGGCGCGGCGGACCAGCGCGAGGTGGCCTTCGTGCAGGGCACCCATGGTCGGCACGAGAACCAGCGGGCGGGGCAGGCCGGCGATTTCGCGGCGCAGGTCGGAAGCGGTGGCGGCGATGCGCATGACGGGCGGAGAATGAAGCAGGAACACGCTTGTGCAAGGGCCGGATGGGGCGTTGACGCTGCGGTTTTTTCGGTTCAACGTCCGTGCCGATCCCAAGGGGAACCCCTTCCATTCAATGACCATCATCCGCCGTTTCATCGCCCTCGTGGCTGCCACCGCCCTCCTCGGGACCGCCGCGGCCCAAGAAGGCAAGCTGAAGATCGCCACCGTCGATATGCAGCAGCTTTTCAAGGAATACCATCGCACCAACGAGGCGCAGAAGGAAATCAACGTCGAGCGGGCGAAGATCCAGAAGGACAACAACGAGCGGCTCGACCGGATCCGCACGCTGGATACCGACCTTCAGGGCATGCGCAAGCAGCTGGAAGACCCCTCGATCGCGGATTCCAAGAAGCAGTCCGTCTTCACCGAGTGGAACGTCAAGCAGCAGGAGGGCATCATGCTCGACCGCGAACGCCGCGAGTTCCTGCAGCGCCGCAACCAGAGCCTCAACGAGAAGATGGTGCAGCGCATGAAGGGCATCCTCGAAGAGATCCGCAAACTGGTGGAAGAGAAGGCCAAGGCGGAAGACTTCGACTACGTCTTCGACAAGTCCGGCCTGAGCACCTCGCAGGTTCCTTTCTTCCTCTACACCAAGGACGCCACCGACATCACCGCGGTGCTGCTCAAGGAGCTGAACAAGGATGCGCCGGCCGAGAGCAAGCCTTCCGAGGAAGCTCCCCTGGTGCCGGTTCCCCTGGGTGAGTGATTGGATTTTAGCCGCCGAATTGTGGCCCTGACTCTTTCCGAGCTCGCCCGGCTGGTCGATGGTAACATCGTCCGGGGCGGGCTCGATCTTTTGATCGAGGGCATCGCGGCGCTGGAAGATGCGGGTGCATCGGAGTTGTCCTTCCTCGGCAACGAGAAGTACCGGGCGCAGTTCCTGGTGACTCGCGCCGGCGCGGTCATCGTGCCGCGCGGGGTGGCGGAAGGACCCGATGGCTGCGCCCTGATCGCGGCGGACAATCCTTCGTTCGCCTTCGCCCATGCGGTGAAGCATTTCGTGGCGGAAGTGGCCAGGCCCTTCGCGCCGGGGATTCACCCGCGTGCGGTGGTGGACGAGTCGGCGAAGCTGGATCCGGCGAAGGTATGCGTGCATGCCGGTGCCGTGATCATGGCCGCTGCCGAGATCGGGGAGGGCACGGAGATCGGCCCGAACTGCGTGGTCGGCGAGAAGGCCCGGATCGGGCGCGACTGCCTGCTGCATGCGAATGTCTCCGTGCGCGAGCGTTGCACGCTGGGAGACCGGGTGACGGTTCAACCGGGTGCGGTGATCGGTTCGGACGGCTACGGCTACGAATGGGTCGAAGGTCGCCATGTGAAGATCGATCAGGTCGGGATCGTGGAGGTCCAGGACGATGTTGAGATCGGGGCGAACACGACGATCGACCGGGCCCGTTTCGGGCGGACCGTGATAGGCGAGGGGAGCAAGATCGATAACCTCGTCCAGATCGCGCACAACGTGCAGATCGGGAAGCACTGCCTGGTGGTTTCGCAGGCCGGGATCGCGGGGAGTGCCCGCATCGGGAATCACGTGGTAGTGGCCGCGCAAGCGGGTGTGGGAGGCCATGTGAAGGTGGGCGCGAAGTCGGTGCTGGCCGGGCGGGCCGGTGCGACCGCGGATCTTGAAGGCGGACAGACTTATAGCGGGATGCCAGCCAGGCCCTTCATGGAGGAGCAGCGCTCGCGCGCGCTGATCCGGCAATTGCCGAAGCTCGTGGAGCGGGTGAAGGCGCTGGAGAAGAAGCCAGAGAACGGAGCTGCCAGGGATTGAAGCGAAGAGCTTCTTCCTACCGCTCCTCTTCAAGACCAGTCCGGCGGTCGCAATCCTGCCGGGAAGCCGGAAACGAAACACCCGCCGGATCGTCGGGGGGAACGAAAGCGGCGGGTGGTTATCCGGGTTCCGGGGGGAAGCAGCTCTCGGCTTGGGGGCGGCGTCGGCTACGGGAATAGTCATGGCCGATTTTGCCCCCTGCCGCCATCACGCTATCGCGTGCGGCGGGATTTGCGTAGGCGGAGCTTCGGAGCGCGGTCCCGGGACGGGTCCGACCTGTTGAAGATGAGGGACAAGACGCTTCTTTCGCGCCCCGCCCCTTTACAAAGCGGGGGGCTCTGGCATCCCCTCCGCCGCCATGTCCGATTTGCCAAAAGCCTACGAACCCCAAGCGGTGGAAGCCAAGTGGTATGCCGCCTGGATCGAAGGGAAATGTTTCGAGGCCGACCCCGCCTCGGAGAAGCCCGCGTATTCGATCGTCATTCCGCCGCCGAACGTCACGGGCATCCTGCATCTCGGACACGTCCTCAACAATACCATCCAGGACATCCTGGCCCGCCGCGCGCGGCAGGAGGGCAAGGAAGTGCTATGGCTGCCCGGCACCGACCACGCGGGCATCGCGACCCAGGCGAAGGTGGAGCGCGAGCTGCGCGAGAAGGAAAAGCTCACGCGCCGCGATCTCGGCCGCGAGGAGTTCCTGAAGCGCGTCTGGGATTTCAAGGAGAAGCACGGCAATATCATCATCAGCCAGCTCAAGCGGCTGGGCTGTTCCTGCGATTGGTCGCGCGAGCGCTTCACCATGGACGCCGCCTACACCAAGTGGGTGAGCCACGTCTTCGTGGAGCTGTTCAAGGAAGGCATGATCTACCGCGGCAAGCGGATCGTGAACTGGTGCCCGGTGTCGCTGACCGCGCTCTCCGATGAGGAGGTGATCATGAAGCCGCAGCGCTCGAAGCTGTACTACATGAAGTACGAACTCACGGATGCACCGGGCGAGTTCCTCGAAATTTCCACCACCCGTCCCGAAACCCTGATGGGCGATGTGGCCGTGGCAGTGAACCCGAAGGATCCGCGTTTCACGAAGTATGTGGGCCGCACGGTCTACCGTCCTTTCCCGCACGCGCCCATCCCGGTGATCGCGGACGACCACGTGGACATCGAGTTCGGCACCGGCGCGCTCAAGATCACGCCGGCGCACGACAAGGCGGACTTCGAGATCGGCCTTCGGCACAATCTGCCGATCATCGATGTGCTCACTCCGGAGGCCTTCATCAACTGCCCGGAGGTGCCGGACCTGCACGGTCTCGACCGCTTCGTGGCGCGCCGGAAAGCGGCGGCGAAGCTCGAGGAGATGGGCCTGCTGATCAAGGTGGAGGAATACGACAACAACGTCGGCTTCTCCGAGCGCGCCGGCGTGCCGATCGAGCCGCGGATCTCGATGCAGTGGTTCCTCAAGTATCCCCGCGTGCAAGAAGCCGCGGATGCGGTGGCGAATGGCGAGATCCAGATCCGGCCCGAGCGCTGGGCGAAGACTTATGCGCACTGGATGGAGAACCTGCAGGACTGGTGCATCAGCCGCCAGCTCTGGTGGGGGCACCAGATCCCGGTGTGGTATCGCAAGGACAAGCTGGAAGGGCTCAAGAATGCCGAGTCGCTCGACATGGCGGACTTCCAATCCGGGGACATCCACGTGGGTATCGAGGCTCCCGCCGATGAAGCCGGGTGGGTGCGCGATGAGGACGTGATGGACACCTGGTTCAGCTCCTGGCTCTGGCCTTTCGCGACCATGGCGGACGTGGGCGAGGAGACGCCGACGCTGAAGAAATTCTACCCGACCACCGATCTGGTGACCGGTCCGGACATCATCTTCTTCTGGGTGGCGCGCATGATCATGGCGGGCTTCCGCTTCGAGGGAGAACTGCCATTCAAGAATGTTTATTTCACCTCGCTGATCCGCGACATGAAGGGACAAAAGATGTCGAAGACGCTCGGCAACTCGCCGGATCCGCTCGACATGATGGACCAGTACGGTGCCGACGGCCTGCGCTTCGGCCTGATGCGGATCGCGCCGACCGGTAGCGACCTGCGCTTCGACGAAGTGCAGATGGAGGAAGGCCGGAACTTCGCCAACAAGCTCTACAATGCCTGCCGTTTCCGCCAGATGGGCGGGACGATCGAGTTCCCGGAAACCGACGTTGAGGAAGACGAGGGATTGGTGGGGATGGCGAACTGTTTCCACATCGATATCCTCGCGAAGCTGGACGAACTCGCGGTGGATCTCACCCGTGCCTACGGCGACTATCGTTTCGGCGAGATCGCCCAGCGCTTGTATGAGTTCCTGTGGAGCGAGTTTTGCGACAAGTTCCTGGAAGCGGTGAAGGGCGACTTGCGTGAGACCGCGACGCCGGAGGCCCGTGTGGTGACCCTTTCGGTCATCGATACGGTGATGAGCCGCTTCCTGCAGCTTCTCCACCCCTACATGCCCCACCTGACCGAGGAGCTTTCCTTGAACATGGGTTACGTCGATGCAGGCGAGTTCCTGATGGAAGCCGAGCTACCGGAGCAGCCGGTGCTCGCCGGACTCTCCGCGGACGATCTGGCGATCGAGCAGAACAAGGCGGCGGCGATTTACGAGACCGCCGGCCGCCTCCGCAACCTGAAGACCGAGTATCACGTGGCCGCGCGCCGCGATGTGAAGCTGGTGGTGAAGGGGGCCGTGGCCTGGCTGGAGGAACAGCAGCAGGTGCTCGCCCTGCTGGCCGGGGCGGGGGAGATCCTGCTTGATTCCACGTACGAGGCCCCGAAAGGCACACCGGTGGCGCTGACCCCGGTGGGCGAAATCTACCTGCCGCTGGAGGGCTTGATCGACGTGGCCGCGGAGAAGGTCCGGATGACGCGGGAAATCGCGAAATTCGAACAGGAACTCGTCCGCAGTGAAGCCAAGCTGGCCAACGAAAGCTTCATCGCCCGCGCCCCGGCGGAGGTGGTCGAGCAGGAGAAGGCGCGGATCACCGAGTGGCGCACCAAGCTGGCCCAACTTCGCGAGATGCTCGAGGGTCTCGGATGATGCCTTGCATCCTGCATTCCAATTCATAATCTCCCTCCCGTCGTCGAAGAATGTCGGAACTGCTCACCATTGAAGGCATCGATTCGGATGAAGTCGAACTGTTGGAAACCGCCGGCTGGACGGATCTGAACTCGGTTGCCAAGGCGAACGTCGACGTTCTCGTCCGCGAGATGTCCAAGGCCAACGAGAAGTTCCGTCTTGTCGTGCGCGTGCCGGAGCGGAAAAAGGTCGAGCGCTGGGTGGCCTCGGCCGCCCGCCTGCTGGACGCGCCCCGGCCATCCCGGAAGAGGGAGAAGGCTGCGGAAAGCGCTAGCCTGCCCGCTGAAGCCCCGGTGCTGACCGTGGTGGAAGACGTACCGGAGGTGGAATCCGACCCGGAGCCGGTGGTGGTGGAGCTGGTGAATTTTGAAGCCGATCCGGAGGTGCTGGTGATGCTGGCCGCGGCTCCGGTGGCGCTGCCCTTGCCCCCGCGCACGCTCGCGGAGCAGGGGATCGCGCCATCCGAGATCGCCATCGCGCCGGTGCTCAACCGTGCCGAAGGCGATCTGGATGTGCGGGTGGCCGTGACGAATCCCGATCCTGAAGAGGCCCACATTCCGGACGCCCCGCGGGTCGGCCGCCGTGCCGACGTCAGTGCCGCCGTGCAGATCGGCGATATGATGACGTCCTCCGGGCGGCGCGGAATCGACACGTCGCGCCTGCGCACGGTCGAGGAAGTCCAGGGCGAGGCGCCTGCCCCGCGCGCCTCCGCCTCGAAGAGTGGCATGGATGATGACCGGATCGCCCTGCTGCGCTCGCCGCGACCGGAGACCAACAAGGGCCGCAGCCCGGATTCCCGCTTTTTCATCCGCGGCGTGCTCCACGACCAGCCCCTCAAGGTATGGTTCGGCGGGCTCTTCGCGGTGCTGCTCCAGATCTCCATTCCACTGGCGGTGACCGCCGCGCCGCTGCTGATCCTGCACGACGAGATGCCGGAGAAGTTCGCTTGGGTGCCGGAATGGATCATCGCTTTCCCGATCGCCGTGCCGATTCTCGGCCTGCTCTATGCGACCGTCAGTGCCCGCGCCAAGTGCCGGGTCTGCGCGCAGCGGCTCTACGTGCCGAAGCATTGCCTCAAGAACAAGAAGGCGCACCATCTGCCGCTGTTCGGCTACATCGGCGGGCTGGCCCTGCACGTGATGACCTTCAAGTGGTTCAACTGCACCTTCTGCGGGACCTCGATCCGGATTAAGAAGTAGGGGGAGAATGTCGAATGAGGAATTTCCGAATGTCGAATGACGGGAACTGAAAGCCTCTTACTCCCGATTACGAGTATCGATCACGATGGTGACAGGGCCCTCATTGACGAGGGAAACCTTCATATCCGCGGCGAAGCGTCCGCGGCCCACCGGTTTGCCCAGTTCGGATTCGAGGGCCTCGCAGAACTGCCGGTAGAGCGGCTCCGAAATCTCCGGTCGCGCGGCGCGGATGAAAGAGGGCCGGTTGCCCTTCTTGGTCGAGGCATGCAGCGTGAACTGGCTGACCACGATCGCCTCGCCGCTGCAGTCGGGCAGCGAGAGATTCATCAGGCCCGCGTCGTCGGGGAAGATCCGCATCCGCGCGATCTTCGCAGCCAGCCAAGAGATGTCTTCCGTGCCGTCTCCGTCCTCGATGCCGAGCAGGATCAAGAGACCCGTGCCGATGGATGCGACGGTCTCGCCATCGATGGTGACCGAGGCGGAGGAGACACGTTGGATGACGGCGCGCATCGGTAATAAATGACGAATTCAGAATTTCCGAATGTCGAATGAAGTGTCTGTTAGAGAGGGGAGAGGCAGCGAAGCTTCTTCACACTCCTGCCACACTTCATTCGACATTCGGGAATTCGAAATTCGTCATTCTCTTCAATAGACCGGCACGCTCGGATCCACCTCCGCGGACCATCGATCAATCCCGCCGCTCATCGACCAGACTTCGTCCAAGCCGCGGGACTTCCAGTAGCCTGCCGCGCGCAGCGAGCGCATGCCGTGGTGGCAGTAGAGGATCACGGGCTTCTCCGGCACGGCGAATTCCGCGAAGCGGGTCAGCGGCACCAGGCGCGCGCCCTCGATCCGGTTGAAGCGCCACTCGTCGTCCTCACGGCAATCGATCAGCTCGATTTCGCCGCGGCGGATGGCGGGCAGCAGTCCGGAGACTTGGGCCGGTGTGAGTTCCATCACGGCCTGCGGGTCCGGCAGGCCGGGGCTCATCGCTTCACGGTCACAGGCGTGCCGATCTGGGCATTTTCGAAGAACTTCTGAGCCATCTTGTCCGGCATGCGGACGCAGCCGTGGGACGCGGCGTAGCCGGGCAGGTAGCCGGTGTGCATCCCGACGGCGGGAGCGAAGTTCAGGTAGTTGAACATGGGTGCGCCCTCGTAGTAGCAGCCCGCGGGTACCGGCTCGTTGTGGGCCTCCGCGTCGTCATCCACGATCCGGTCCGTGCCCTTTTCCTTGAAGACGCCGTAGCTGGAAGAGCGGTGCCACTTGTCCTTCTGGTTGACCTTGTAGGTGCCGGAGGGAGTGCCGCGACCTTCCTTGCCAGTCGAGAGCCGGGACACGCCGGCAAGCTGGCCGCCCTTGTAGAAGAAGGCCTTCTGCTGGGTGAGGTCGATGGTGATCGCGGGCGAGCCGGTCAAGTGATCGCCGTCCCAATACGACACGTCATCGGGGATCGGGCTCGATTTCCAATCGTGCTCGCGCTTGCCGTTGAAGCCCGCCATGTAATGGGATTCGCCGCTCATGCCGCCGTCGGTCGGGCTGCAGGAGACGGCGAGGAGGGGCAACAGGATGGCAGGGATGAATCGGGCTCTCATGGTGTTTCGGATGGGCGGATCTTAAACCGAGGTGGGGGAGGGGTCAACCCTGTTGGACTTTAAATGCTGCTTTTTCTGCATTTTACCGGATTTCGCCACGCTTGCACCTCCCCCAAACCCTGCTACCAATCCCCCCGTCCGTATCCCACTCATGCCCAACTACGATTACGTCTGCCAAACTTGCGGCCACCGCTTCGAGGTCTTCCAGAGCATGAATGACGCGAAGCTCGAGGATTGTCCGCAGGAAGGCTGCGAGGGCAAGGTCAGGCGTCTGCTGGGCACCGGGGCCGGATTGATTTTCAAGGGTTCGGGCTTTTACCAGACCGACTACCGCTCGAATTCCTACCAGGAAGGGGCGAAGCAGGACAGCGCCGCCTCCAAACCCGCCAAGCCGGCCGAGTCCGCGCCGGCAGCCGCTCCCGCCGCAGCGCCGGCACCTTCGTCCGCGCCAGCGAAAAGCGCCGATTGAGCGCCCTTCCCAAACGCGGGCGGGTTTGCTACGCCCTCTCCGCACATGGCCGAAGAGACAAAGGAATCCCCGAAACGCCGCGGCAGTTGCCTCGGCAAGCTGGCCTCGCTGATCACCTTCGCCGGCGTCGCGGGCCTCGGGGTCGCCGTCTGGTTCATCGCCCAGCCGCAGGATCTCTCGGATCTCAAGGGCCACGCCCCGTCCGCCGCAAGTAGCCGCACGCGGGACCTGAACCAGGTCCTCAAGAACGCGGTCAACCAGAGCTTCCCGCTGAGCCTCACGGAGGAGGAAATCAACCTATACCTCCGGCAGACCCTCGCCGCGAAGCAGGGTGGCCTGCTGGAAAAATACGTCACTCTCGATGGCGCGCGCGTCCGGCTCGAGAAGGACCGCGCGGAGCTTATCCTGCTCCGCACCGTCGCGGGCCACCAGATCACCACCTCGATGTATTTCCGCGTCGAGCAGACCATCGAGCTGAACGACACCTCGATGACCCACATCATCCGGGATGGCGGCACCTTCTTCCCGCAGGTGCCGGATACCGTGCTCGCGCAGAAGGTCGTCAAGGGCGGTCGCTTCGGCCAATTGGTCGTGCCGCAGGGCTTCCTGATCCTCGCGCTGCCGTCCTTCGAGAACCTCGCGAAAGCTTACGAGAGCGAGCTCAACCACGCCTTCCGCGAGATGGCCCGCATCTCGATCGAGAAGGGCAAGCTGGTGCTTGATCCCCGGCCCGGCGGCTCGGCCTTGCCGGAGGCCGACGGCAACTTCTAGACTGTCACCTCATGTCGCGCCGCTCCATCCGCCTGAGTTTGCTACTCGCCGCCTCCGTCCGCCTGCTCGCGGCCCAGGAGCCGCCGGTGCCTGCGATTCCCGCGGAGGACCCGCCACCCGCTGCCGTGCCCGTGGACGAGGAGCCGCCGCCCGCGGCAATTCCCGTCGACGAAGGACCGGTGATCGTCGCGCCCGGCGGCAATCTCCCGCAGCCCGCCGCGGAGGAACGGGCCATCAGCCTTTCCGGGATGTTCCGTGTTTACGGCGGCGACGCCAAGCAGCGCGGCTCGGTCGTACTGCTGTTAGAACAGACCAAGAACGCCTTCGAGGGCCTGCTGCGGGAGACCGAGCTGAAGCCTGACGAGGACAAGAAGGAGGATACCTTCCGGGTCGGACCGAAGAACCAGTTGGAGCCCTTCAAGATTCCCGTGGATGTGGTCCTCTCCGCCGAGCCCCTGTCGCGGAATGTCATCTATCAGGTCATCGTCACGCCGAATGCCTACTTCCTGCGCATCCGCATTCACCTTGCCCGCGGCATCGACCATGAATTGCTCGAGCGCGCCGCGCTGAACATGCTGCTCTACGAGCGCGCGCTGCGGAACATGAAGCCGGAGGAGGACGACGAGAACCCGATCCCGGTGGTTCGTCCGTGGTTGGTGGAAGGCCTTGTCGAAGCCGAGAGGTGGCGCACCAATCGTGCCGACCGCCGCATCTACGAAGGTGTCTTCCGCCAGGGCGGCGGCTTCACGCCGGATGAAATTTTCGAACTCCCGGACTCGAATTTCCGGCGCTTGGACGGGGCCTCGAAGCTCTCCTTCCGCGCGCTCTCCGGAGCCTTGGTGATGGCGCTGCTGGAGCAGCCCGATGGCCGCGGCGCCTTCCGCTCCTTCTGCGGGGAGGCGGCGCTCTTCTCCGGCGAGATGCCGGTGCTGCTGCGCAAGCACTTCCCCCAGCTCAATCTCTCCGCCAATAGCCTCGCGAAATGGTGGGCGCTCAAGCTCGCCCAGATTATCCAGCCGCCACTGACCGAGGTCATCTCCGTCCCCAATACCGAGCTCGCGCTGGATGACGCGCTCCAATTCCACATCCGCGACGCGAACGACAATCCCATGACCCGCGGCCTCGATGGCTGGCAGGAACTCGCCGCCCTCAAGGAGCCGGAGCGGGTCGAGGCCACGCGGCATGCCGATGAAGCGCTGATCCGCCTGAGCTACCGTTGCTTTCCTTCCTACCGGGCCTTGCTGTCCGAGTACCAAGGCGTCCTGCGCGACCTCGTCGCGGGCAAGAGCGGGGCAAAGATCGCCAAGCAACTCGAGGAGCTGGCCGCCCAGCGCAAGATCCGCGTCGAGCGCTCCCGGCGTGCCGAGGATTACCTCAACTTCATCGAGATCTCCCAGGCCCGCGAGCTCAGCGGCGAATTCGACGACTACGTGCGCCTGAAGGAGGAACTGGAACTCCGGCCCCGCCCGCAGCGCCATGACCGGGTGACCGGCACGCTCGATGTGATGAACAAGGCCTACGATCTGGAGAAGTCCCGTGATTCCCGGAACAAGCGCTGAAATCGGTCAAAATTCCCCCGCGCCCCGGAGGGTGGTTTGACAAGCCGGGCGGACTCCGCAGGCTCGCCGGGTGAGCACCATCCAGAGCACTCCGCTCGAATCCCTCCACGTCCGCCTCGGCGCCCGCATGGTGCCCTTCGCCGGCTGGAACATGCCCGTCCAATACACGTCGATCATGGACGAGCACGGCGCGGTGCGCGCGACGGCTGGCATCTTCGACATCTCGCACATGGGCCAGTTCATCGTCAGCGGCCCCGGCGCGCTCGGCTGGCTCAACCGCATGCTCGCGAACAATGTCGCCAAGCTTGCGCCAGGCCAAGGCCAGTATTCTTTCCTGCTCAATGAGAGCGGCGGAGTGATCGATGACCTGATCGTCTATCGCACCGCGGAGGACAACTTCTTCCTGGTGGTGAATGCCTCAATGATCGAGGAAGACTACTTTTGGATGGCCAAGCACCAACCGGAAGACGTGGAGTTCTCGAACGAAAGCGCGCTTTGGGCCGGCATGGCCGTGCAGGGGCCGCAATCCGCCGCCGCCTTCGCGAGCGCTTGCCCCGGCCAGGAATTGCCGCCGCGCAATGGCATCGTCCGCTTTGCCGTGGAGGGCGGCGAGGCCGTCGTCTGCCGCACCGGCTACACCGGAGAGGATGGCTTCGAGTTCTTCTGTCCCGCCGGGGAGGGCGAGGCTTGGTTTGAAAAGTTCATCGCCGCCGGTGCCCAGGCTTGCGGCCTCGGCGCGCGCGACACCCTGCGCCTGGAGATGTGCTACCCGCTCAATGGCAGCGACCTCTCGCCGGAGCGCACGCCGATCGAGGCCGGCCTCGGCTTCTTCGTGGATCTGGAAAAGGGCGACTTCATCGGTCGCGAAACCCTCGCCAGGCAAAAGGCCGAGGGCCCCGCGCAGCGCCTCGTCGCCCTCGAATACACCGACAAGGGCGCGCCGCCGCGCTCGCACTACCCGCTGCTCGATGCCGACGGCCAGGTCATCTCCGAGCTCTCCAGCGGCGTGCTTTCGCCCAGCCTCGGCACGGGCATCGCCATGGCCTACGTCCCCGCCGCCCTCGCCAAGCCCGGCACCGATCTGCTGGTCGATGTCCGCGGCCGCCACTTCCCGGCGAAGGTGGTGAAGAAACCGTTTTACAAGCCCGCCGCGCAGAAAGCATAAGCTTCGTATCCCGATGAATGTTCCGCAAAATCTCCGCTACAACAAGTCCCACGAGTGGGTCCTTCTCGAAGGTGACATCGCCACCGTCGGGATCTCCGACCACGCCCAGGAAGAGCTGACCGATGTCGTCTTCGTCGAGCTGCCGCCCGTCGGCAAGACCGTCGATGTCGGCGACCCGACCGCGGTCGTGGAATCGGTCAAGGCCGCCAGCGACATCTACGCCCCGATCTCCGGCGAGGTCGTGGAAGTGAACGACGCGGTGGAAGCCGATCCTTCGCTGGTCAATACCGATCCCTACGGCAAGGGCTGGATCTTCAAGCTCAAGGTCAAGGACGCGGGTCAGCTCAATCAGCTCCTCGATGCCACCGGGTATGAGGCGATGATCGGGTGAGAGAGGCCCCTTGGGTCTCGAAGAACGCGTCAGCGCCTGGGGGCGCGGAGGCACTGCCCCGCAGAAGCAGCCTTGGCATTGCTATCCATCACGACGATCAAATGGAGAGGGCCGTCGCTTGGCTGCTGGCTTTTTCTTGCCCACCGCAGCGAGGGACCATTCTGCGGGCCGGTGGCTCCGCGCCCCCAGGGGAAGAGCCGTCCTTTCCGGCAAAGCGGTAGCAATTCCAAACAGCTTCTCATCTCCGGCAAGCCACCTCGAAGCGGTTCCCGCAAGGGTCCTCGAAAAACACTGCATAATACGCCTCCTCATAATCCATCGGCCCTTCGATCTCCCGCGCTCCTGCCGCTTTCGCGACCCCGGCCAGCCGATCGACCTCCCCGGCACTCTTCGCATGGAAGGCGATCCGGTTCTCATTGGCCCGGTGTCCCGGCGATTCCGTCACCCCGAAGAACCGATCGCCGCTCTCGCTCTCGAATTGCAGCCAGCCTTCGATGTCCATCTCCCGAGTGAAACCGAGGGCTGGCAGCAACTGCCGATAGAAGCCCTCTGCGGCGGCCAGATCTGGCACGCGGAGGTCGATGTGGTCGAAGATACGGGACATAACCTCCCAGCCTAAATCACCGCCACAACCAGCGCAAGGTGCCCGGGAAAATCGCCCCGCCGTGCTTGCCGCTGTGCTGGCCATGGCCCCACACGAAGCGGTGGTCGTAGCCCGCGAACTTGAGCGCCGCCTGCATCTGCAGGTTCCCCAGCGGCCAGGAGCCGTGAGGATTATCGAGATCCTCGATCCCTTCCTGGAAGAAGGCGCGAATCGGCTTCTTCTCCGCCTTGCGGATCATTCCGGGATACACATCGCCGCCGCGGATATTGGTGAAGGAACCGATCTGGGAGACCACCTTGCGGAAGGCATCCGGCCGCTGCCAGGCCACGGTCCATGCACAGATCCCGCCGGAACTCATCCCGCAGATCGCGCGCTGTTCGGGATCGGTCGTCAGGTTCTTGGCCTTTGCCACCTCGGGCAGGATCTCTTCTAATAGGAAGCGCGCGTAGGCATCCGAGAGCGTGTCGTATTCCACGCTGCGGTTGCTGCTTTTCCACGGCTCCTTCGGCAGCTCCGCAGCGAGGTGGCCGGGATTGATGAAGATCCCGATGACCGGCGGGATCTCCTTCGCGTGGATCAGGTTGTCGAAGACAGCCGTCGCCCGGCACTCGCCGGTCGGATTCAAGTAAGAGTGGCCGTCCTGGAAGACCATCACCGCGCAGGGCTTCGCCGCATCATACTGCACCGGCGTGTAAACGTGATACTCGCGGATCGTGCCCGGGAAGACCTTCGAGTCCTTCCACACATGGCTCGTCACCGTCCCCTTCGGTACGCCCTCCTTCGGCATCGAGTCCGGACCGAGCACCGGTTCCGGCATCTCCGGGAGGGACAAGGTAGGGGAGGGGTCCTCGGCGAGCGCGAGGGTGGAGAAGGCCGTGGCGAGCAGGAGGTGGCGGAGCATCTATCCGGAACGCTGCTAGTAGCCGGGACTTTCAAGGGTGACACGATACCTGTAAGCCGTTGTCATCGGGGTTCAAAGATATCGAGCCCGGAGAGTGCGTCCTCGATCAGATCAATCTCTCGAAGATCCTTCTCGGTGGGCGTGATTGGAATTACGTTCAGGAACCGAACCTCTTGGTCGCCGATCATGCTAGTGTCCCATCCGTCTTCGACAAAACGCGGGTACAGCAACGCGCAGCTAGCAGTGTCATAAAGCGGGATCGGTCCGGGATCCCGAAGAGTGTGCCACCAATCAAGAGGATCTCCAACCTGGAACGGATACATCGCAAGATTTGCCAGGAAACGCGCAATCCGGTGCTTGTCCTTGTCATCGAGGTGTCTTCTCACCGCGAAATGGAGTTCCGCCCGGTAAGCAGCCTTCGGCATGGGTACGGACGACATGCCGATGGTGCTGAAAGTTGTCATGTCGCAATGGTCGTCGGCATCCCAGATGAGGATGTCGATCCGCGCAGGATAGCCTTCGCAGGAGATATCGTCGTCAAAAACAATCGAATCGGTGGGCTCGCCGAAATGGTCGACATGTTCGCGATAGACTTCGCGGAGGAAGGGTGGGGCACTCATCTGGAGCTGGTAAGGAAAGAAAAATAGGTCTGAATGATTTCACTCCAGCGCAAGGGGTCTCCGGACTCAAGATCCCTCATTCCAGTAGACGATCAGATTCTTCGTCGCCCTCCCGGCCGCAATAATATCCGGCTTCCCGTCCCCGTTCAGGTCCGCGACCTTGAAGTCCTCGCAGGACATCGTGTTGTCATCGACCGTGGCGTGGAGCTTCCAGGCGCTACCATCCTCGGCGGTCGGAACATAGAGCCGGATGCCGACCTTCTTGCTCTTGTCGCCCTTCCGCCAACCGGCGATGAGCTGGTCATAGCCTAGCCCGAGGAAATCCGCCGTTGCCAGCGCATGCCCCTCCGCGAGCGTGTCGTCTAACAGGACACGCTTCTGCGACCAAAGGCCGCTCTCCGCCTCGGGATTCACCGCGACCTGGTTGCCGTGGAAGGGCTCGATCGTGGCGATCATGCGCTTGCCGTTGGGCAGCTTGCCGAGCCGGACTTCGCCCGCGCCCTTCTCGGTCATGCGGGTGGCTTTCCATGCTCCGTCTTGCTGGTGAACCCGGTGCACGCCTTCCTTGCAGGCTACCAGCATCGAGTCACCCGCGGTCCCGGCCCAGGTGACCGGATCGAAATTGTGGGCGAGGTGGAACTGGTCGTTGATCAGGAAAGTCGGCCACTCCTTCGTCGCTTCCTTCTGCGGCTCGTAGCCGAGGAATCGAATTCCGTCGCCCTCGGTGTTCACGTTGTTGCAACCGTGCAGCGGCAGGACTGCGAGGAACCACTGGTCTCCGGCCTTCTTCACCCAGTGCATGCGGTGCACGGTCGGCTCGCGGTGCTGCTGCTGCGCCACCCACTCCTCCACCCGGTCCTGCGGGGCCGTCAGCGTGAAGACCGCGCCGCTGTTCTTGGTGTCGCCGGGATTCCACTCCGCGCCGACCGCCACTTCCGCCTTCTTGTCGTGGTCGATGTCGCAGGCCGCCACGCAGACGTGGTCCAGCTTGGTCAGCGCGCCGGTCATCTTGTGCTTGGTCCAATCCGGATTGCGGTACCACACCGTCTCCTTGGCATCCACCAGCACGATGTCGTCCTTGCCATCGCCATCGATGTCCGCGATCGAGAGCCCGTAGCCGATCCCCAGCTTGGCATCGAGCGTCTGGGCCCGGAATTTCGCCGCAGGTGCCTCGGGCAGGGCGTAGATCGGGGAGGCAAGGAGAAGGAGAAAGGGAATCGCGCGCATGGGAAGAGGAATGTCGAATGAGGAATTTCCGAATGACGAATGAAGTGTGATGAAGAAGGGGGCGCAAGCGGGATCTTGAGCACCCCGTCTTACTCCAAGGCCCGGGCCGAATTCCCTTTTCTTTCATACACTTCATTCGTCATCCCCGGAAGCTCCTCGCCCGACCTAACGTATTGTGCAGATGCGCCTCGCTCCGCTCCTCCTCTTTCCCGCCCTCCTCCATGCGCAGGACGACCCGAACCGCCCGGTGGCCACCACCGCGGCGCTGGATGCCGCGGCCACGGCGGAGAAGATGAAGCTGCCGCCCGGCTTCCGCGTGGAAGTCATCGCCAGCGAGCCGGACGTGGTCCAGCCGATCGCCTACACCATCGACGACCGCGGTCGCCTCTGGGTGCTGGAAAATACCAACTACCCCGAGTCCCCCGGCCAGCCGAAGGATAAGGTGCTGGTCTTCGAGGACGCGGATGGCGATGGCAAGTTCGAGAAGCGCACGGTCTTCTGGGACAAGGCAACCTTCAGCAGCGGCATCGCGGTCGGCTTTGGCGGTGTCTGGATCGGCTCCCCGCCGAACCTGCTCTTCATTCCCGACAAGGACGGCGACGCGGTCCCGGACGGCGAGCCGCAGGTGGTGCTCGATGGCTGGGGCGCGGAAGACACCCACGAGACCCTGAACAACTTCACCTGGGGTCCGGACGGCTGGCTCTACGGCACCCACGGGATCTTCACGAATTCGAATGTCGGCAAGCCTGGCGCATCCGACGCCGAGCGAGTGCCGGTCAATGCTGGCGTCTGGCGCTACCATCCGCAGCGCAAGGTTTTCGAACGCTGGTGCGAAGGCGTGAGCAACCAGTGGGGGATCGACTGGAACGACCACGGCGAGGCCTTCTTCGCCGCCTGTGTGGTGCCGCACATGTGGCAGGGGATCGAGGGCGCTCACTACACCCGCCAGGCGGGCTCGCACTTCAATCCCTACATCTACGATGACATCCGTACCATCGCCTGGGGCCGCTACGAGAAGGCCGGCTACTGCGGCGCGATGGTCTACCTCGGCGATGCCTTCCCGGCGGAGTGGCGGGACAATTTCTTCTTCCACGACGTCCACATGAACAAGCTCCGCTGCGAGACCTTCTCCCGCGAGGGCTCCGGCTACCGCAGCACCCGCAAGACCAACTTCATCGATAGTCCGGACGCCTGGTTCCGCGGCCTTTCCCCTCAATACGGGCCGGACGGCGGCGTCTTCATCAGCGATTGGTATGACAAGGTGCCCTGCCACCAGCAGCGCGCCTTCACCGACCGCTCGAACGGCCGCCTCTACAAGATCGTGAACGATGCGGTGAAGCCCCGCGCCCTCGATCTCGCAAAGGCCAGCGATGCGGAACTCGTGGCGATGCAGCTTCACCCGAACGACTGGTTCGTCCGTCACGCCCGCCGCCTGCTCCAGGAGCGCGGGGCCAAGCCCGAAACCACGGCGGCGCTGGAGAAGATCCTGCTGGAGAATCCGGACGATACCCGCCAGCTCCGCGCCTTGTGGGCCCTCCACAGCCAGGGAGCCCTGAGCGAGGCCACGGCCTTGAAGGCGTTATCCCAGCCCTCCGAGTTCGTCCGCGGCTGGACCATCACTTGCATCACCGAGCAGGGCCGACCGTCCGATGCCGTGTTGGCACGCATGACCGAACTCGCGACGACCGATCCCTCGCCCTCCGTGCGCCTGCGTCTTTCCTCCGCCGCGCAGAAGCTCCCACCCGGCGACCGTTGGCCCTTCTTAGACGCGCTGGCCCGGCACGCGGGCGACGATACGGATCACAACCTCCCGCTCATGAATTGGTATGCCGCGGAAGCCTCCGTCGCTGTCGATCCCCTGCGCGGCGTCGACTTGCTCAAGGCCTCCCGCCAAGGACCGCTCTGCGAATTCATCCCGCGCCGGATCGTGGCGGTGGCGATCGCGGATGAAGCCAAGGCAGCACCCGCGATGGCCGCTCTGGCAACCTACCTCGGCGAAGCGGGGCCTGCCGCCCGCGGCGACATCCTCCGCGGCATGCTAGACGGCGCGAAGGGCCGCAAGCGCCTGCCCGAGCCGGCCACGTGGCCCGCGGTCTATGCGAAGCTGCGCGCCGATACCGACGAGGGCATCCGCCAGCAGGCCCGCGCTCTGTCCTTGATCTTCGGCAGCTCCGCCGCGCTCGGCGAACTCCGCGCCGTTCTCGCCAATTCCAAGGCCGTGCCGGAAGCCCGCCGCGAAGCTCTGGAAGCGCTGCTCGTCCAGCGTGATCTCGCCTCGCTGGAGGCCCTGGTCAAGCTTGCCGTCGAGGCCGGACCGCTGCGTCTCGATGCCCTGCGCGCACTCGCCAGCTACGATGATCCTCGTATTTCCGGCCTCCTGCTGGACGGCTATGCCAGATGCAGCGCCAAGGAGAAGTCCGCCGCCCTCTCCACCCTGGTCGCCCGGCCCGCCGGGATCGAGGCCCTGATCGCCGCGATCGATTCGAAGAGGATTCCCGCCAAGGACCTCACCGCGCCGCTGGCCCGCCTGATTCAGGCGGCGAAGCGCGAGGACTTCGACACTTGGCTCGCGAAAAACTTCGGCTCGCTCCAGCCCTCGAATGCGGCTCGCCAAGAGGAAATCGCCCGCTACCGCAAGTTCCTCGGAGAGGACGCCATCCGCCGCGCCAATGCGATGAATGGCCGCGCGATCTTCGAGCGCACCTGTGCCGCCTGCCACACCCTCTTCGGCGCGGGCGGGAAGATCGGCCCGGAGTTGCCCGGTAGCTTCGGCGACGTCGACTACCTCCTCCAGAACATCCTCGATCCCGATGCCGTGATCGGTAAGGACTACCAGCAGACCTTCATCGCCACCAAGGACGGTAAGCTCGTGGCCGGCGTCGTGGCCGCGGAGGATGCCTCCAGCGTGACCCTCAGGACCCTCGCGGAAACCGTCACCGTGCCGAAGGACAGCATCGCCAAGCGCGAACTCAGCCCGCAATCGATGATGCCCGCCGGCCTGCTCGGCACCCTCGAAGAACCCGAGGTCCGCGATCTCTTCCTCTACCTGCGCCAGTCGAAGAATCCTTGATCTCTTCTAACCTGAAGACGGGTGGATGGCAAAAGAAGGCCGGGAATCGCAACCCGCGATTCCCGGCGACCCGTGTAACCCTGGAGATCGGATGATCGCGTTCCTCAGTTCAAGGTCACGCGATAGAATGCCTTGCCCGTCGGCGGTGGTGCAGGGTCGGTGTAGCTGGTGCTGACGGCCGTGCCGGGATACGCGGCCTGCAGGACCGACCAGCCGCCGGCACCGAGATTGACACTTCGCTCGATCTTGAAGGTCGTGCCCGCAGTGCTCGGCCAGCTGATGCTGCCGTTCCCTTGACGCGTCGCCGCGAAGCGCGAGCTCCCGCTGTTCGGGATCAGGCCGAGCCGGAACTCGGTGATGTTGTCGGTGCCGTCCTTGTCGAAGTCACCGGCGGCCACCTCGCCCAGGCCGTTGAAGTAGGTCGTCTCCCAGGCATCGGCCAGACCGTCGCCATCGCCGTCGCCGGCGGAGGAGAGCGGATTGTTCAGGTTCTCCGCCTTGGCATCGACATAGAGGTTATCGATCAGGATCTTGCTCTCCGGGACTTCGAACTTCAGCAGGCACAGGCTGATCAGCGCGTTTGCCGCCGCCCCGTTGCGGAAGACATAGGGGCCGCCGGCCGCGGTCAGCTCGATCTTCCCGACCTGGCCGGCTGGCGTCTCCATGAAGACCTTCACCGTGTCCGTGTTGTTGTTCGTCACGATCCACACGTTCATCCACTGCATCGGCGGGATGTCGTAGGTCGTGTCCGGCGTGGCGGCCGCATTGCGGACTCGGATATTTCCGGCCAGCGGTGCCACCTGCGCCTCGAAGTCGCCGGGACCCGCGGGATTCGGGACATCGCTGAGGCCGAAACTGCGGTCGAAGATCGCCGTCTCGCAATGCATCTGGAAGAACAGCGTGCCGGTGTTCCCGTTCAGGATCGCGAGGCCCGCGGAGGAAATGCTCTTCGAGAGGTTGCCATTCGCCCACTGCAACTCGTGATCGGCATCCGCCGGATCCGCCACCACCGTGGCCTTCCCCGGGTCGCTGGCCACCCAGCCATTCACGCCCTGGATGCTCTGGCCCGCCACCATGCCCGGACCATCGAAGTCCTCCAGCAAGGCGAAGCCCGTCGGCTGCACCGGCGTGCTGGAAGCGAGCAGGGGATCGCTGGCGTGGGTCAGCTCGTAGTTGTCGCCGAAGCTATCGCCATCGGTGTCGCTGAACAGCGGCTCGGTTAGCGTCGTGTTCACTTCCTGGCCATCGCTCAGGCCGTCGTCGTCGGTATCGGTATCGAGCGGATCGGTCAGCTCGGTATTCACCTCGATGCCGTCGTCCAGCCCGTCCCCATCGGTATCGCGGAGCGTCGGGTTGGTATTGCGGACGAATTCGGTGCGGTTGTCGATGCCGTCGCCCGGGCCCTCGTCCAGATCGCTCAGGCTGCCCTGCGCGGAGATGTTGTAGAAGGCCTTCCAGGAATCCGGAACGGTGTCGGCGGTGGCGCTGAAGAAGCTCTCCTTGTTGACCGGATTCGTGTCGTTGGCGAATTCGACCGCATTGGTGTCGCGGTCGCCGTCCGGATCTCCGCCGGGCGTGGCGGCGAAGCTGCCGAAGTTCGTGAACTCCCACGCATCGCCCAGGCCGTCGCCATCGGCATCGCCGGGCACGGACGTGATGCTGGCCGGATTGCTGCCCGCGAGCAATTCCGCGGAGTTGATCTGGCCATCGCCATCGGAATCGACATTGCCTTGCGCGGTATTGCCGAAGAAGCCGATCTCCCACGCATCCGGCAGGCCGTCCGGCTCGCTATCCAGAGACGAGGTCCGGCGCATCCGGTCCCGCGGCCTGGGCCACGTGGCGCTGCACATCGGCCAGGGCCCCGTCCCAAATACGGACTTCATCGTAGGTCGCGCCGGCCACGCTGTCCGGTGTCGGCAGGACACTGAAGACCGAACGGCCGAGCCAGGCGTGCAGGTCATTGAAGGTGCTCAGGTGGTGCGGCGCATCGAAGCTCCCCTGGATCTGACCCAGCGGCGAGGTCGAGCCGACCGGTGCGGCATACCAAACCACGCGGCTGCCGTTGCCGATCGCCTCCCCGGAATGGACCGCGGGCAGGATCGTCATCACGATGTGATACTGCGTGCCCGGCGTGTAGGGTGCGACCGAGTTGATGCGGGTGGTGATGCTCGTGTCCTTCCACTCCACGGAGTCCGCATTCGGATTCACTCCAGAGCTCCACGACATCATCAGGTACTCATTGCTGGTGCCGTTGTTGAGGTCGAAGATGCGGGACCAGTTCTGCACCGTATTCTGGGTGGCCCACAGCTCGATCGTGACCGGTGTCATCTTCCCCTGCAGCAGGTTCGTGCCGAGATCAACGTAGTCCGACTCCGTATTCAGGCCGCCATCCAGCGTCACAGCGGTGGCGGAGATCGAGGATCCGCCGCCGGTCGCGGGGTTCGCATCCGCATCCACGATCTGGGCATGGGATGTGCCCGCCGAGTCGTTCAGCGTGCCATTGAAGTTCCAGCGGTGGACTAGCAGTGCCTTCGCCGGCGTCGAGGCCGGATTGCCCGGATCCGAGCCCGCCGCCATCTCCAGCGAATTGATGGAACCGTCCGAGTCGGAGTCGATATCGGCAGTGCCGAGGTTGGTGAAGTGGGCCTTCTCCCAGCCGTCGTTCAGGCCATCGTGATCCGTGTCCGGGAAGCCGACGGAGAGCAGCGGGTGGCTGTCGCCGGTCTCCTCCTGCTCGTTCGTGGCGTAGTCGTGATCGGGGTCGCCGCTGCCGGTGAGCGTCGCCAGATCGGGCGCATAGGTCAGCTCCCACTCGTCGGCCAGGCCGTCACCATCGGTATCGCCGGGGTTCGAGGCGGCGCTGTTTGGATTCGAACCCACCGCCTGTTCGGCCAGATTGTTATAAGTGTCGCCGTCAGGGTCATCCAGCTTGCCCTGCAGGACCAGTTCTCCCGGGGTCGGGTTCTCGTCGTTGTTGCCGAAGTTCTGGTCCTCCCAGAAGTCGCTCAGCTCGTCGCCATCGCTATCGCCATCGACCACGGTGAGCACCACGTTGTCGATGCGCTGGTCATTGGCGAAGGCCTTCACGCCCACGCCGATCTTTTTGCCGATGATCGGGCTGGCGGCGGGCACCTTGTAGATCAGCTTGCTCGCGGTGCCCGGTGCCCGCGAAACGGTGGCGGTCGGCGTGAATTGCAGGATCCCGCCGAAGCCATCGTCATAGGCCACCCAGAAGGTGTGGTTGCCGGTGCCGGAAGAAGTCGCGAGGTGGTCCCAGGTGACGCGGATGATGTCGCCCTCCTTCACCTGATAGGTAGAGAGATTGTAGGCCGCGTTGTTGACGTCGACCTCGGTGCGGCGGGTGCCGTTGCTCGGCGATTGTGCGTCATCGGTGCCGCCGCCGTTCGCGCTGGAGACGGTGGGCCACAGGGTCCAATTGTCCACGTCACCATCGCTATCGGTGTCCCAGTGATTGGCCTCCGCGGTCGCGCCGGTGACCCCGCCGAGCAGCTCGAAGCTGCCATTACGCTTGGCCGGACCGATCAGCGCGTGGAGCTTAGGCAAGCTGGCGATGTCGTTCGGATTGGAAGGATAGACCGTCTCGTCGAAGTCCGGCATCCCGTCGCCGTCCGTGTCCGATAGGTTCGGATCGGTGGGAGTGTTGGCGAAGGCGGCATTCAGCGCGCCGCTGGTTTCCTGGCCGTCGCTCGCCCCGTCGCCATCGCTGTCGGCGGCGAGCGGATTGGTGCGGACGTTGCCGAAGGCCGGGTTGGCCATGCCATCGTCCTCCGCACCATCCGCGAGACCGTCGCCATCGGTATCGGCCGAGAGCGGACTGGTGCCGAGCGTCTGTTCCTCGAAGTGGGTCAGGCCGTCGCCCGTGCCGCCGTTCTCGGTATCGTCGTTGCGCCCCTGCGCGAGATTGCCGAAGTAGAAGGTCTCCCACGCATCGACCAGATCGTCATCGTCCGTATCCGGATCGGCCACGAAGGTAGGATCGGCGAGGTTGACGCCGGCATTGTCGATGTAGAGGTCGTCGAAGTAGAGGAAGGCATTACCGTTGTCCGAAGTGAACTGGGCGGTGGTAATCGCGTTGCTGGCAGGCGCGTTGCGGAAGTTCCAGGTGCCGTCGGTCGGGGTGAGCTGGGTCTGCGTGGCGTAGCCGGAATCGTCCGCGCTCTGGACATACATCTGCCACGTGTCGCTGGTGTTGTTCACCACCAGCCAGACCTTGTACCACGCGGTGCTCTGGAAATTCAGCGGGGTGGCGAAGGTGGTGGCGACGTCCCGGCCGCGGAGGTTGGCATTGATCGCCTGCGCCTGGACCTCGAAGCTGCCGAAATTCCCGACCTGCCCGGTGGTCACCGGCAGCGGCGAATCCGCCAGGCCGAAGGAGGTGTTATTGGTCGTGCTGATCACCCGCATCCGGAAGAAGTAGGTGCCGGTGGTGGCATTCGCGATCGCGGCCGGCAGGGCGACTCCTGCATCCCCGTCCCCGGACTGGCGCAGCACCTTGTTGATCGGATTGCCGGGGTCCACGATCACCGCGACGGAGGTCGTATTGGTCGCGAGCCAGCCGCCCTGGCCGCTGATATTGCCGAGGCTGCGGGTATTGAAATTATCCACCGCGGTGAAAGCGGCGTGGACCTGCCAAGTGCTGCCGAGCAGCACCATCGCGGCGGGGATGCGAAGTGGAATGAAGGAGTGGTTCCTGGGTTTCATCGGTTCGGTTATCGGACGGTTCGTGGTTTTTCGCCGCGGCTGGCTTGGGATTCGCGGGGACGAAAGCGGTCGTCGGGAGGGCAGGGGGATTCTTGCGTTTGCCGGAGATCACAGCCGCAGCGGTTTAGGAGGCGTGTGCGAATGGCATTGATGCAATTCTATGCACATTAACTCCGGGGGGACGGCTGGTGTCAAAGGGAATCGGGGCCGAATCACCCATCATCGATCTACCAGCTCAAGATTGGACTGTGTCGCCGCGCTAGAGGGGGATTGCTGGAATTCGGGCGGAGAAACGGGATGCGTCTGGATGGCGGCGTAGGCCGATGCCCTTGGCATGGCTGAATGCCGATAGGGGAAATATGGCAGGGAGATCGCCTCTCCCGCGTGCGTTGATCCAGATGGAATTCACTGCAATCGATGCCGCCGAACTGCGGATGCGGATGGGGGGATCTCCGCGGCGCGAAGCCGACATGCCCGGTGATCGCGAGCCTGTGAGAAATTCGCTCCGGCGCGTGAGGGCGCGTCTCTTTGTTCGCGGATCTTAACAATCAACTAAAGCGGGACATCCGCTCACCATATCGCCTCCTGCGGGCTGTCACAATAAATTGGAATAATGCGGAATGCAGAAACTCGCGGTTTGTCGCATCGTCTTTTCTTGGAATCTCAAACGAAAGATGTAAGACAACGTTCGTTTTCCATGTATGGCGACCGCTACGCGCAACTCTTGGCTGGCTGCCGGGTTGACGCTTTCCCAAGCCCCGCCTAGATTATCAGACAAAACCCATGAAAGCCCACATTTGCGTCGTCGCCGCTTGCCTCACGGTCAGCGCACCCCTCGGCTTCGCCGCGGAGAAGCTCGCGAAAGCGGACGATCCGGCCTTTATCAAGAAGTCCGCGCTCGCCATCGATACCCACATCGCCGCGTGGTACCGGAAGCAGAAGCTGGAAGTCCCGGCGGTGACGGATGACGCCACTTTCCTGCGCCGCACCTTCCTGGTGGCGATCGGCCGGATTCCCACCGGGGAAGAAGCCCGCGCCTTTCTGGAGATCGAGGATCCCGCCAAGCGCACCTTGCTGATCGATTACTTGATGGCTTCCAAGGGCTACTCGAGCACGATGACCAACTGGGTCTTCGACCTGCTGCGCGTGACCGACGGCCGGCCGGGCTTCCAAGGGAACTTCGAGCCGTACCGGAACTGGGTGCGCACGGCCATGGAGACCAACATGCCGTGGAACGATTTCACGAACGCCCTGCTGGCCTCCGTCGGCGATGGCTGGGACCCGAATACCGCGGCGGTGGGCTACTACACCCGCGACCGCGGCATGCCGTTGGACAACCTGGCGAACTCGATGCGGGTCTTCCTCGGCTCGCGGATGGAGTGCGCGCAGTGCCACGACGATCCCTTCGGCACCACCGAGCGCCATGAATTCTTCGAATTGGCCGCCTTCACCGAGGGCCAGGGCTCCCTCCGTCAGAACTACATGCGCAAGCTGTGGGACGAAGTGGGCGATGCCGAGAAGCGCAACACCGTGGATTACGAAGTCGCGCAGGTGATGTGGGACGGCGTTTACGGCCTGAGCCTCGGCGGCACCGGTGCCGGCAAGATCGAGCTGCCGAACGACTACCAGTACAAGGATGGCGACCCGGGCGAAATGATCGGGGCCAAGACTCCCTTCGGCAAGACGGTCCGCATCTCGGAAAAGCACGACAAGGGCGATGGCCGCAAGCAGCTGGCCGAGTGGGTGACCACCAAGACCGGCGAGCAATACGCCTCCGTGGCCGCCAACCGCATGTGGAAGCGGGTCATGGGCCGCGCGGTTTACGAGCCGGTGGACGAATACAAGCCGACCAAGGATCTCCACAGCCCCGAGCTGATGGCCACCTTGATCAACCTCATGGTCGATCTGAATTACGACCTGCGCGCCTTCCAGAAAGTCCTGCTCAATACCAAGACCTTCCAGTTCGTGCCGAATCCGCAGCCCTCGAAGGTGGCCGGCGGCGATGACTTCCATGGCCGCCAGCTCCTCCGCCTGTCCTCGGAGCAGCTCTGGGATTCCCTGATCACGCTGGCCGCCGGCGATCCGGACAAGATGCCCCGCCGCAGTCTCGATGACCGGATCTACGTCGGCAACAAGCCGGTGTTGGTCGGGAAGAAGAACATGACCCAGGTCTCCAAGGAGGTGCTCGCCCTCGATTCCGAAGAAGCCGTGCGCGGCTACTTCAACAAGCTCCTCAACGAGGTGAAGACCGGCGGCGCGAGCGGCTCCAGCAGCGGCAGCGACATGATGGGAATGACCGGCAAGATCAGCCGCTACGGCAAGGACGCCGCCGTCCGCGCTTCCGAGCTGCCCAGCCCCGCACCCCGCGACCACCTGCTCTATCTCTTCGGCCAGTCCGACCGCATCGTGGTCGAGGGTTCGAGCCGCGAGCCGAACGTCGGCCAGGTGCTCTCGCTGATGAACGGCTACGTCCAGAACCAACTCGTGAACAACACCGGCGCGGCGCTCTACAAGAGCCTCGACGGTGCCACCACCGATGAGGAGAAGATCCGCCGCCTCTACGTCACGATATTGAACCGCCCGCCCAGCACCGAGGAAATGGGCTGGATGAAAGACGAGCTGAAGAAGTCGAAGGAAAACGGCATCCGCAACATCGTCTCCGCCCTCGTCATGTCTTCCGAGTTCCTCTTCGTCCAATAAACCCAAGACCCCCTCCTCCGAAAATTATGAATTCATCGGACTTCAACCGCTACGACGAGCCAACCCGTCGCCGCTTCATCTCGAACGCCGCCAAGATGTATCTCGGCGTCAACCTGTTCCCGATGCTCGGCTCGACCGTGGCCTCCGGAGCGCCGGCCGCCCCCGCCACCGCGAAGGCGAAGAGCGTCATCTACCTCTACATGTCCGGTGGCATGAGCCACCTCGACACCTTCGACCCGAAGAAGAAGAAGGAGGTCATGGGCAAGACCGAGGCGATCCCGACCAAGGCCACCGACATCATGATCGGCAAGTGGTTGCCCAAGACCGCCGACGTGATGGACAAGGTCTGCGTGGTCAATTCCATGACCTCGCGCCAAGGTGCCCACGAACAGGGCACCTACATGATGCACACCAGCTACGACATGCGCGGCACGGTGAAGCATCCTTCCCTCGGTGCCTGGGTCATGATGCTGGGCGGCCGCCACAATCCGGAGATCCCGGGCTACGTGGCGATCGATTCCTCGCAGGAATACTCCGGCGGCGGCTTCTTCGGCGCGAAATACGCCGCTGCCCCGATCGGCAGCCCGACCGACGGCCTCCAGGATACCAAGAAGCCCGGCGCCGTTTCGCAGGCCGACTTCGATAGCCGCCTCTCGCTGGCGGACCGCCTCAACAAGCAATTCCACGGCCGCTATCAGAATGCCGACGTGAAGGCCTACGAGGAGCTCTATCAGGAAGCCATCAAGCTGATGAACAGCAAGGACCTGAAGGCCTTCAACATCAAGGACGAGCCCGCCGCGACCCGCCAGCTCTACGGAGAAGGCCGCTTCGCCCAAGGCTGCATGCTGGCCCGCCGCTTGGTGGAGCACGGCGTGCGCTTCGTGGAAGTCCAGCTCGGCGGCTGGGACACTCACTACGACAACTTCGCGTCCGTGGAAGGCCGCTGCAAGGAACTCGACGGTGCCTACGCCGGCCTGCTGAAGGACCTCGAAAAGCGCGGTATGCTCAAGGACACCTTGGTCGTTGTCGCCACCGAGTTCGGGCGCACGCCGGAGATCAAGACCGAGCATAACGACGGTCGCGATCACCACCCTGCAGCCTTCTCCTGTCTGCTGGCAGGCGGCGGCGTGAAGGGCGGCTACAAGTACGGCGAGACCGACCCGAGCGGTGAGAAGGTGAAGGACAAGCCGGTGACCCCGCAGGACTTCAATGCGACCATCGCCTACGCCCTCGGGGTGCCGCACGACCAGACCATCATGTCGCCTTCGGGCCGCCCCTTCAAGTTCGCCGACAAGGGCGTACCGGTGGCGGATCTCTTCGCGTGATCTTGCACCGAGTGTTTTTCCAAGCGCGTGTCTCCGCAAGGGGACACGCGCTTTTCTTCATTGGAAGGAGCCGATCTCGAAATTGTTAGTGGCCCGGGACCCGCCAGTTGTTACAAGCTCCCGCAGCTTTTCCCCGATTTCCCGTTCTTGACTCCCATCCGTCCGCGCGCATGCACGTCCAATTCAATTGCCCCCAATGCGGGATCGCCATGCAGGCTTCCGTCGAGAGTAGCGGCAGCAGCGTCCAATGCCCGGAGTGCAGCGCGCAGTTTCAAGTGGAGGCCCAGATTCCGGTCGTCCCCGTGGTGCAGGCGCGCGTCGTTCCCGCAGTGGCGGCACGGCAGGTCCAACAGACGCACCCGCAGCCGCCTCTCCGCGGCCGCCCGGCCCCCGTACCCGTGACGGCACCGCGCCCCCGGAAATCAGGAGCTTCCAAGGAAAGCACCATGCTCTTCCTCGGTCTGGGCTGCGCCTGCGTCCTGCTCGTCGGCCTGATGGCCTGGATGAGTTCCGCCGGCAAGAAGCTGGCAGAACCACCACCGCCACCCGCCGAGGGGCCCGGTGCCTTGACCACCTCCATCGCTCCGCCCAAGCCGGAGCCACCGCCCGCACCCGAGGATCCGGAGAAGGTCCGGATGGACGCGGAGCTCAAAAAAATCAAGGACGCCCTCGCCGCCCGGGAAGCACGCGATGCGGAAACGGCCCAGCAGGAGAGACAGCGGGAGCGCGCCAAGCAGCAGGCGGAAATGGATGAAGCCCTCGCTTACTTCACCTCGAATTTCTTCGGCGGCGACGAGAAGGCGGCCGCGGCCTTCCTCGAGATCCAGAACGACGTGATGTGGGGCGTCTCGAACCTGATTAATGATCAGGACCCCGCGAACGACTTCAAGAGCAAGGAGGACTTCGAGGACTACGTGGTCGGGCGCCTGCTCGTCCGCTTCGAGAAGAACGACGTGCTGAGCCAGTGGATGAAAGTTCACCAGCGGGAGCCGCGCAAGTTCGTCCAGGAGCTGATGCGGACCCAGCCGAAACGGCCCGGCTCGGGAGCTCCGGACAACGCCTTTGATTTCAAGAAATACGCCTCCTGCGGGTCCGGCTTCTGGATCTCCGCCGATGGCTGGATCCTCACTAACGAACACGTCGTGAGCGACGCCAGGGAGGTCGACCTCCGGCTCCACGATGGCAAGATCATCCAGGCTAGGGTCGTCAAGACCGACGAGGCCAACGACCTCGCCCTGCTCAAGACGACCCATTCCCCGGCGTCCTGGCAGGCCGTATCCAAGGGTGCCAGCGATCTCCCGCTCGGCCGCACCGTCTTCACCGTCGGCTATCCCGATCCCATGGTCCAGGGCGTGGAGCCCAAGTTCACCGATGGCCGGATCAGCGCCGCCTCCGGCATCAGCGACCGCAAGGACAGCTATCAGACCACCGTGCCGGTGCAGCACGGGAACTCCGGCGGTGCGCTCGTCGACTTCTCCACCGGCTGGGTGGTAGGCGTCATCAATGCGAAGCTGATGGGCAGCAACGGTGCCTCCGCGGACAACGTCAGTTATGCCATCAAGGGCAATGTCGTTAGCGCCTTCTTCGAATCCGTCCCGGAAGCGAAAGCCGCCGCCGTGAAAGCCCCGCCGAAACCCGTCGCCAAGGGCAACGAGCGCGACGTCATCGACCGCGCCACCGCCTCCTCCGTCCTCATCCTCCGCCCGCGCTGATGCGTTGCTCCGGGATGAAAGCGAAGCGTCGTTCCTCCTCACGATACCTCTGGCCACTGATTCCGATGGTAGTGGCCACGCTATCTTCCTGCTCGATCTCCACGCCCGACCCGTCTCCAACCGCGGCCAAGTGGACCGAGGCCTGCTCATCCTGTGGTGAGAAGCATGACTACGCCCACACCTTCGATGCCCTCGATTACGAGGTGATCGCCGACTACGCCGCATTTCTGAAAGTTCCCCCTCGGGTCTATTGGAAAGCGCCGCACGGTCCCGAGCCTTCGTGCGACTCCTCCTACGCGGGTCTATCGTGGTCGCGTCTTCATGAGGACATGCCGGAACTGAAGCGCGCTACCTTTGAGAGCTTTCTCAAGCGCAACCGCCCGATCCCTGCGCACTCCGTGAAAAGCTGGCAGGTGCCAGGCGGGGCGGAGATCAAGATCGATGCGGGTAAGCGCAGCAGTCGTGACGCCTTGCATCTGACCCGGGCGGGCTTCGATCCATCGGGCCGGCAAGCGCTGATCTATCCCGGGCAAGGAGTCATGGTCCTGCTGAAAAAGCAGGACGGCAAGTGGGTGCTCGCGGCTACCATGATACTATGGATCTCGTAGCATCCGCGCATTAAGGACAGGGCCTTGCCCGCGCCGCGGGCCTACCCCTCCATCGTCGCCGCCGTCACCACTCCCAGCGCGTGATCATCCGGCGTCCGGAAGTACCTCTCCCTCCCCGAACCCGGCGATCTCACGATCCAGCACGATCCGCCATTGTCGCGGTTTACGAAGACCATCCCGCCGCGCTCCAGCACGTCGATCCGCGCCCGCTTGCCCTGCGGCGTGACCCAGAATAGCTCCACGATCTCGTGCAGCGCATTCGCCACCACCACCGTGTGCGGCTCGCCCTCGTGATCTTCGTCCGGGCTTGATGCGACCCCGCCGATAGGCAGCCATTCGACCGGCTTCCGCTCGGAAACCTGGCAGAGCTGGGCCAGCTCGGCATCGCTCAGCGCGGCCTGGTTCCAAGCCTTGCGGAATTGCAGCGGCGTCCAGCCGAAGGCCTTGTTGAAGGAGCGGATGAATTGCTCGCGGCTGTTGAAGCCGGACGCGCGCGCCACATCCATGACCGATTGCCCGCTGCGCATCAGCAGCGCGCGGGCGAGCGTCAGGCGGTGCATCGTCAGGTGCTCGGCGAAGCCGGCCCCGGTGGTCTCCTTGAGAATGCGGATCAACTGGCGCGGGCTCTTGGCGAAGCGCTTGGCGGCATCGCCCAGCTTCACCGACTTCTCCAAATTCGGTCGCAGCCACTCGTGAAGCTGGGTCACGAGCTGGTCCTTGCGTGGCGAGCGCTTCGTCCCGCGGTCAGGCCCGGCGGCGGCAGCAGCGGCCTCGCGGGTCAGCGCGGCCAGACGCATCGCCGCGGCCACGATCACCAGATCGCGCGACCAGCGTTCGCCGGACTGACCTTGGAAGGCGGACTGCGCCTCGCCGGTCAGCTCGCCGATCTGCTGGTAAATCACCGGATCGACTGCGCCCACCACCATCGGCTCGCGGCCGGGCAGCTTCAGGCGGATCGTGCCCAGGCCCGGCTCGATCGCCAGCAGGTGGCCGGGCCCGTTCGGGATCCGGCCTTCCTGCTCGGCCCAGAAGGAAACCTTCACCGGTCCCAGCCCGTTTTCCCAGCGGTAGATGAAGGCGGGCCCGTTCAGCGTGATCGCGCCATTGGCCGCGGACTCCACGGGAACCACCTTCCACGCCTGCAACTCGGCCCACTGGGGACCCGCTGCATCGAGGACGGTGAGGATATCGTGATCGGCACTATTGGACATGTTTTGACTCCGCTGTGGGGGGCTCTGAAACGAGTGACCCGATAAGACTCAACTGTTCCGCCTCCTCATGGCAACTGCCGGGAAAGACATTTTTCGACGGTTTCCGAGCGGAGCCTGTGCCAAGTGGAAGCCTCTCCGTGTCTTGCATAGGGCAGGGGAGGGCCCCGCCGGCGTCAAGATGTCGTTGATCCTCACCGCTCCGCCCCATGCATGCATAAGGAGCAGCGACCTTATTGTCGCTGGCACCGGACCGGCACCCAGCCACAGAAATGCCCCTCCTCCCTAAACCTCCCCCAAAGGCACGACCACCCCTGCGACCCGCCGCGGAAGCTCTCCCTTGCCACTTGGTCCTTCTTACTTGGAACTTCAGCTCTCCCCCTCGTGGGTCCCGGCGGCATGCGCTGCGGATGGCCCCATCCCGATTCCCGGGATCACCCGGCGGACCAGCTTCTTCAGGCCGCTTTCGCCCGCTTCCAGTTCGCCTTCCGCCTGGCGCACCGCCTTTTCCCACGCCGGGGCGAAGCCCGGAGCCTGCTCGCGCATCAGGCGCACCGCGCTCTCCGTGATCTGCGCGTGGCGCAGCTCGGCCTTGCCCGGCTTGTTCTGCAGGCTGGCCAGGCTGACGCGCAGGTTCTCGTTCTGGCGGCGGTGCTCATCCAGATCCTTTTGCAGCGCATCGTTGCCGGAGGCATTGATCTTGAGCTGGGTATTGAGGTGCCCCTGCAGCTCGCGGAGCTCGTTCTCCAGCTTGCGGACATCCTTGCCCAAGCGGCGGCGGGCGGAAAACCCCGACTTCCATGCCACGGCGGCGACGGCCAGGCCGGTCCCGAGACCGCCCACGAAATACCAATTGATTTGTTCCCAGATGTCCATGGTTTGCAAAAAAGTGTGTGGGGAGGGTGCGCTGGTTCAGCGTCAGCGCTTCGGCTTCTTGTCGTTCTTATTCTCGTTCGCCGCCGGTGCCGGCGGCACGGCGGGCTTGGTCGCTCCCAGCGCGGCGATCACGCGTTCGGTCAGGTCGTTCGGCGTCTTGGCGTAGAGCATCAGCGGCACACCCGTATTCGAGATTCCTGAACTGTCGAATACCCAATCGAATCCTTCTTCCTTCGCGATCTTCTCCGCGGTGCCGTGGATCAGGTTCAGGCGCCCGCGGATGCTGCCGACCATCTCCGCATTCAGGGCCTGCTGCTTCTCCGTGCTGAAGTTCTGGAATTCCTCCTGCAGCGACTTCGCCTCCTGCTGCTTCAGCATGTACTCGCGCAGCAGCTTCTTGCGGGTCTCCGCGTCGATCGATGCATTGTCACTCAGCTTGCTGCGGCGCAGTTCAAGATCGGCGATCATCTCGTCGAGCGTGACCTTGCGCTTGTCCTTGCCGATCGCCTCGCGCTTGACCTTGTAATCGTCGTTCGCCTTCGCCGTGCTCTCGAGTTTCAGGAGGATGTCATTGACGCGCACGGTCGCGACGCGTGGCGGCGCAGCCCCCGCGGGGATCGTCAGCGCGAGCAGCGCAAGGGTGGCGACCAAGCTTTTCATCTCCGGCGGAAATCATGCACGCCCCCCCCGGCACTGTCCAGCGCCCCGAAAAAGGCCCTGCGGTCATCCGCGCCCCCTCGGCTGGTTCCAGGAAAATGAACCGCCAAGACGCCAAGATCGCCAAGTTCCTGAGTAATGGAATGCCGGGCCTTCTTTTCCTGCCTTCCCTGAAAACTGAAAACTAGCAAACTCCTCCTGCCTTTCCCCCGCGCCCCTCTCTGCGATCTCCGCGCCTCCGCGTTTCGTTCCCTCCCAAAAAACGTTTCTAACTTGGCGCTCTTTGCGTCTTGGCGGTTCATTCCTGCTTTCTTATCCGTCACCAATGCCGCGTTTCCCGAGTCTTTCCTGAAGACTCCGGCAAGACCGCAGCGCTAGGATTCTCCCAGTGAACCCTCGCAAGAACCGCGTGGTCATTCTCGGCGGCGGGGTGATCGGATTGTGCTCCGCCTACCACGTCCTCCAGCGCGGTCTCGACGTCACCGTGGTCGAACGCGAGGCGGCTGGCGGCGACAACTGCTCGATGGGCAATGCCGGGATGATCGTCCCCAGCCACTTCATCCCCCTGGCCGCTCCCGGCATGATCTCGAAGGGCCTGCGCTGGATGTTCAATCCGGAGAGCCCCTTCTACGTCCGTCCGCGCATCGACCTCGACCTCGCCCGCTGGGGCTGGCTCTTCTACCGGAACTCCACGGCCAGGCATGTCGCCCGCACCCGCGAGCTGCTCCGTGACCTCAATCTCGAAAGCCGCCGCCTCTTCGAGGAACTCTCCGCGGAGGAAGACTTCGGCCTCCAGAAGCGCGGCATGCTCATGCTCTGCAAGACCGCCAAGGGCCTCGATGAGGAAGCCCATGTCGCCGACGAGGCCCGCGGGATCGGGCTTGAAGCGCAGGTCATCGATGCCGCCGCCGCCGCACTGCTCGACCCGGACATCACCATGGACATCGCCGGCGCGGTCTATTTCCCGCAGGACTGCCACCTCGATCCCGCCCGCTTCATGGCCTCCCTTCGCAAGCGGGTCATCGCCCTCGGCGGCCAGATCGCCAGCGGCGTGGAGATCGACGCCATCGAGACCCAGTCTGGAAAGATCACCGCCCTCACAGGAAACGGACAACGCTTCGAGGGCGATGAATTCGTCATCGCCGGCGGCTCGTGGACCGCGGTCTTGTTAGAGAAGGCAGGCATCAAGCTCCCCCTGCAAGCGGGCAAGGGCTACTCGCTCACCCTTCCAACACCGCCCGAACTCCCGCGCATCTGCTCGATCTTCGTCGAGTCCAAGGTCGCCATCACCCCCATGAATGGCAGCCTGCGCTTCGCCGGCACCATGGAAGTCGGCGGCCTCGATCTCTCCATCAACTCCCCGCGGGTCCGCGGCATCATCAAGTCCGTCCACGCCTACTACCCGAAGTTCTCGGAAAAGGACTTCGAGGGCATCAAGCCCTGGGCCGGCCTCCGCCCCGTTTCGCCCGATGGCATCCCCTACCTCGGCCGCAGCCAGCGCCTCTCCAACCTCATCGTCGCCGGCGGCCACGCCATGATGGGCCTCAGCCTCGGCCCCGTCACCGGCCGCCTCGTCGCCGACCTGTTAGCCAGCCACCCGCCCTTCCGGCCCATCGGACAAATGTCCATGGACCGCTTCGCCTGAAGCAAGTAGCGCGGCTCTCCAGAGCCGCGAATATTCACGTCCACCCCATACTGTAATTCAGGATTCTCCCAACCGTCCTCCCTGACCGACAGGAGGGTCTGCCAGTCCATGGACAGCCCCATCCCGAAATCGCCGCCGTGATCCTTGAATCCTTACAACGACGCGACTCATCCCAAAAAATAGGGCCGGAACGTTTCTCTAGGGGGGGAAGAAGAAACGTTCCGGCTTTTTGCTTCTGCCGACGAAGGGGGGGCGGAAGCAGTTGCCCGCGCGGGGGCACGGGCGAACGGGGTGCGACTAACTGTGCCCGGGCAGGCTCCGCCACATGGGGCTTCCGGCAACGTGAGGATGACATTGTCCGGAGGCGCGGCGAAGAGAGCCCGGGCACCTAAGAGTCGCGCCGCGAAATCCTGGGGGACGATGACGACCTGGCATCTAAAGCGTGGGCCGGAGACGCGGGGGCGCTCCTTACCGATGTCGGTTTCCCTTGGGGGATCACCAAGGCTCCGCCGGGAGCCAAACCAAATGCCTTTGCGATCGTTCTCATTCCAAATTCAAATGTAGGGGCATTAAGCGAGGGGCTGCTGCCCTCTGTCCTTCGTGCCGGACAAGGCAAGTCTTTCGCATCCGCCATGCCACCTTCCTCGGCCTGCAGGAACCCTTTACAATCAAGCTAGATTGCTTGGAGCTGCGTAGAATGCCCGCCCCTCGCTGATTGCACTCCGCCTCTAACAGGAGGGCAGAATGCAGTAGCATGCTAGCAGCACCCGTTTCAATTCTGTTAGATTCGGCGAAGGGCCGGAATCGCCCGGCAAAACCGGTCCACAAGAAGCCGTCGTGTAGGGAATGAGTCCTTTCAAACGCTTCCGCCGCACCCGCTTCAAGCCGCCTTTCAATAGGTCCGCCTGCTCTGGTTCTACACAGGGTCCTGCGGAACCTGACGAAATGATCTAACAGATCGCCACATGCCAGGAACGTGTTCCGAGTAAAAGGCAGGGACCGCTCTCCGAGCGGTCAGGCTGGTGGCGCTTTCCCTCTAAGACCGGCTTGGTTGCGAGGCTTCCGGCCGTCCCCAGCCTGACCTTTCGGAGAAAGATCCCTGCCTTCGCCTCTGAGACGCCGCGATCAGGTATCAGACGTGGATCACCGAGTCCTCTTTCGCAAACCGCACCTTGGCCAGACCCGCGTAAGCGTCGGTCTCAGCCCGGTAACCGATGGGACAGATGACCACGCTTGTCAGTCCCTTGTCCTTGAGACCCAGGATGCTGTCGTATTGATCGGGCGCAAAGCCCTCCATCGGGCAGGCATCGATGCCGAGCAATGCCGCGCTCGTTAGCAGGTTTCCCAGCGCGATGTATGCCTGGCGCGCGGCCCATGCCTGACGGGCCGGCGCGTCCATCGCATTGACGATTCCTCCGAGAAGCATGCCGCGAAATTGAGCGAGCGATTCAAGCGGGACACCCCGGACCTCCGCGATGCGCTCGAGGTGGGCATCGACATCCGCCTCTCCGAAATTCGTCTTCGCCGTGAAGACGACCAGATGCGAGGCATCTTTCACCTGCGCTTGTCCATAGGAAGCCGGGACCAGCTTTTCCCGGATAGCCGGGTCGGTGACGACGATGAATTTCCCGGGTTGCAAGCCACCGCTGGAGGGTGACAGGACCAGCGCCTCTTCCAAGGCGGACCAGTCCTCCGGGCTGATCTTGCGCTCCGGATCGAATTGCTTGGTGGCATAGCGCCAGTTGAGTCGTTCAAGGAGGCTGGCGGTCGTGATCGTGTTGGCAGGGCTGCTCATAGGCCGTCATCGTACCGGAGATCCGCAGCGCCGGGTAACGTTCATTCGTCATTGCCGTGATGCAGGTTTTGCATCACGGTGGACGCCGTGCTCCTGCAACTCCGATCGTTTTTGACCGTCATCGAAGAGGGCAGCCTGCACCGGGCGGCCGCCCGGCTGAGCATCTCCCAATCCGCCCTCTCCCGGCAGATGCAGGCGCTGGAGCATGAGCTGGGAGGACCCTTGCTGGAACGGAGTTCGACCGGAGTCCTGCCCACGGCGGGAGGGCGCGCGCTTGCGAAACGAATGGGGGGCTTCCTCGCGCACTACGACCAGAACCTCCAGGCGGTCCGCAGGATCATCCGCGGCGGGGCGGGAGAACTGCGGATCGGCTATCTGGCCTCCGCGTTTCACGAGTATCTCGAACCGGCACTTAAAAAACTGCGGAGCCTCCACCCTGAAACGAAAGTGAAGCTGCTGGACCTCTTTCCCGGGGAACAGATCACGGCACTCCGCCAGGGAGAGATCGACCTCGCTTTCATCGAGGACATCGGGAGCCTTCCCAGGCGGGATTTCCAAACCAAGAAAATCGCCGTGATCAAAAGCCTTGCGAGTCTTGCGGAAGACCATCCCCTCGCTTCCCGGAAACGGCTGAAGATCGCGGATTTGAAGAACGAAACCTTCATGGTGGGTTCCGAGTCCGAAGTGCCGGGCATCCGTAGCCGCCTGATCCGCCTCTGTCGGATCTATGGGAACTTCAGGCCGAAGATAGTGGAGGTTCCCGGCGGCATTTCCGAGGGCTTCTCAGCGGTCGCCAATGACGGGGTTGTCGGCATCTTTCCCGCCTTCTTTCGCCACATGAAGCGGCCAGGGGTCGTGATCGTCCCGATCTCCGACGCCGAAGCCACTTGGAATATCTTTGTAGCGTGGCAGAAGAACCATACCGCGGAACCCTTGCTGGCACTGGTCGCCTCCCTAGCCTCCGCGGAGTAGCAAACCCGCATCCCCCGGATTCACCCCTGCATCTTCTTCCGATACGCCAGCGGGCTGATCCCTACCGCCTGCTTGAACTGCCGCGAGAACGCCGATTGATCCGAATACCCGCAACCCAGCGCGATCTGTGCGATCACCTCGCTCGTCTGCGCCAGCCGGTCGCACGCCGCATCGATCCGCACCTTCACCAAGTACTGCCCCGCCGTCACGTGGAAGAGTGAACGGATCCGCTGGTCGAACTGATAAACCGACAAGCCCGCCATCTCCGCCAGATAGGGCAGCCTCAGCGGCTCCTCGAAATGCTTGTGGATGTGGTCGATCGCTTTCGACATCGCCGCGAAATCCTCCTGCCGGTCGTGCGGCCCGTGAAGATCGCGCGAGATCCCGCAGACGCCCACGATGCTGCCATCCTTCGCGCGCACCGCTTCCTTGAAGGTCAGGCACCAGCCGCGGCGACCGCCGGCATAGAGGTGCAGTTCCAGGTGA